>JAYSEE010000418.1:0-1526 GCA_041914045.1 Ferrovibrio sp. | reverse complement strand
CGAGCGAGAAGGAGACCCTGGTCTCCCGCCTGATCGACCGCCCGATCCGCCCGCTCTTCGCCGAAGGCTTCCGCAACGAGACCCAGGTGGTCGCCACCGTGCTGGCGCATGACCTGGAGAACGATCCCGATATCGCCGCCATGGTGGGCGCTTCCGCTGCCCTCACCATCTCGGGCATTCCCTTCATGGGCCCGATCGGCGCCGCCCGCGTCGGCTATATCGACGGTCAGTATGTGCTGAATCCCAGCCTGAAGCAGTTGCCCGACAGCAAGCTGGACCTCGTCGTCGCCGGCACCAACAAGGCCGTGCTGATGGTGGAATCCGAAGCGCAGGAATTGCCGGAAGACGTGATGCTGGGCGCCGTGATGTTCGGCCACACGCATTTCCAGCCGGTGATCGAAGCCATCATCGGCCTGGCCGAGCGTTGCGCCAAGGAACCGATGGCGCTGTCCGATCGCGCCGGCTACGAAGCCGCCTACAAGAAGCTGGAAGCCTCCGGCATCGAGGCCGAGCTGCGCGTCGCCTATGAAGAGAAGGTGAAGCAGGCCCGCTACGCCAAGGTCGGCGAAGTGAAGAAGAAGGCCAAGGCTTTGTTCGAAGGCGCGGATGCCAATCCGGTGGATGTGAGCGACGCCTTCAAGGAAATGGAAGCCAAGGTGGTGCGCTTCAACATCCTGGATACCGGCCTGCGCATCGACGGCCGCGACACCAAGACCGTGCGTCCCATCGTGTGCGAAACCGGCGTGCTGCCGCGCGCCCATGGCGCCGCCCTGTTCACCCGCGGTGAAACCCAGGCGCTGGTCGTCACCACGCTCGGCACCGGCTCGGATGAGCAGATCATTGATGCGCTGGAAGGCGAATATCGCGAATCCTTCCTGCTGCATTACAACTTCCCGCCCTATTCGGTTGGCGAAGCCGGCCGCATGGGTTCGCCGGGCCGCCGCGAAATCGGCCATGGCAAGCTGGCTTGGCGCGCGGTGCATCCGCTGCTGCCCAGCAAGGCGGATTTCCCCTACACGCTGCGCGTGGTTTCGGAAATCACCGAATCCAACGGCTCGTCCTCGATGGCCACCGTCTGCGGCACCTCGCTGTCGCTGATGGATGCCGGCGTGCCGATCAAGGCGCCGGTGGCGGGCATCGCCATGGGTCTGATCCTGGAAGGCGAGCGCTTCGCCGTGCTGTCCGACATTCTGGGCGACGAGGATCACCTCGGCGACATGGATTTCAAGGTGGCCGGCACGTCTACCGGCGTGACCTCGCTGCAGATGGACATCAAGATCGCCGGCATCACCGAAGAGATCATGAAGGTGGCGCTGAACCAGGCGAAGGATGGCCGCATCCACATCCTGGGCGAAATGGCCAAGGCGATCACCGAGAACCGCTCGGGCGTGAAGGAAACCGCGCCGCGCATCACCGTGATCACCATCAACAAGGATAAGATCCGCGAAGTGATCGGCTCCGGCGGCAAGGTGATCCGCGAGATCGTGGAGAAGACGGGCTGCAAGATCGACATCGAGGATGACGGC
>JAYSEE010000417.1:0-1561 GCA_041914045.1 Ferrovibrio sp. | reverse complement strand
CCAGGTCCTCGCCCTCGGCCTGGCCGGTCTTGCGATGCAGCCGCAACGCCTCGACAATCTGATTGCCGATGGTGTGCAGCGGGCTGAGGCTGGTCATCGGTTCCTGGAAGATGATCGAAATGCGGCCGCCTTGCAGCTTGCGCAATTCCGGGCCGCCGCGCTTCAGCTTGGCGATGTCGATCGGGCTGTCCGGGGCATTGGGATCGCGGAACAGGATCTGGCCGCCGGCGATCTCGGCCGAACGCGGCAGGATGCCCATGATGGCCTGGCTGACCACGGATTTGCCCGAGCCGCTTTCGCCCACCAGGGATACGGTCTTGCCGCGCGGCACGCGGAAGCTGACGCCGTCCACCGCCTTGATGGTGCCTTCCGCCACGCGGAAATGCACCTTCAGATCGTTGACCTCGATCACCGGCTGCAACACGTCATTCATCGCGCGAAATCCTGACCAAACAGACGGGCGGCATTGCTCATGGTGCGGTCGTCCAGCGATAAACCGTTGCGGACAGCCGCCGTCATCGCCTGCCGCACCAGGTGCGTGAAATCGTCCAGATCGCTATCGGCGCGCAATGTGCCCCCGTCGCCCTGCATCGTTACTGTCATCCAGCCCTGCGAGCCGTCGCGCCGGGTGGAATAGTAGCGCAGCTTAAGGCCGCGCAGGCCATCCCACTCTATCCGGCGCACACGGCCCCCGAGCCGGCTTACCCCCTGGCTGTCCAACTCGAACTTTGTCCGTAGCCGCGACAGCGTATGCACGGCAAGCCAGAGGAAGATTAGGCTCGCCCCGCAAAGTATTGTAAAAATGACAGAAACCGGAGCAGTAAACAACATCAGAGCCAGGCAAAACAGCAACCCTAGAGCGGCCCGCAGCAGATCGGGCCATAATCGCGCCATGGGGTAATACATGCGGCTTATGACAACCATGCGTCAGGCCTTCGCAACGGATGGCGGGCCGGCTCCGAAGGCGGATTCCACATCCAGCCACGAAGCCCCCGGATGCGTTCGCGTTTTCGCCAGCAAGGCGGCGATGAAATCCCAGGTTTCGGCATCGTGGCGGGCATGATGGGTGAGCAGGCCCAGCGGTTCGTCGCTGTCATTACGCAGGTGCAGCAAAATCGTATCGAGCGCCGCCGGCAGGCCGATGAAGCCGCCGCCGGCCTTCCAATGCACCGGATCGAGATGGGTATTCACCTGCATCAATCCCGGCGCGGCCCAGAGATCGGCGCGGGCCTTGAAGCCGGACAAGCCATGCAGGCCCAGCCGGGGCAGATGCGGCAGCAGCGCGGGCGCGATGCGATTCCATGGCGGCACCAGCACCGGCCGCAGGCGCGGGCCGAATAATGTGCGCAATATCTCGCGGCCCTGGCGCAGATCGGCCAGGCTGTCGGCGACCGGGCGATTGCCGGGAAATTCCGATTTCTTCTCGCCCTCTGCTGCATGATTGCCGTGCGCGAAGCCATGTTGCAGCACGGCGATATCCGGCTCGGTTTGCAGCAGGGCGGCAAGTTCTGGCGTTGCCTGGGCCGGAATCGCCGCCAGGGCCAGCGGCAGCGCGTATGCG
>JAYSEE010000416.1:0-1590 GCA_041914045.1 Ferrovibrio sp. | reverse complement strand
CTGGCGCTGGTGGTGATCGTGATCGGCGGCATCGGCTCGATCCGCGGCGCCTTCATCGCCGCCATTGCCATCGGCATCATCGACACCATGGGCCGCGCCTTCCTGCCCAACATTCTCGGCACCGTGCTCACGCCGTCGGAGGCCGGCACACTGGCCACCGCCCTGTCCTCGATGCTGATCTACATCCTGATGGCCGCCGTGCTTGTGCTGCGTCCCGCCGGGCTGTTCCCCGCCCCCGGCCGTTAAGGAGCGTTTCGTGTCCGCCGTTTCCACACCCGCCAGTTCCGCCGGTACCGCGCGCATCAGCACCGTCACCGGTCTTGCCCTGCTTGGTTTCCTCGCCCTCGTGCCGATTCTGGCCGATGTCTTCGACGATCCTTTTCTGCTGACGCTGTTCACCCGCATCGTCATCATGTCGATCGCCGCCGTCAGCCTGAACCTGATCCTGGGTTATGGCGGCCTCGTCAGTTTCGGCCATGCCGCCTATATCGGCATCGGCGGCTACACTGTCGGCATCCTCGCCTTCCATGGCGTGCACGCCGCCTGGATCCAGTGGCCTCTGGCGGTGATCATCTCCGGCCTGGTTGCCGCGATCATCGGCCTGCTGTCGCTGCGCACCAAGGGCATCTTCTTCATCATGATCACGCTGGCGCTGGCCCAGCTCGTCTACTATCTGGGCAACGGCGCCTTCGCCTATGGCGGCG
The DNA here is from genome assembly GCA_041914045.1 of Ferrovibrio sp. Taxonomy (GTDB): domain Bacteria; phylum Pseudomonadota; class Alphaproteobacteria; order Ferrovibrionales; family Ferrovibrionaceae; genus Ferrovibrio. The sequence continues at coordinate 886 of JAYSEE010000416.1, read as the reverse complement.
ACGACGGTCTGACGATCATGAAGCGCTCGGATTTCGGCGGCCTGATCAACCTCGATGACCGGCCCAGCTTCTACTGGCTGTGCTGGGTGCTGCTCGCCGCCACCCTCTTCCTGTGCCAGCGCGTGGTGAATTCACGCTTCGGCCTGGTGCTGCAGGGCGCCAAGTCGAACGACCGCCGCATGGCCACCATCGGCTTTCCGGTTTTCCGCTATCGCCTCACCGCCTTCATCCTCGCCGGCATGGCCTGCGGTCTGGCCGGCGTGCTGACCGCCACCTTCACCAACTTCATCAGCCCGGCGATGATGCATTGGAGCCGCTCGGGCGACCTGATCGTGATGGTGGTGCTGGGCGGCATGGGCACCCTGTTCGGCCCGCTGTTCGGCACCGTCAGTTTCCTGCTGCTCGAGGAAATCCTCTCCGGCTGGACCGAATACTGGAAGATCGTGTTCGGCCCGATCCTGGTGCTGGTGGTGATCTTCGCCCGTGGCGGCATCGATGGCGCGATCAGCCGCGGCCAGAGCGGCGCGCTGCTGGCCGGCATCGCCGCTTTCTTCCTGATCTATGGCGTGCACATGGTCTATGAGGATGCCTGGCTCGTACCCACCCTGATCCTGGCCGGCGCCTTCGCCCTGGCCGGCTTCGCCTGGCGGCATTACCGGCGCAGACGCGGCGATAGCATGACGGGAGGCGACCATGCTTGAACCGGTTCTGCAGGCATCCAATCTGGTCAAACGCTTCGGCGGCCTCACCGCCACCGATGACCTCTCGCTCGATATCCGCGAGGGTGAGATCCATGCCGTGATCGGCCCCAACGGCGCCGGCAAGACCACCATGATCGGCCAGCTGATCGGTGAGCTGCGTCCCGATGCCGGCAGCATCCGCTTCA
>JAYSEE010000415.1:0-1623 GCA_041914045.1 Ferrovibrio sp. | reverse complement strand
TCGACCCGCTCGGCCATGCCGAGCGACATGAACGAGGCGATGGCATCAATCTGTGGTTCCTGCTGGGCGACAAGACGCAGGCGCGGCGTGGGCTGACTTCGGCGGCCATCGCCGCTTTCTGCGCCGCCAACCCGGCCGACCTGCATGTCGCCACCGCCTGGATCGTGGCGGAGAATGCCGCTTCGGCAGCCTGCCTGCGTCGGGCAGGCTTCGCGCAAGCCGGCCGCATTGATGAAGCCGTGCTGATCGACGGCAAGCGGCAAGACCGCATCCTGTTTCAAAGGCGGTTCGGCGCATGAGCCTGCTGCTTTACGTGCCCGGCGTATTGCTGGCCGCGCTGCTGGCGGCGATTTTGCCGCCGATGGCGCGGCGCTGGCTGCTGCTGCTGGCCAGCCTGGGTTTCTACGGGCAATTGAACTGGCTGTTCCTGCCGGTGCTGCTGGGCGTGATCGCGGTGGGATTCATCGGCGCGCTGCTGTTGGAAAAACGCCCGCCGCGCATCTGGCTCTGCGGCATCTTCGTGGCAACGGCGCTGGGGCCGCTGCTGATCTACAAATACCTGCCGATCTGGCTGGACGGCATGGAGCGTTATCTGCCGGTTTCCAACCTGGATTTCGGCGGCTATGGCGCGGTGCTGGTGCCGGCCGGCCTGTCTTTCTACACCTTCCAAGTGCTGAGCTATCTGATCGACGTGCATCGCGGCGCTTATAAGGCGGACCGCAATCTTCTGCGCTTCACGCTGTATATCGGCTTTTTCCCGCAATTGCTGGCCGGCCCGATCGAGCGCTATCAGGCGCTGGCGCAGCCGCTATGGGAAGGCCGCCGGCCGACGCCGGAGATGGTGATGAGCGGCCTGCTGCTGATCGCCTATGGCGTATTCCTGAAGGAAGCCATCGGCGACCGGCTGGGCGGCATCGTCGATCCGGCCTATGCGGCGGGCGCTGCCGGCGGGGCCAAGGGCGCGCTGATCGGCTTTCTCGGCTTCGTGCTGCAATTGCTGTCGGATTTCGGCGGCTATTCGCTGATCGCGGTGGGCGCCGGGCGGCTGTTCGGCGTGGAGCTGATCAACAATTTCAAGCAACCCTTCTTCGCCGAAACGCTCACCGAATTCTGGCAGCGCTGGCATATCTCGCTCACCCGCTGGATCGGCGATTACATCTACCGCCCGTTGGGCCGCTTCATGGTGCGCAGCACGAACTGGTCGCGCAACATGAAGGAGAATGCCACCGCCTTCATCACCTGGACCACCATCGGCATCTGGCATGGCGCGGAATTCACCTTCCTGGCCTTCGGCGCCTTGCAGGCAACGCTGATCGTCGGCCAGAAGGCGCTGCCGCATGGCTGGCTGAAACCACAGGGCGCATGGCGTTATTTAAACATGCTGGTGGTGTTTACCATCGTTGTGATCAGCTTCGGCTTGATCCGCGCCAATTCTCTGCCACAATATCTGGAGATGCTTGGCGCGCTGCTGACATTGCGCCCGGCACAGACTGCCCTATCCGCCGGTTCTTCGATATGGCCCGCCATCGCGGTGATGCTGATCGTGGAAGCGGTTGTCCGGTTCAAGCCGCAATGGCGGCTGGCGAGATACGAAGCATGGGGCGTCTGGACGCGAACGGTTTT
>JAYSEE010000414.1:0-1631 GCA_041914045.1 Ferrovibrio sp. | reverse complement strand
TGCGGAAATCCGCTATGCCACGGTGCAGAACTGGTATCCCGGCGACAAGGACGGCAAGGGCGGCATCTACAATTTCGTCACCAAGCGCGGCGCTTGCCGCGGCGACCGCTCGAAGATTTCCTGGACCCAGGTGGAAACCGGCTCGGCCATCACCTGGAAATATCCCAGCGTGATTTTGCAGGGCGATCACAGCGTCGGCGAATTCTATTCGGTGGCGGTGGTCAACAACGCCCAGCAGGCCGATACCGGCACCAAGATGATCCATCTCGGCGCCAACACCAAATCCACCATCATCTCCAAGGGCATTTCCGCCGGCCGCGCGCAGAATACCTATCGCGGCCTGGTGCGGATGAGCAGCAAGGCCGGCAATGCGCGCAATTATTCGCAATGCGACAGCCTGCTTATAGGGGACAGGTGCGGTGGGCACACGGTGCCCTACATAGAAGTGAAGAATCGCAGCGCCAAGGTGGAGCATGAAGCCACCACCTCGCGCATTTCCGACGATCAGTTGTTCTATTGCCGCCAGCGCGGCCTGTCGGAGGAAGACGCGGTTTCCACCATCGTCAACGGCTTCTGCAAGGAGGTTTTGCAGAAGCTGCCGATGGAGTTCGCCGTGGAAGCGCAGAAGCTGCTGGGCGTCAGTCTTGAAGGGTCGGTGGGTTAAATGAGCAGCATTCTTGAAATCCGCAATCTGCATGCCACGGTGGACGGCAAGGCCATTCTCAACGGCATCGACCTCACCATCCGGCCCGGCGAAGTGCATGCCATCATGGGGCCGAACGGCTCGGGCAAGTCCACGCTGTCTTATGTGCTGTCGGGCCGCGACGGCTATGAGGTGACGGATGGCGACATCCTGCTCGATGGCCAGAGCCTGCTCGGCCTGCCGGCGGAGGATCGCGCCCGCGAAGGCCTGTTCCTGGCCTTCCAGTATCCGGTGGAAATTCCCGGCGTGGCGAATGCGGTTTTCCTGCGTTCGGCGGTGAATGCCGTGCGCAAGCATCGCGGCCTGCCGGAATTGGATGCGATGAGTTTCCTGAAAGCCGCCAAGGCGCGCATGAAGCAGTTGCAGATGGATGAGAAATTCCTGCAACGGCCGGTGAATGTCGGCTTTTCCGGCGGCGAGAAGAAGCGCAACGAAGTGTTCCAGATGCTGATGCTGGAACCTCGCATGATGATCCTGGATGAAACCGACAGCGGCCTGGATATCGATGCGCTGAAGATCGTCGCCGAAGGCGTGAACGCCCTGCGCGGGCCGGAGCGTTCGGCGCTGGTGATCACGCATTATCAGCGGCTGCTGGATTACATCGTGCCGGATTTCGTGCATGTGCTGGCCAAGGGCCGCATCGTCAAATCCGGCGGCAAGGAATTGGCGCTGGAGCTGGAAGCCAAGGGCTATGGCGATATCCTGGGCGAGGCGGCATGAGCGGCTTCGCCGAAAAGCTGGGCGCGCTCGCCGAAGGCTTGCCGCAGGATGCGGCCGCGCCGTTGCGCGCCGCCGGCCTGGCTGCCTTCCGCCGCCATGGCTTGCCGCATAAGCGGCTGGAGCAGTGGAAATTCACCGGACTGGGCGATCTGGATCGCGGCGATTGGCGGCTGGCCGCCAACGAGGCCCTGCCTTTCGCGGGGATGCC
>JAYSEE010000413.1:0-1633 GCA_041914045.1 Ferrovibrio sp. | reverse complement strand
GACTTGCGCTCGGGCTTTTCCGGCAGGCTGTCGATATAGCCCGGCAAGCCGTTGTTGATGCGAATGCCCTTTGCCGCATATTCGTCGGCATACACCTTGGTGAAAGCCGCCAAGGCGGCGCGCACTGGGCCGGAAACCGGAAACGCCGCCTCGGGCTCTAGCGTGGCATAAGTGAGGATATTCACGATGCCGCCGCTGCCCTGCTTCAGCATCACCGGGGTGACCATCCGCAGCATGCGTATGACGCTCAGATGCACCAGCTCGAAACCTTGCAGCCAGGCTTCGTCGGAAATCTCCAGCAACGCGCCCTTGGGCGGATGGCCGGTATTATTCACCACCGCATCAATGCGGCCATAGGTATCGAGCGTCAGCTTCACCAGTTTTTCGGTATCGGCGGCGACGGCATTGGAGCCATCCACGCCGATGCCGCCCAGGCTTTCCGCCAGTTTCTTCGCCGCGCCGGATGGCGACATGGCGGCCAGCTTGTAGCCATCGGAGGCCAGCCGCTTCAACACGGCCGCCCCCATGCCCTTGCCTGCGCCGGTAACGATGGCAACCTTGCTCATCGCGCCCACCTCACAGCAGCATGGTCAGCGGGTCGTCGATGAAGCCCTTGAAGACTTGCAGGAATTGCGCGCCGACCGCGCCATCCACCGCGCGGTGATCGACCGAAAGCGTGCAGGTCATCACCGTGGCCGGCACGATCTGGCCGTTCTTCACCACCGCGCGCTGCTCGCCCATGCCGACCGCCAGAATGCAGCCCTGCGGCGGATTGATCACCGCCTCGAATTGCTTCACGCCGAACATGCCGAGATTGGAGATCGAGAAGGTGCCGCCCTGATATTCCTCGGGCTTCAGCTTGCCGTCGCGGGCGCGCACCGCCAGATCCTTCATCTCGGTGGCGATCTGGGTGAGGCCCTTGCTTTCGGCCTGCTTGATGATCGGCGTGATCAGGCCGGCCGGCGTGGCCACCGCCACGGAAATATCGGCATGCTCGTAATACATCATCCCGCTGTCGTCGTAGCTGGCATTGGCAGTCGGCACCTTCTTGAGCGCCAACGCCACAGCGCGGATGACGAAATCGTTCACACTGATCTTGGCATCGGTCTTGTCGTTGAGCCGCTTGCGCAAGCTCAGCAGTTCGTCGATCTCGGTGTCGATGGTCAAATAGAAATGCGGCACCGTCTGCTTGGACTCGGTGAGCCGCCGCGCAATGGTCTTGCGCATGCCCGAAAGCGGTTCCAGCTTGTAGGGCATCTTGAGCAGATCGGCCAATTGCCGCGCCCCCGGGCCTGTTGCCGCCGGCACAGCCGGCTTGGCCGATGCAGCGGCAACGGCAGGCGCCGCCGCTTTCGCGCCGCCGCCGGCAATGGCGGCTTGCACATCGGATTTCACGATGCGGCCGCGCGGCCCGCTGCCGGCAATCGCCTTGAGATCGAGATTATTCTGCTGCGCGATCCGCTTGGCCAGGGGCGAAGCGATCACGCGACCGCCATCCGTCTTCACGGGCGCGGGGGCGGCGGCAGGCTTCGGCGCGGGTGCGGCAGCGACCGGGGCCGGAGCTGCCACCGGGGCAGTCGCGGGAGCAACCGGGGCCGCGGCGGCAGGCGCCGCCGCGCCGGGCTTTTCATCC
>JAYSEE010000412.1:0-1633 GCA_041914045.1 Ferrovibrio sp. | reverse complement strand
ATCCAGCCCGATCCGTCCCAGGCTGCGGCCGCCATTCGGCAGCCGAAGCACGGCCGCCCCATGGGATACGGCTCCCTCGCGGTCGAAAATCACCGTGAAAGTCTCAAGCATCGCCTCGCCCGTGGCATCCGCTTCCACTTGCGGCGCAGGGCTGCGGCGCCTGTCGGCTTCATGCTGAAGATTCCAATCGAACAGGTAATCATCTATCTCCGGTTCGTCCGCCGATACGACGATGCCATGATGCGCGGTGACCGCACCGCCCTGCCCATAAAGCAGGCCCAGGACATCCGGGGCCTGACGCAACCTGCGCACTGTCGCAGCCACTGCATGGGTCATGTAATTGTTGAGCGGCGCGCCATGGAATGTGAGGCCGCCCGCCACCGAGAAAGACCGATTCATGGCCAGCCCGAGCTTGCGCCGGGCCATTTTCGGCACGCAGGGAAAGCAACTGTAGAGTTCGATTGCACCGAAACGCCCGATCTCGCCATCGCTGATTGCGAGCAGGCGTTCCATCACGACTTCCTGCGCCGGTGCGGCGTAGAATTGATCGCGCGCCATCCAATCCCTTGGTTCCGCCGCCGCGCCGCCGCCCCAAACATAGAGCCAGCGATGCCTGGGAATGCCCAGCGCCCGCGCCGCCGCAACGCTCGCCAGTATGAAAGCGCCGCCTTGATTCACGGCCGGATTGGCGACCAGCAATTTGCTGTATGGCCAGGCAATCGGCCGGTTGCCAGCGCCGATCTCGGCGATTTCCCGCATGCTGTACCGCCTGCTGATCCAGGCATTCGGATTTTGCGCCGCAACCTCGGAAAGAGACGCCCACATCATGGCCGATTCCGCCGCGGCTTCGGCTGGCGAGAGCCCCCAATGCTTCACCGTTGCATTCTCATACAGCGGATACACGGTGATCGGCTCTTCCAGGCCATGGCGGCGGGCCAGCGGCGCCAGATAATTCCGATCGCGCTTGGGGAAATAAGCACCCGCAGCGAAATCGGGTGCTTCCGCTGCCGTCCATTGCAGCGCAACGCCGTTCCGGCGCGCCCACGCCGCGGTATAAGTGGCCTCTCCTCCCACAACGGCTGCGAGATCGCTCTCGCCTTTGGCAATCCGCAGGGCGGCTTCATGGAGGAATTGCAGCGGAGTATTGCCGCCGATATCGCCATAACGCCGCCAAGCCGGCCGCGCATCCAGCGCCTCGGCAAGCAGCGCCGGCAAATCGCGATAGCGCCAGGTTTGCTGATTCACTACATCCAGGGAATCCAGCCGGCCCAACAGCCGCGCACCGGAATCCGCTTCGGCATATTGCAATGCCCGCCGCATCAACATGGCGGGTTCCAAGCCACGCGCCATATCCTGCGGTCTGTCCTTGATTTCGCCCACGCCGATGATTATCGGCCGGCGATCGGCGTCTATTCTCTGCATATCCCCCCAACTATGCCGCATTTCCGAGAACCAGGCCGGAAGGCCCAAGCGGCCGATGCCGCTTTCAGCAGCATGGGCATCGCTGGGGCTATGCGGCGAGTCCTCAATGTGACGATAGCGTATATTCAGGAACGCGACCAACGCAGCTTTGGCTCTGGCCTTTCCTGGGAACCGTCGCGATGTGGCGTCTGCGGCGCCATCCGGATGCCCG
>JAYSEE010000411.1:0-1642 GCA_041914045.1 Ferrovibrio sp. | reverse complement strand
GGCCCTGTCATTCGTGCTGCCCGCGCAGGCCGCGCAGCCGATCCGCCTGCTGGCTTTCGGCGACAGCCTGACCGCGGGCTACAATCTGCCGCCCGACGCGGCTTTCCCGGTGCAACTGGAAAAGGCGCTGCGGGCGAAGGGGCTGAATGTCACGGTGATCAATGCCGGCGTATCGGGCGACACCACGGCGGCGGCCTTGTCGCGGCTGGACTGGGCATTGGCCGACAAACCCACCCATGCCTTGGTGGAACTGGGCGCCAACGACATGCTGCGCGGCCTGTCTCCCGAACAGGCGCGCGGCAATCTGGATGCCATCCTGGCAAGACTGAAACAGGCCGGGATCCCGGTACTGCTGACGGGCATGCAGGCCGCCCCCAACCTGGGCGCCGATTACGGCCGCCGGTTCAACACGATCTATCCCGATCTGGCCGCCAAGCACGGCCTGCCGCTCTATCCCTTTTTCCTCGATGGGGTGGCGGCCGATGCCAAGCTCAATCTGGGCGATGGCATGCATCCCAACCGTGAAGGGGTGGCGGTGATCGTTCAGCGCATCTTGCCCCAGATTTTGCGTTTCCTGGGCGCCTGACCCCAATTCGTTGTTGTAAAAGCCGAGTCGGGCCGACAATATGGATTCGCCGCCGGAACTGGCGGCCGCGTGTGTTTGCCGGGTCGAGTCGGGAGTTTTGTCATGGAGTTCCGTCGTTTAGGCCGTACCGACCTGCAGGTCAGCCTGATCTGTCTTGGCACCATGACCTGGGGCGAACAGAACACCGAGCCCGAGGCCCATGCCCAGCTCGATTATGCCCTGGAGCGCGGCATCAATTTCATCGATACCGCCGAGATGTATCCCGTGCCGCCAAGGGGTGAGACCCAGGGCAGCACGGAGCGTTACATCGGCACCTGGCTGAAGGCGCGCAAAAACCGCGACAAGGTCGTCATCGCCACCAAGGTCGCCGGCCGTGGCGGTGGACCGCGCGGCGATTTCGCCTGGCTGCGCGACGACAAGCAGCCGCCGGATTTGAGCCGCCGGCAGATTTTCGAGGCGGTCGACAAAAGCCTGAAGCGGCTGCAGACCGACTATATCGATCTGTATCAGACCCATTGGACCGACCGTCTGACCACCAATTTCGGCCGGGCGGAATACCCCTGGAACGACGAGGCTTCGGTCGCGATTGCCGAAACGCTGGATGCGATGGGCGAGCTGGTCAAGGCCGGCAAGATCCGGCATTTCGGCGTCTCCAACGAAACCGCCTGGGGCGTGATGCGCCACGTGGCCGATGCCGCGGCCGTTTCGTCGCGGCCGCGCATCGTCTCAATCCAGAATCCGTACAGCCTGCTGAACCGCTGGTACGAATCCTCGCTGTCGGAAGTGACCAAGCAGGAGGATGTCGGCCTGCTGGCCTATTCGCCGCTGGCCATGGGCGTGCTGGCCGGCAAGTATCTGGGTGGCGCCAAGCCGGCCGGCGCGCGGCTCACGCTGTTCACCCGCTTCACGCGCTATTCCAACCCGCAGGTCGAACGCACCACCCAGCGGTATGTGGCGCTGGCGCAGCAACATGGCCTCGACCCGGCGCAGATGGCGCTGGCCTTTGTCAACAGCCGGCCCTTCGTGACCAGCAATATCATCGGCGCCACCACGATG
>JAYSEE010000410.1:0-1647 GCA_041914045.1 Ferrovibrio sp. | reverse complement strand
ATCCTGACGCGAAGTCATGGAAAGATCGAAGCGTGGACAACAGCCGCAAGCCTTCTGATTCGGACCGGATCCCGGCCAGATCCTCCAGCCGGGAGGTCGAGGCTTTTTTGCGCCAGGTCGCCCTCAGCCCGCGTGCCGATCTGCCGCCGGGCGGGCGTGGCCGTCTGGTCTTTGCCATGGATGCCACCGCAAGTCGCCGGCCGACCTGGGATGAGGCGCAGGATATTCAGGCCGAGATGTTCCGCGCCACGGCTGGCCTTGGCGGTCTCGATATCCAGCTCGTCTTTTTCCGCGGTCAAGGCGAATGCCGGGCCTCAAGCTGGGTCTCCGATACGCGCCGGCTGCTGCGGTTGATGCGGCAGGTCGAATGCGTGGGAGGCTATACCCAGATCGAACGGGTACTGCGGCATACGCTGGCCGAGGCGCGTGAAGGCAAGATAAACGCGTTGGTCTATGTTGGCGATTGCATGGAAGAGGACCCTGACGAGATCGCCCGGCGGGCTGGTGAGCTTGGCCTGCTTGGCGTGCCGATTTTCGCTTTCCAGGAAGGCGAGGAGCCCCAGGCGCAAGCCTGCTTTCGCGACATGGCGCGGCTGACCCGCGGCGCTTATTGCGCCTTCGACCGCTCCAGCGCTGCCATGTTGCGCGATTTGTTGTCGGCGGTGGCGGTCTATGCGGCCGGTGGTATCCGGGCCCTGGAGGATTATGCCAGACGGTCCGGCGGCAGCGCACAGCTGCTGATCGGTCAGATGCGGTGACCTCATGGCGGCATGGTTCGCTCTTGGCATTGTCGGCGTGATCCTGCTCTGGCTCGGGGGCAGGGCTTTCGTCAACGCCGATCCCCGCCTGCTGGCGCGAGGGATCAAATATGCCAGCGCGGCGTTATGCGGCGGTCTGGCGGTATTCTTCCTGGTGCGGGGGCGCATCGATGTGGCCATGATGCTGGGAGCTGCCGGTGCCGCTGCCTTGGGCTATTTGCCGCGTGGCCTGCTGCCCTTCGGAGGCTGGTTCGGCGGCCGCGCGGGGCGGGGCAGCCGGAATGCCGGCCCTGACTGGCACAAGGCTCGCACCGGCTTCGAGCAGCCGTCCGATCAGGCTGGTGGCGGACAGCAGTCGCAGGTGGAAACCGCCTGGCTGCGCATGCGGCTGAACCATGCCACGGGGCGCATGCATGGCGAAGTCCTGCAGGGGCGTTTCGCCGGCCGCAGCCTGACATCGTTGTCGTTCGAGGATTTGCTTCTGCTGCTGCGCGATTGCCGTGCCGCTGACAACCAGGGCGCGGCATTGCTGGAATCCTATCTCGATCGCACGATCGGCGAGGATTGGCGGGAAAAGGCGGCCCGGGGCGATGCGGGGGAGTCTGCCGAAGGTGTTCCGGGTGGGGGCGCGCTCACCCGTGAACAGGCACTGGATATCCTGGGATTGCAGCCTGGCGCCACGCCGGCGGATATTCGTGCCGCCCATCGCAGGCTGATGAAGAAATTCCATCCCGACCAGGGTGGCTCGACCTATCTGGCGGCACAGATCAACCGGGCCAAGGATCTGCTGTTGGCCGAATAGCCGGTTCCCGCTGGATTCCGGCGCTTGTTGATCCTGATCAATTTTCTGTTGTCGTTTGGCGCTAAAAGCAGGCGCTTCTGATGTGCC
>JAYSEE010000409.1:0-1721 GCA_041914045.1 Ferrovibrio sp. | reverse complement strand
CGGAAAGCGGTTGGTGCCGGTGCCATCGTCCAGCACATAGGCCGGCAGGCCGGGATAATCCGTGCCGTTATCGGGCCGGATACCGGAGGCATTGGTGCCATAGGCCTGACCGGCCCGCGAAGCGCCGGCGGTGAAATAGCCCGCCACGTTCACGAAGGCGCCGCCGGCCGGCACCGCAGGCGCGCCGCCCGGATTGCTGGCCAGATCGCGGCGATCCACATCCATATAGCGCAGCAGGCGGCCATCCACCGAGATGCGATAGGCCTTGATCTCTTCCGGCGGCTCGAAGCCGCTCTGGCCGGCCAGGGCGATCAATTCATCCACATTGCGGTCGTAATCAATGATGTTGAGATCGAGGCCGTAGATGCCGTCGGCGATCACGCCGATCCCGCCGATCACATTCTGGCCGGAATAGAGCGGCAGCCCGCCCGGATCGGCCGACAGGCCCAGCGGCGAACGGCGCGGCCCCTGCCCCAGCGCGGCGCCGGCATTGGCGCGCATCAGATCGGAACAGGGCAATTGACTGAACTGCACGCCGTAAAGCGGGCCGCCGGGCTGGTTGGTTTCGCCGACGTTGAAATGCTCCTGCACGATCTGGCTGGCGGTGCGCGTGGTGAAGGCATTGCCGCCCGACGACAGATAAGCGCCGGTAACAGCCTTGGCGATAGCGGCCAGCGCGCTGTTGATGATGCTGACCTGCTCCAGCCCATTGCCCAGCGGAATGCCGCGTCCCGAGGTGATCTGGAAGGTGCCGCCGGCGCCGGTCATGCGATAGACCGCCAGCACGTTGCCCACGCGGTCCACCACCGCGATTGTGGCAAGCTGGCCGCGCGCCTGGGCTTCCTGCACGGCGCGGCTGACGATCAGATCGACCTGCGCCGCCGACAGATTCTGCGCCCGCGCGCCGCCGCCCATCAGCAGCAGCGGCAACGCCAGCAGCAGCAGCGCCAGCAATCGCCGCATGAGCCGCTTCATGGCCGCGCCCGAATTCATGGCCGCACCCCGATTCATGGCCGCACCAATGTTATCGAGCCGTATTTCAGCGTATCGCCGACCCGGTAGGCGACGAAGATATCAATCGGAAAATACGCCGCCGATATATCCTCATCGAGAATCTTGAAAGTGAGGCTGCCGCCTTGCGGCCGGAAGCGATTGTCGATCAAGGCCGAGGATTCGCCCGACCAGTCGATCCAAAAGCCTTCCGCGTTCCTCTGCAACGGGCGGTTATTGCCGAAACGGGCGAACACATGGGTGGCGCGCGGCATGTCGCCGTTCAACGGCACGGTAATCTGCAACGGCGCGCTTGCCGCGCTGCGCGTGATGGCGGCGGCGAGATTCGGCCCCTTGTCGGTCAAGGCCGGCGCATTGATGCTTTGCGCCGAGGCGATTGCCGGCGCCAGCAGCAGCGCAGCCAGCATAAGGGCCGCCTGAATTATTAGGTGCCGGGTCATTGCGCGCTGGCTCATTGCGATGCCCCCGCGCCTGCCTTGCCATCAGCCCGCGCCCCATGGGCCAGCATGGCCGTGAAGCTGCTTTGCTGTAGGCGCGGCGTGAAGGCGGCATGGCTGGCGGGCTTATCCTTACCCACCGGCGGGCGCATCGGCTGCATGTCTTCGCGATGGAAGGCATGACAGGCCACGCAGGTGGAGGCGATTTTATCCGGCGTCTTTTCGCCGCCATGGCAAGAGCGGCAGGTGGCGATGCCGGGCAGCAGCAGATCG
>JAYSEE010000408.1:0-1786 GCA_041914045.1 Ferrovibrio sp. | reverse complement strand
GGCCGCTCCCTCCAAGGAGATGCAGGACTTCATCGACTCCATCCGCGTGCCGGCCGGCGAAGTGAAGCTGGCCCGCAGCGAGGATGCCATCGCGCATTGACCTCAACGCATCGTCCGGACCCGAGAGGGCCAAACCTGACAAGGCCTGGACGATCATTTGAAAAAGGCGGCGGGGATCGTATATTGATCCCCGCCGTTTCTTTGTCTGCCGCCCTCTTTTCATCGAGCTTGCATGGCCCCCGCACAACCTGATTTCTTCTGGAGCTTCCTGCCCTATTGGGCGGTGGCCTATATCCTGGCCATGATCGGCTGGACCGCCGTGGGCCGCTTTATGATGAGCGCCTTCCTGCCGCCGGACAGCCCGAACTACATCTACCGCTTCTTCCGGCTGCTGACCGAATGGCCGCTGCGCGCCGTCGCCTTCATCACGCCGCTGATGCTGCCGCCGAAATTCGTGCCGCTGGTGCTGGCCTTCTGGGCTTTCATGCTGCGTTATGTGGCTCATGTGGCCTTTGCCAAATACGGCATGGCGCCCAGCCTGGGGGGCGGCTGAAATGAACCCGCAAACCATCTTCGTCGCCGTGCTTGCGGTCACCGTGCTGAACGGCTTCGTATCGCCGATCCTGCCGCTGATTTTCATCCTTTCGCCGGTCTGGATGCCGGAATTCGCGCCGAAATCGTCGGAGGCAATTCTGTACGGCGCATCCTTGATCGTGTCGGTGGCTACATTGATCATTTCCGGCGTGCCGGCGGCTTTGTTCGAGCGCATCACCGGCCGGCAGGGCAGCGATGCCGCTTCCATGCTGATATGGCTGGCGGTAGCTTTGCTGATCACCGCGCCGGGTTTGATATAGACGGGAATAGCCCAGCAGGAGGCCGATGCAGCGAGAGTCGTTCGATCAGCGTGTACGGCGGCTCGTGGTGCAATCCATCGGACGAGGCTGCTTCTTCGCCGCGCTGGCGATCTGGTGCGTGATGATCGGCCTGATTTCCCAGCCGAGCCAGGCCCTGCGCGCCGGCGCCATCCTCTGCTTGCTGGTCAGTTGTACGCTGTTGCTGAAGGGCCAGACCGCCCGCGAACGCCCCTTCAAGCGCACCGAGGTCTGGATCTTGCTGGACCGCAAGCTGGAAGTCTCGCCCGATATCGCCCAGCGGCTGATCGGCACTGCCTTGCGCGAGACCTATCTGCGCTATGCGGCCTATGCCGGGCTGTTCGCCGCCGGCTTTCTGCTGCTGGCCCTGCTGGTCTTCACCCGGTGATGCCGCCTGATTGCAAGCCCGGCGCGGATGGGTAAGATCGCTCATCATAATAACGATAACGAGCGACCGGGATGACAGCCAAGCGGAAGACCCCAGCCGACCTGCGCAGCGCGCGCTGGTTCGCGCCCGACGATCTGCGCAGTTTCGGCCATCGCTCGCGCATGATGCAGATGGGCTATGCGGTCGAGGAATGGGCCGGCAAGCCGGTGATCGCCATCGTCAACACCTGGTCCGACATCAACCCCTGCCATGCGCATTTCAAGCATCGGGTGGAGGATGTGAAGCGCGGCGTGCTGCAGGCCGGCGGCTTGCCCATCGAATTGCCGGCGATCTCGGTGTCGGAGAATTTCGTCAAGCCCACCACCATGCTGTATCGCAATTTCCTGGCGATGGAGACGGAAGAATTGATCCGCAGCCATCCGGTGGATGGCGTGGTGCTGATGGGCGGCTGCGACAAATCCACCCCCGGCCTGCTGATGGGCGCCACCAGCGCCGGCCTGCCGGCGATCTACCTGCCGGCCGGACC
>JAYSEE010000407.1:0-1811 GCA_041914045.1 Ferrovibrio sp. | reverse complement strand
GGAAACCCAGAGCCAGGAGAAAAAAGACTTCCTGCGGCTCTGCGGCGCCGATCTGCGCCTGGTGCCCGCCGCACCCTATAAAGACCCCAACAATTACGTGCGCTATTCCGGCCGCCTGGCGGAAGACCTGGCGAAGACCGAGCCGAATGGCGCGATCTGGGCCAACCAGTTCGACAACGTGGCCAACCGCGAAGCGCATTACCGCACCACGGGGCCGGAAATCTGGCGGCAGACCGATGGCAAGGTGGATGGCTTCACCTGCGCCGTGGGTTCGGGCGGCACTTTCGCCGGCATCCTGCTGGCATTGAAGGAGCGCAATCCGAAAGTGCGGGTGGCTCTGGCCGATCCGATGGGCGCGGCTTTGTATAACTTCTACAAGCACGGCGAATTGAAGGCCGAGGGCGGCTCGATCACCGAAGGCATCGGCCAGGGCCGCATCACCGCCAATCTGGAAGGCATCACGCCAGACGAGGCCTTCCAGATCCCGGATGAAGAAGCCCTGCCGGTGGTGTTCGATCTGGTGCAGCATGAAGGCCTGGTGCTGGGCTCGTCCAGCGGCATCAACGTGGCGGCCGCGATCCGGCTGGCCAGGCAGATGGGCCCCGGCCATACCATCGTCACCATCCTCTGCGATGGCGGCGCGCGCTATGCAAGCAAGCTGTTCAATCCCGATTTCCTGCGCGGCAAAAACCTGCCGATCCCGCCCTGGATGGCCTAATGACCCAATTCCTCTTTCGCGAAGACGCCTATCTGCGGGAATGCCCCGCCACCGTCACCGCCATTGATGAGCGCGGCTTCCAGACGGATGCCACGGTGTTCTATCCGCTGGGCGGCGGCCAGCTTGGCGATATCGGCCGCTTCGAACTGGAAGACGGCCAGACCATAGAGATCGCCGATACCGTGAAGGGCGATGGTCCCGAAGGCATCATCCACAAGCCCGGCGCCGGCAGCGCGCTGCTGAAAGTCGGCCAGCGCGGCCTGCTGAAGCTGGATTGGGAACGCCGCCACCGCCTGATGCGCATGCATACCTGCCTGCATCTGCTTTCCGCGCTGGTGCCCTTCCCGGTCACCGGCGGCCAGGTCAGCGACGGCAAGGGCCGGCTGGATTTCGACATGGCCGACCAGATTCCCGACAAAGAAACGCTGACCGCCAAGCTGAACGAACTGATCCAGGGCGATCATGCCGTAACCGCACGCTGGATCACCGATGAGGAGTTGCTAAACAGCCCGGAACTGGTGAAAACCATGGCGGTGAAGCCGCCAATGGGATTCGGCCGGGTGCGGCTGATCGAAGTGGTGGGCGTCGACCGCCCGCTGGATCTGCAGGCCTGCGGCGGCACCCATGTGGCCCGCACCGGCGAGATCGGCGCGGTTTCGGTGCGCAAGGTGGAAAACAAGGGGCGGCAAAACCGCCGCGTGAATATAGAATTCGCCGCATAAGACGGTTCAGGGAGACGATCGAGCCATGTCCTACGTGAATCCCGATGCGCTGGTATCCACCGAATGGCTGGCCGAGCATCTGAAGGCGCCGGACCTGCGCGTGGTGGATGCCTCGTGGTATCTGCCCACCATGAGCCGCAACGGCAAGATGGAATACCAGGATTCCCATATCCCCGGCGCGGTGTTCTTCGATATCGACGATATCGCCGATACCGACAGCCCGCTGCCGCATATGCTGCCCAGCCCGGAGAAATTCGCCAGCCGCATGCGCCGGCTCGGCATCGGCGACGGCAACCGCGTCGTGGTCTATGACGGGTCCGAAACCCACCTCTCCGCCCCGCGCGCCTGGTGGATGTTCCGCGTCTTCGGCC
>JAYSEE010000406.1:0-1814 GCA_041914045.1 Ferrovibrio sp. | reverse complement strand
CCACCGTGGTGTATTCGCCCTGCTGCAGCACGCGCAGCAGGCGGGTCTGAGCTTCCAGCGGCATATCGCCGATTTCGTCCAGGAACAGCGTGCCGCCTTCCGACTGCTCGAAACGGCCGGCATAGCGGGCATTGGCGCCGGTGAATGCGCCCTTCTCATGGCCGAACAATTCGGATTCGATCAATTCGCGCGGGATCGCCGCCATGTTGATGGCAACGAAGGGGCCGTTGCGGCGCTTGCCGTAATCGTGCAGCGCGCGGGCCACCAGTTCCTTGCCGGTGCCGCTCTCGCCCGAGATCAGCACGGTCAGATCGGTGCCCATCAGGCGCGCCATCACGCGATAGATTTCCTGCATCGAGGGCGAACGGCCGATCAGCGGCAGCTTTTCCTCGTCGGCGGCGGCCTCGGCCTCTTCCGAAGGCGGCGCTTTGGGCTGGCTCAGCGCGCGTTCCACAACGCGCAGCAATTCCTTCAGGTCGAACGGCTTGGGCAGATAATCATAAGCGCCGCGTTCGGCCGCCTTCACGGCGGTAAGCAGGGTCTTCTGCGCGCTCATCACAATGATCGGCAGATCGGGCCGGATGCGCTTGATGCGCGGCAGCAGGTCGAGGCCGTTCTCGTCGGGCATCACCACATCGGTGATGATCAGATCGCCCTCGCCTTCCGAAGCCCAGCGCCACAGCGTGGCCGCATTGCCGGTGGTGCGGACCTGATAGCCCACCCGCCCCAATGCCTGGTCGAGCACGGTGCGGATGGACCGGTCGTCATCTGCGACGAGGATCGTGCCCTTGTTACTCATGCTAATCCTCCGGACTCCTCGGTTGCCGGGTTATGGACCGGCAGCCGGGCACTGAAAACGGTACGGCGCGGGCGGCTGTCGCATTCGATCACGCCGCCATGGTCGCCAATGATCTTCGCCACCAATGCAAGACCCAGGCCGCTGCCATGGGATTTGGTCGTCACGAAGGGGTCGAACAGATAGGGCCGGATATCCTCGCTCACGCCCGGGCCGTTATCCTGCACTGTCACTTCCAGCGGAAGATGGATGCGGTCGCGCGAGCCGCGCACCGCCAGGCGCACGCCATGGCGGTAGGCCGTGGTGAGCATGATCTCGCCGCCCGGATCGCCGCCGATGGCTTCCACGGCATTCTTCACCAGATTCAGGAAAACCTGGATCAATTGATCGCGATTGCCGAAAACCGGCGGCAGCGAGGGATCGTAGCGTTCGATGAAGCGTACATTCTTGCCGAAACCGGCCTGCGCCACCTTGCGCACATGCTCCAGCACCTGATGGATATTCACCGGACCGCGCTCGATCGGGCGCTTGTCGGAAAACACTTCCATGCCGTCGACCAGAGCGCAGATGCGGTCGGTCTCGTCGCAGATCAGACGGGTGAGTTCGCGGTCGGCGACGCTGACGCTGCCTTCCAGCAACTGCGCCGCACCGCGGATGCCCGAAAGCGGGTTCTTCACTTCATGGGCCAGCACGGCGGCCATGCCGGTGACCGAACGCGCCGCGCCGCGATAGGTCAATTGCCGGTCGATCTTGGCGGCCATGGAGCGTTCGTCGAGGCGCAAAATCACATGATCGGGCAATTCCGGCACCGGCGAAACCTGCACATCCACCAGCCGTTCGCCGATGCGCGGCGAGCCGAGATCGACATCGTATTCCGACACGGTATAGCGGTCGCGCTGCACCTGGCCGACAAGCTGCAATATCGGACTGCCGAACGGCACGATATCGCGGATATTCTGCCGGCAGAGCATGGCCGCGCCGGAATCGAAGAATTGCTCGGCGGCGGGATTCACATAGG
>JAYSEE010000405.1:0-1814 GCA_041914045.1 Ferrovibrio sp. | reverse complement strand
AAATAATTATAGCGCGTCGCGCAGCACCGCGAAGAGCCGATCCACATCCGCATCGGTGTTGTAGAGATGCGGCGTCACCCGCATGGCCGGACCCCGGATGCTGACATAGACCTTGGCCTGGGCCAGCCGGGCCGGCAGATCGGCCGGCGGCGCGCCCTTGAAGCGCAGGCCGAGGAAATGCCCGGCCCGTCGATTCGGCGCCACGCTGGTAAGGCCGAATTCATCCTGGGCGCGGGCGGCGATCCGTTCGGTGCGGGCGCGCAAGCTGGCCTGGATATTTTCCACGCCCCAATCCAGCAGCAATTCCAGCGACGCCTTGGCGACCGGGGCGAGGGCGAAATTGCTGCGTTCGCCCACATCGAAGCGGCAGGCGCCGGGCTGATATTCGGCCTGATACTCCACCAGGCGGGAGAAATCCTCCGATGCCTTGCGGGTGATCCAGTTCTGCTCGATCGGCAACGCCTGCTGCCAGCGCGGCGCGACATAGAGATAGCCGTAGCTGTATGGCCCGAGCAGCCATTTATAACCGCCGACGGCCAGGAAATCCGGATCTATCCGCGCCGCGTCGAAAGGCAGCGCGCCCAGGGATTGCGTGGCATCCACGCATAAAGCCGCGCCCAGCGCGCGGCAGGCGCGGCCGATGCTTTCCAGATCCAGCAGGCCGCCATCGGTCCAGTGATTATGCGGCAGGGCGGCAATCGCCACCGCCGGCGTCAGATGCTCCAGCACCGCCGCCGTCCAATCGTCGTCGGCCGGGCGCGGCACGGTCTTGATGCGCGCGCCTTTGCGTTCGGCCAGCACCATCCAGGGATACAGGTTGGAGGGGAACTGATCGGCCAGCACCAGGATTTCCTGCCCCGGCCGCAAGCCCGGCTCCAATGCCGAAACCGCCTGCGCCATGCCGTAGGATACGCTGGGCACCAGAGCCACATCCCGCCCCGCTCTATCGGCCGGCGCATTGATCATGCGGCCGAGCAGGGCGCGGATGGCATCAGATTCCGTGAAAAAATCGCTCTGGCTGACGATCCAGGGCGTGGCCTTGCGCGCCATGCCCATTTCGCCCGCCGCCAAGGCCGGCTTGGGCAACGGCCCGATATAGGCGCAGTTCAGATAAGCCACATCGTCCGGAATATCGAACAGCGCCCGCTGGCCCGGAAGCATTCCCGGAAGCGGTTTAGGCATGGCCGAAAGCCTTACAGCTTGGCCGCCAGGTCGCGGATGGTCTCGCGGCAGGAAGAAGCGGTGCGCTCCAGATAATCCCGCGCCTCGGGCCGTAGATCGCTCTGCTGCAATTGCTCGTTAATCGACGCAAGAATGGCCCGCAAGTGCCTGATACGCACCGACATATCTATCTCCCCCAAATCCTCGATCATGGGCAGCAGAGTCGCCGGTCTTGGTTAATAAAGTTTATGCGCCGAGTGAATTCAGCGGATCAGACGCTGATATCGGTTTTGCCGCCCATGCCGCGCTGGCGCGGGCCGCGACGCAGCGCCGAGCGGGCGCCGTTGCTACGGGTTTCCGTGGTGCTGGCGCCGTTGTCGGAATCCTTGCCCTTGTCGCCGCGCGCACCGGACGAACCGCCGGAATTGCCCGAGGCCGAGGCCGCCATGCGGGTATCGGTGCGCACGCCGATAGCCGCCGCCTGGGTCACGGCCTGCAAGGCGGCGGGACCCTGGCTGGATTGCGGCTGGCCCGGCGCGGTGGCAACCGTAGGCAGCAGGCCGGGAGGAACGGGAGCGATGATCGCCATAGCCTTAGGGTCCGGACTCGTTGGGGATAGGCCCGGGATTGGCCCAGGACGGCTGCCGGTTAGG
>JAYSEE010000404.1:0-1849 GCA_041914045.1 Ferrovibrio sp. | reverse complement strand
ATCCGCCTCGGTCTGCTCGCGGGCCGCCATGTTGTCCTTGAATACCTGCACGGCCTTGGCCATCGCGCCGATCTCGGCGCCCCGATCCACGAAGGGAATTTCCACGCCGAGCTCGCGATTGGCCAGTTTCTGCATGGTGCCGGTCATGCGCTGGATCGGGCCGCTGACCCGCAATTGCACGATCAGGAAACCGATCACGGTGAAGATGACGGCGACCGCCAGCATCACGCCGTTGATGATGAGCGTGTTGCGCGAGGCGACGGTTTGCATTTCGGCGCCCGCCACCAGCACGTTCAAAGCGGTGTTGGCCACATCGTTGAGCATGGCCAGGCCTTCCACGGCGCGGGCCTGAAATTGCGCCGCGTCGATATCGGGAAGCTGTCCGGCGGAGAGCGATTGCACGACGCTCTGCCGTTCCTGCGCCAGCGGGCCGGTAAAGACATTGCCGGCCTTGGTTGCCGCATCCATCAGGTTTTTCGGCATGCCGGGCAGTTGCGCCACATCGTTCACGATGCCAAAGGCGGTGGCCATGCGGCCGTATTCTTCCGCGTTGGCCGCGATCTCGGCGCTGCCCCAGGTTTTCTTCGTGCCAAGCGACGTGAGCAGGCGCAGCACCAGGCTGCCGCCGTAGTTGCGCATGGTCCAGGCATTGCGCTTGGCGCTCAGGAGTTGATCGGCGACCGGATGGATCAGCGTGATCGACTTTTCCAGGAAGTCCGAGGCGGCTTCCGCCGCGTTCAGATAGGCCTGGGTGACTTGCGGCCACTCGCGGGCCAATTGCGCATCGCGCTGGGCGCCCGGCCGGTTCAGGTTGGCCATCATCTGCGGACGCATCGCATCGACGGCGTCATGGGCGGATTTCAGGCGGCCGAGGAGCGCATCCGCCCCGGGCATGGCGCTGATCTTGCTGAATGCGGCATATCCTTCGGTATAGGATTTGGTCGCATTCATGCGCTGCTCGGCGATGCCGTCGACGACGGATTTTTCCGGCGGCTGCGGATTGCCGAGCGCGATCAGAACATTGCCGCGCTCCAGGCGGTGGGCTTGCAGGCTTTGGAAAAACGACAGGCTGATGGGGGCAAGGGCGGCGACTTTCCGAGAGCCTTGATACAACTCCAGCGTTTTCATCAGCGCATTGGCGCTGACGGCAACTAGCAGAAGCCCAAGTATGCCGAATGCAATGCCTAAGGTGGTGCGAATGGACAAATTTTTCATGGCTGCTTCCCCCTGAGGCAAAGTGAAAAGCTAAATTTTTTATTGTAACCGACTAGTTCGCGGCGATGGCCGCGGCCGATTTCTGTTCGGCAATCTGCTGCAACTGGGCCGCAGCCTGGCCGACGACCACGCAATCGAGGTCGATGATAGATACCATGCGCTCGTCGCGGGCAACGATGGACGACAGAAAGCGATAATCCGAGGCTGCGTCGGTCTCCGGCACCGGCTGGAGGTCGCGATCCTCGATGGACAGGATGTCCGATACGGAATCCACCAGCAGGCCGAATGTGCCGTTGGCCGCCACCACCACGATCACCACATGCATGCGGGTGGGCTTGGTGATGCCGCCGCCGAGCCTGACGCGCAGATCGTAGATCGGCACGATCGTGCCGCGCAGATTGATGATGCCGCGCACATATTCCGGAGTGTTGGGCAGGTTGGTCACATCGGTCCAGGCGCGAATCTCGCGCACGCTGAGGATGTCAATGCCGTAAACCTGCTGGTCGATGACGAAAGTGAGATAGTCCTGCGCGGCGGCAGCTTCGTTCTCGGCGCGAGACGATGCGCGGGCCAAGCTGCGCTGATCGGCATGCTGGGGCTGGGAGGCGGGTAGATGAGCCATGGTGCGCGATCC
>JAYSEE010000403.1:0-1892 GCA_041914045.1 Ferrovibrio sp. | reverse complement strand
CACCGCCGCATGCTCGGCGATGGCGCGGGCGATGCGGCCCGGAAACGGCAAGGTCAGCCGACGCAGGCGGTCCACCTGGTATTTCACCTGGCGCACCAGGGTCCAGAGGCCGGGATAGCCGGCCGCCTCGGCGATGGCGGCATGGAAGGTTTCGTCGGCGTGATGGAAAGCGGCATAATCGCCGCTGGCCTCCGCAAGCCGCTGACGGTCCAGGATGGCGCGCAGGCCAGCCAGATGGCTGCGGCTGGCGCGCTCGGCGGCCTGGCGCACCGCCGCCTCCTCCAGCGCGCGGCGCACCATGATGGCTTCCATCAGCTTGAGCACCGGGATGCGGCTGACCTTGCTGCCGGATTTCGGCACGATCTCAACCAAATCCTCATCGGCCAGCCGCAGCAAAGCCTCGCGCACCGGCGTGCGGCTTACGCCGAATTGCCGGGCCAGATCGTTTTCCGATAAAGCCGCGCCGGGCGGCAGGGTAAGCGCCAGGATGTCGTCGCGCAGACGCTCATGCACCTGGCTGGCAGCCGTGGTGCGCGAGGCCAAGCTGCGTCGCCAAGCCTCGGCATCGAATGCCGAACGCGTCTCCGCAGCCGGCTTGCCCGCCATGCCGCTCGGATAACGCTTGGCCGCTCTGCGCGCCTCGCCCGCCATTCTCCCTCCCAGGATATTTTTATACTATCTTGCATGTAAGATATGAGTTGGACGAAGACGAGTCAACAACCCTTCCAGGCAATAAGCCTGCAAGCCGATCAACGCGCGGGAATGGCCACGGAAATGCGAGGGGTCAGCAGCCGTCCTTGGGCAGCATTTCCAGATGCTGCAGCGAGGCGCGGATGGCGTAGTCGCCGTAATCGAACACGATGTCGTCGGCAACGCCGTTCTCGAACAGCCGGAAGGCGATTTCGTAATCCGGCAGATCGGTTTTCTTGGCGGAATTGAAATAACCCAGGCGCACCTGCCAGTAGCGCAGGCCCGATAGCGCCTTGCCGGGGTTTTTCCCCGGGGCCTTATCCGCGCCGCCATCGACCACGGGCGCGGTGCGGGCGCGGCCGATAAAGCCGCCGATGGCCGCGTAGCCATCCGCCGCCGAACCGTCGAACACATCGGCCTGCAGCAAATTCATGCCTTCGCGGCCGGCCTGGATCAGCCGGATGGTATGCTCGGTGGGAAACATCGCGCCGGGCGGCAGCGCCAGTTCGTTATCCTCGGGCTGGCTGAACACCACCTTGCCGCCGCTGGAATTGACCAGCCGGCCCTCGCCGATCAGCTCGTCCTCGTCCTCGCCGTCCACCTGCTCGCGCATGCGGAACTGGAAGCGCTTGCCGTCGCGGCTTTCGAAGGAGCCCAAGGTCATGTCGGTCAGCTGGGTGCCGTCTTCCATCGCCATTTCGATCAGGAAGCGCTGATTCAGCACATAGCCGTCGCAGCTATTCAGGAATTCCAGGCTCAGCGCGCCGCTCACGCCCTGGCGGTAATTGCGCTGATCGTGACGGGCGATGCTAAGGCCGTAAACCGCGCGGTGCGAGGCCAGGTTGCGGCCGATCTCGGCCCGGGCGGCCGCCTCCGGGCTGGCATCATTGGCGGCCAAGGTGGGATTGCCGGGCAAGCCGAGAGACAAACCAACGGCCAGGCCGGGCAACAGCCCAGCCAGGAAACTCAGAACGCCCACCATGCGACGCATACCGCGACCGAATCCCTTGCCGAGCGGGAAAGACATGCTCACAATATCCGCAGCCCCGGCGGACGCAACTAGCATCCGCCCGGCCAGTTGAAAAATAACGGAAAAAACACCCTGCCATGCCCAGACAAGCCATTCTGCTGGCCCGCCGCATGCCGCCGCGGGTGGAAGCCCGCGCCCGCGCCCGCTACGAACGGAACGACAATCCGGAAGA
>JAYSEE010000402.1:0-1911 GCA_041914045.1 Ferrovibrio sp. | reverse complement strand
GGTGGAACCGATTCTGGCAGAGGAGATCGACCGTTTCAGCCGCGAACTGGATATGCGGCCGAAGCAATTGCGGGCCAAGCTGGAAGACAGCCGCGTGGCGATCCGCAAGAATGGATTATCGGTTGCGGCAGGCGAGCGGCGGGCCGGCGTCGACGCCATCGCGGCGCCGGTTTTCGGCCACGGGGAAACGCTCGCCTATAGCCTTACGCTGATCGGCCTGCATGGCAGCTTCGATTGCCGGCCGGATAGCGAAATAGCGCATAAATTGCGCGATGCCGCCACTCGCATATCCGCGCAGATCGGCGCCGTCGTTTAAACGCCTCAAGAAATCCGCACCAGCTCCGCCAGCGGCGTTCCGGCGCGGAAGCGGCGCACGTAGTCCGCCACATCAATCTCGATGCCGGATGGGTTGTTCTTGTAGCTGTCGCTGCTGAAATAGCCGAGGTAATCGGCCTCGGTCTCGAAATTCGGGCCCGACATCTCCACTGAATTGCCGTCCGGGTCGGCGTAATAGAAACTAGTGCCGGGGCCATGATTGGCTGTGCGTACCGGAGAGATGCCGAGGGCCAGCAGACGTTCGTAACGGGTGATCAATTCGCCCAGATTCGGATGGCGGAATTGCATGTGGTGCAAGCCGGGATCGCCTGGCTGTTGGCGTGCCAGATCGGGTACCTCGAAAATCGCCAGAACCTGCGTATAGGGATATTGCAGATGCAGCCGCATGAAGCTCAGCCGCATATCCGTGGCGCGCACGAATTTACCGCCCTTATAGTCGCTCTCGGCGCCTTTGGGCGGCGTGCGCTCATAGAACGGCTTGATGCCGAAAACCGTCTGATACCAGTGGCGCAGCGTATCGAATTGCGAAGTTTTCAGAACGATCTCGCTGATCCGCAGCGGCGTCAGATCGGCATTCAATGCGCTCGGTTCCCGGGCAATGTCGTTCATATTTGGCTCCCTGGCATTTTTGCTGTTCCGCTTGTGCCGATGGCGACCGCGGCGGTTGGTTCTTGCGCTATCGTGATTACCGTAATATACAATTAATTAATTATTATACAAAAATAAAAAAGCCGGGCCTTGGCGATGGAATCGACGGGAGCAAAGGCTTCCGGGCGGACAACAATTAAATGCATGCATTATTTGTTGCATAAATGCAAAATTATGCGAATAATGCCAAAATAATGACAATAATGAATGCATTATAACAAAAACGGGAGGAAAACATGCATCCAGTGACTCGTAAAATCAGCCTTGCAGCCCTGTTCGCCGCTGGCTTGGCGGCGGCGGAGGCGCGTGCCTCGGATCAAGCGATCATGGCCCTGCCGGTGGTCAGCCTTACATTCACGGCCTCCTATGTGGCGGAGGATTTCCGCCTTTGGGAGAAGGAAGGCCTGCAGGTCAAGGTGGTGAATATCGCCGGCGTCGGGGCGATGAATTCAGTGATCGCCGGCAGCTCCGATTTCGCCAACACCTCTGCCGGCGCCTTCACCCGCGCCGCCGCGCGCGGCCAGCGCATGCTGGCTATCGCCAACACGGTCGATCGCCCGATGATCGAGATCGTGATGCGTAAGGAATCCGGCGGCCTGCTCGACATGGCCAGCCCGCTCGAGAAGCGCGCCGGGCAGCTCAAGGGCAAGACCATAGCGGTGGATTCGATCAATTCGGTCACCCATGGCTATCTGCGCATCGTCGCCAAGAAGGCCGGCCTGGATCCCGAGAAGGATATCGTGGTGACGCCGTTGCAGCCGCCAAGCATGGTGGCCGGCATGAAGGCGAAGAGCATCGACGGTTTCGCCATGTCGCAGCCCTGGACCTTGCTGGCGGTGCAGGACGGCTCGGCCGGCGTGGTCGCCAGTTCGCCGCGCGGCGACCTGCCCGGGCTCAATCCCTTCGCCTATAATCTGATCGTGACCA
>JAYSEE010000401.1:0-1932 GCA_041914045.1 Ferrovibrio sp. | reverse complement strand
CCGTCCACCTTGCCGGCGAAGATCGAGGGCGACAGCGCGAAGTTCACGTTCACCAGCGTCACGTCCTTCAGCGTCAGGCCGTATTGCCCCAGCATGGTCTTGAGCAGCGCATCCTCGAAGCCGCCGACCGAATAGCCGATGGTCCTGCCTTTCAGGTCGGCCACCGATTTCACCGGCCCGTCGCGCAGCACCACCAGCGAATTGAGCGGCGTGGCGACCAGCGTGCCGACGCGGCGCAGCGGCAGGCCCTGCGCCACCTGCACATGCAGCTGCGGCTGGTAGGAAATTGCCACATCGGCCTTGCCGGCCGCCACCAGCTTGGGCGGATCGTTGGGATCGGCGGGCGGGATCAGATCAACCTGCAATTCATGGCGGTCGAAAATGCCGGCTTCCTTGGCGATGAACAGCGGCGCATGGTCGGGATTGACGAACCAGTCGAGCAGCAGGGTGTATTTGTCATGCGCCTGGGCAGGCAGGCAGGCCATGGCCAAGCCAAGGCCGAACAGCAAAGAGGGAAGGCTACGCATTTTTCGTTACTCCTTTTCTGTCATCACGCTTTCGCTTTGCCAGGGCAGCAGGCGCCGCCCCAGCCATGTCACGCCGCCATGCAGCGCCACGGCGCAGAGCGCCAGCACGAACAGGGCCGCGAACATCAGGTCGATCTGCACGCGCGCATTGGCTTGCAGCATCAGAAAGCCGAGGCCGGCGGAAGCACCCACCCATTCGCCGATCACCGCGCCGATCGGCGCCACGGCGGCGGCCACTTTCAGGCCGCTGAACAAGGCGGGCAGGGCGGCCATCAGCCGGATATGCACCAGCACGCGCGGCGCATGCCGTGGGTCGTCGGCGGTCATGGCGCGGGCCAGTTCGAGTAAGCCGGGATCGGTGCGGCGCAGGCCGTCATACAGCGTCATCGCCACCGGAAAGAAGATGATCAGCAGCGCCATGGCGATCTTGGAAGCCATGCCATAGCCGAACCACAGCACCAGCAACGGCGCCAGCGCGAAAACCGGAATCGCCTGGCTGGCGATCAGCAGCGGCAGCAGCCAGCGCCGCGCGCCCGCCGAAACCAGCAGAGCCAGCGCGGCCATCGCGCCCAGCAAAGCGCCGAACAACAGGCCAAGCAGCATTTCGGCCAGCGTGATGCCGGCATTCAGCATCAGGCTGTCCGCATGGCGCAGCAAAGCGGCGAAGACGCGGCTGGGGGCCGGCAGCAGATAATGCGGCAGGGCCAGCAGCCGCACGGCGGCTTCCCATAGCGCCAGCAGGCCGAGCAAAGTGAGCAGGCCGCGCATCATGGCTCTGCCGCCTGCCGCAAGGCGGCCTGGATGCGGCCCTGGATATAACGGAGATCGGGCAGCCAGGCGGCATCCAGCGGGTCGCGCGGGCGCGGGCCTTGCGGGCTGGCCAGCAGGTCCAGCCGCGCCGGCCGGCCGGCCAGCACATAGATGCGGTCGGCCAGCGCCAGGGCTTCTTGCGGATCGTGGGTGACGAAGATCACCGCGCGGTCGCGCAGCAGATCGGCGGCCAAAGCATGCAAAGCGCCCCGCCGCGCCGGATCGAGCGCCGTGAACGGCTCGTCCATTAGCACCAGCGGGCGGTTTTCCATGAAGGTGCGGGCCAGAGCCGCGCGCTGCCGCATGCCGCCGGACAGTTGCGCCGGCAGCATGTCCTTGGCCGTCAGCAGGCCGCAGCGGTCCAGCAGCATCAGGGCGCTGGCGCGGTCCGGCTTTTCGCCGCGCAGGCGGGCGCCCAGCAGCACGTTGTCGAGCAGGCTCAGCCAGGGCAGCAGCAGATCGGATTGCGCCATCCAGGCGATATCGGCGAGCGTTCCGCTGCCTTGATGAGCGGGCAGCAAACCCGCCATGGCGCGCAGCAGGCTGCTTTTGCCGATGCCGCTGGGGCCGAGCAGGGCGATCCATTCGCCCCTGG
>JAYSEE010000400.1:0-1934 GCA_041914045.1 Ferrovibrio sp. | reverse complement strand
GTATGCATGAAATTGCGGCGCGGATTGCCATGCGGATGCGAAATGCCGGAGCCCAAAAGCCCGGAGGGAATGCCCGACCAATCCGGCTTCGGCGGCGGCAGCAAATGGAAATAGCGGCTGGAGCGGCCCGAGGTCTGCAAATCGTAAACCCGGGTGAACCGCCCGGATTTCAGCTTGGCGCGCAGGGCCAGCCAGGCCGACGGGTTCCATTTCGGCCGCGTGTCGATCCACACATCGTCCACATAGCCCGAGCGGCGGCCCAGTTCGGCATAAGGCGCGGTGGTGAGCAGGGTGATATGCGCCTTCGGATGCGCATCGCGGATCGCCTGCATCGGACCCAAAGCCTGCACGAAATCGCCCAACGCGCCATGCTTGATCACCAGCAGGCGTTCAGGCTCGCCGGCATGATTGCCGGCATGGTGTGCGCCCGGCATCGGCATCAATCGCCCTTCTCGGCCGGAAACAGCAGATCGGTATAGATTTTCAGCGTGGCGGCGCACATGGCGTCCACGGTGAAATGCGCCGCCACATGGGCGCGCGCCGCCGCATCCATTTCGGCGCGTTGAGCCGGGCCGAGGCTGATCGCTTCGTTCAGCGCCCGCGCCATGGCGACGGCGTCGTTGGGCGGCACCAGCCAGCCGGTGCGGCCCGGCAGCACGGTTTCGCGCGCCCCGCCATGATCGGTGGCCACCACCGGCCGGCCCATCGCCTGGGCCTCCGCCGCCACCCGGCCGAAGCCTTCCGGCTCGGTGGAGGCAGACACCACCGTATCGGCCAGCATCATGGCGGCGGCCATGTCGCGGCAATCGCCGGGCAGCCGCAGGCTGCCTTCCAGGCCGAGCTGCGCCGCCAGCTTGTAGAGTTCGTCGCGATAGGCCTCGCGGCCCTGATGGCTGCCCACCACCACGCCGATGAAATCCTTTGCGCCGCGCAGCTTGGCCAGTTCGGCCAGCGCGCGCAGGAAAACCGTATGGCCCTTCCAGCGCGCCAGCCGGCCGGGCAGCAGGATCACCGGCAGGCCATCCACCAGCCGCCAGGCATTCGATAACAGTGTTATGCGTTCCGGGCTGACCCGCGCCGGATCGAATTTGCCGAGATCGACGCCGCGCGGGATCACCGTCAGCCGCGCCCAGGGCACGCCGAACCGGGCATGGGCATGATCGGCGACAAATTGCGAAATCGCGATCACCCGGTCGCCGCGCGCCATCGGGCTGGCCCACAGCTTCTTGAACCAGTTTTCCGCCTTATAGGCGTTGTGAAACGTCGTGACGAAAGGCAGCCCGCAGCGCCGCGCCACCGCCCGCGCCGACCAGGACGGCGCCCGGCTGCGCACATGCACCAGATCCACCGGCAGGCTGCGGATCAGGGCTTCCAGCTTGTCGGTATTGCTGCGCATCACGAAGGGATTCTTGCTGGCCAGCGGCAAGGTGAAATGCTGCGCCCCGGCGCGTTCCAGCTCGCGCACCATCGCCCCGCCTTCGGAGGCGACATAGGATTTCCAGCCCGCCTGGGCGAGCGCACGGGCCATGTCCACCGTGCCGCGCTCCACTCCGCCGGTCGCCAGCGCCGGCAGGATTTGCAGCACGGCGGGCGGACGGCCCACTTGCGCCGGAGCGGAATCCGGGGCGGGCGTTTCGAAGGAATGAGCTTGCTGTTCGGACATATAAGCCGGGAAAGCGTTCAAGCGAAAAACGGGGAGGCCGCCCCCACTATAGCAAACCCCCCATTGTTGCAAGATACCCAGGCTGTTAAGACTTTCGCCGCCATGACCGAAATATCCCATCTGCCGCAACCTGCCGGCTATTCAATCGCCTATTGCCACACGCCAAATCCCGGGCCCGAGCGCAATCCTGGCCCCGGCATCGTGTTCTGCGGCGGTTTCCGCTCGGATATGACCGGCACCAAGGCCATCGCGCTGGAACAGGCGGCAAGCC
>JAYSEE010000399.1:0-1941 GCA_041914045.1 Ferrovibrio sp. | reverse complement strand
CATGTGGAGACGCGGCTGACCGAGCTGATCGGCAAGGCCGCCGGCCGCCTGCATACCGCGCGTTCGCGCAACGACCAGGTGGCCACGGATTTCCGGCTCTGGGTGCGCGACGCCATCGACCGCATTGATGCCGGCCTGGCCGATCTGCAAGCCCGCCTGCTGGAGCGCGCCGAAGAGCATGCCGACACCGTGATGCCCGGCTTCACCCATTTGCAGGCCGCCCAGCCGGTGACCCTGGGCCATCATATGCTGGCTTATGTGGAAATGGTGGGGCGCGACCGCGGCCGTTTCCAGGATGCCCGCAAAAGGCTGAATGTCAGCCCGCTCGGCTCCGGCGCGCTGGCCGGCACCTCGCTGCCCATCGACCGCCGCATGACCGCGAAGGTGCTGGGCTTCGACGCGCCCACGGCGAATTCGCTGGATGGCGTGTCGGATCGCGATTTCGCCATCGAATTCCTTTCGGCCGCCGCGCTCTGCGCCACGCATCTGTCGCGCTTCGCGGAAGAGATCGTGATCTGGTGTTCGGCGCAATTCCGCTTCATCGCGCTGTCGGATGCCTTCACCACCGGCTCGTCGATGATGCCGCAGAAGCGCAATCCCGATGCCGCCGAACTGGTGCGCGGCAAGGTCGGCCGCATCCTGGGCGCCCATAACGCCATGCTGGTGACCCTGAAGGGCCTTGCGCTGACCTATGGCAAGGACATGCAGGAAGACAAGGAGCCGACCTTCGACGCGGCGGATTCGCTGGAGCTGTGCATCGCCGCCACCGCCGGCATGGTCAGCGATTTCAAGGCCAATGCCGCGCGCCTGCGCGAGAGCGCCGGCGAGGGCTACACCACCGCCACCGATCTGGCCGATTGGTGCGTGCGCAAGCTGGATATTCCATTTCGCGAGGCGCATCACATCGCCGGCCGCGCCGTGCGCATCGCCGAGGCCGAGGGCAAGCCGCTGGAAGCCTTGAAGCTGGAGCAGCTGCAAAGCATCGAGCCGCGCATCACGCGCGACATCTTCAATGTGCTGGGCGTGGAGAATTCGGTGAAAAGCCGCGTGTCGCTGGGCGGCACCGCGCCGAAGAACGTGCGCGCCGAGATCCTGCGCTGGAAAAAGGCGCTGAAAGCGAAGCGGGCGTGATGCGCAAGCCGGTGCTTTATGCCTTCCTGGCCGCGCTGCTGCTGATCGCGCTGGAAGGCTGCGGCCGCAAGGATTACCCGAATTATCCGCGCGATGCCGACGAGCGCCCCGCCGCCCTGCCGCGTCGCGGCACCCCCGTTCCCTATAACTGATCGAAACGCATGATTGCCGATTCCGCATTATCCGCAATGCCGTGGTTTTCCTATCGCGATGGCGAGTTGCATGCCGAGGGCGTGAAGCTGAGCGCAATCGCCAAGGCGGTGGGCACGCCGGCCTATGTGTATTCGGTGGCGGCGCTGACCGACCGCTATAAAGCGCTGGCCGATGCTTTCGCCGGCCTGCCCGCCTTGATCGCCTATGCGGTGAAGGCCAACGGCAACCTGTCGGTGCTGCGCCATCTCGGCAGCCTGGGGGCCGGCGCCGATGTGGTATCGGCCGGCGAGATGCAATTGGCCTTGAAGGCCGGCATCGCGCCCAACAAGATCATTTTCGCCGGCGTGGGCAAAACCGCCGATGAGATGCGCGCCGCCCTGCGCGCCGGCAATACCGGCATCCTGCAATTCAACGTCGAATCCGAGCCGGAATTGCATCTGCTGTCGCAGGTGGCCGTCGAGCTGGGCGTGGTGGCCCCCATCGCCATCCGCATCAATCCCGATATCGACGCCAAGACGCATAAGAAGATCACCACCGGCAAGGCCGAAAACAAATTCGGCATCCCGATCGCGCGGGCGCGCGAGATCTATGCCACGGCGATGCAGCTGCCCGGCATCAAGCCGCTGCTGGTTACCTGCGCCTGCTTCATGGCGAGCT
>JAYSEE010000398.1:0-1972 GCA_041914045.1 Ferrovibrio sp. | reverse complement strand
TTCGTGGCGCTGGAGCTGCTCAAGAACGCCAATATCTCGGCCGGCTTCGTGCTGCCTTCCTGCCAGGATACCGGCACCGCCATCGTGATGGGCAAGAAGGGCCAGTATGTCTGGACCGATGGCGAGGATGAATCCGCCATCAGCCATGGCGTATACCGCACCTATACCGAGACCAATCTGCGTTATTCGCAGCTGGCGCCGCTTTCGATGTTCAAGGAAGTGAATACCGGCACCAACCTGCCGGCGCAGATCGACATCAGCGCCGTGAAGGGCGATGCCTACAAGTTCCTGTTCATCGCCAAGGGCGGCGGCTCGGCCAACAAAACCTTCCTCTATCAGCAGACGCCGGCCGTGCTGCGCGGCGAGAATCTGGTGAAGTTCATCGACACCCAGATCAAGACGCTCGGCACCGCGGCCTGCCCGCCCTATCACCTTGCCATCGTGATCGGCGGCCTGTCGGCGGAATTGAATCTCAAGACCGTGAAGCTGGCTTCCACCCGCTATCTCGATGGCTTGCCCACTCAGGGCGGTCCGGGCGGCCATGCTTTCCGCGATCTCGAGATGGAGCGGAAGGTGCTCGAACTCAGCCGCGCCAACGGCATCGGCGCGCAATTCGGCGGTAAGTATTTCTGCCACGATGTGCGCGTGATCCGCCTGCCGCGCCATGGCGCCAGCGTGCCGATCGGCATCGGCGTGTCCTGCTCGGCGGATCGCCAGGCGATGGGCAAGATCACCCATGAGGGGATTTTCCTGGAGCAGCTGGAAACCGATCCGGCCAAGTATCTGCCCGAGACCGGCGAGGGCGCGCTGTCGGCCGAGGTCGTGCAGGTCGATCTGAACCAGCCGATGAGCGAGATCCGCAAGCTGCTGTCGAGCTATCCGGTCAAGACCCGGCTGTCGCTCAGCGGCACGCTGATCGTGGCGCGCGATCTGGCGCATGCCAAATTCGCCGAGCGCGTCGAGCGCGGCGAGGGCCTGCCGGATTACGTGAAGAATCACATGATCTACTATGCCGGCCCGGCCAAGACGCCGGAAGGCTATGCCTCGGGCAGCTTCGGCCCCACCACGGCCGGCCGTATGGACAGTTACGTCGGCATGCTGATGCAGAATGGCGGCGGCTTCATCAGCCTCGCCAAGGGCAACCGCTCCAAGGCCGTTACCGATGCCTGCAAGCAATATGGCGGCTTCTATCTCGGCTCCATCGGCGGCCCGGCGGCGATTCTTGCCAAGAACAACATCAAGAAGGTCGAGCAGCTGGAATATCCCGAACTCGGCATGGAATCGGTGTGGAAGATCGAAGTGGAGAATTTCCCCGCCTTCATCGTGGTGGACGACAAGGGCAACGATTTCTTCGCCGGCCTGTCTTGATCGGGACTCTGTCCTGATCGAGGCTTGCTGGGGTTGACTGATCTGGCCGCGCGGCTATTGTCGCGCGGCCATTCTGATTGAGAGGAAATAACGACATGTCCGCCACGCTCGCAACTCAGCTCAAGCCCGTGATTGATGCCGCCTGGGAGGCCCGGGCCGAGATCACCACCGCCACCAAGGGCGAGGTGCGCGACGCCGTGGAAGCAGCGTTGGAGGCGCTGGATGCCGGCAGCATCCGTTCGGCCCAGAAGATCGACGGCAAGTGGCAGGCGCAGGAATGGGCCAAGAAGGCGGTGCTGCTGTCCTTCCGGCTGTACGACAACATGCTGATCTCGGACGCGCCGGGCGGCGCCAGCTGGTGGGACAAGGTGCCCAGCAAATTCGTCGGCTGGAACGAAACCCGCTTTCGCGCCGCCGGCTTCCGCGCCGTGCCGGGCGCCGTGGTGCGCCGCTCGGCCTTCATCGCCCCCAACGTGGTGCTGATGCCCAGCTTCGTGAATGTGGGCGCTTATGTGGATAGCGGCACCATGGTGGATACCTGGGCCACCGTCGGCTCCTGCGCGCAGATCGGCAAGAATGTGCATCTCTCCGGCGGCGTCGGCAT
>JAYSEE010000397.1:0-1999 GCA_041914045.1 Ferrovibrio sp. | reverse complement strand
ATGATGCTGATCGCCTTGTGGCCTTCGCTGGGCTTGATCACCTCGGCATCGTTGAACAGGCCGGATTGCGGAGCCGCAGCCTGCGGAGCCTGGGCAGCCGGAGCCTGCGCCACGGGAGCGGCCTGCTGAACCGGCGGTGCGAACGCCATCGTCGCCGGGGCGGAAGCCGGAGCGGAAGCCAGGGCGGACGCCTGGGCGGACACCGGGGCGACAGATACCGGGGCTTCGGCCACCATCGGCTGCGCCAGCGGCGCGATGGCCTCGGCCACGGCGGGCGCGGCGACCGGAGCTGCCGGGGGAGCTGCCGGGGTTTCGATCAGCGTGGCCGGATCAAGCACCGGCGCGGCAGCAACCGCTTCGCGGGCCTGAGCGAATTCCGGCGCGGCGGCAGCGGCGGGCGGCGCCATAACCGGAGCGGCGGCCTTGGGCGCCAGAGCGGCGGAAGCGATCAGCGGCTGCACGGCCGGGCGCGGCTGGGCAGCGGTGGCCGGGGTGATCAGGCGCAGCTTCGGCTCGGGATTGATCTGCTGGGCGGCATCAATGCCGGTGGCCACCACGGAAACCCGCATGCGGCCATCCATGTTCGGGTCCAGGGTGGAACCGACGATGATATTGGCCTCGGGATCCACTTCCTCGCGGATGCGGTTGGCCGCCTCGTCCACCTCGAACAGCGTCAGGTCGCTGCCGCCGGTGATGTTGATCAGCACGCCGCGCGCGCCCTTCATCGAGATGTCGTCGAGCAACGGATTGGCGATGGCGCGCTCGGCGGCCTCGATGGCGCGATGATCGCCATCGGCCTCGCCGGTGCCCATCATGGCCTTGCCCATCTCGCTCATCACCGCGCGCACGTCGGCGAAGTCGAGATTGATCAGGCCGGGCATCACCATCAGGTCGGTGATGCCGCGCACGCCGGATTGCAGCACATTGTCGGCCATCTTGAAGGCATCGGCGAAGGTGGTCTTTTCATTCGCGATGCGGAACAGATTCTGGTTCGGGATGATGATCAGCGTATCGACATATTGCTGCAATTCCCGGATGCCGGCGTCGGCCAGCTTCATGCGCTGGCTGCCCTCGAACGAGAACGGCTTGGTGACGACGCCGACGGTGAGGATGCCCAGCTCCTTGGCGGCGCGGGCGATCACCGGGGCGGCGCCGGTGCCGGTGCCGCCGCCCATGCCGGCGGCCACGAAAGCCATATGGCAGCCCTGCAGATGCTCGGCGATCAGCTCCATCGACTCTTCGGCGGCGCCGCGGCCGATATCGGGCTTGGCGCCGCAGCCCAGGCCCTGGGTGAGCGCGACGCCGAGTTGGATGCGCCGCTCGGTGAGCGACATGTTCAATGCCTGGGCGTCGGTATTGGCAGCGACGAATTCGACGCCGCCGAGCTGAGAAGCGATCATGTTGTTGACGGCATTGCCGCCCGCGCCGCCCACCCCGAAGACCACGATGCGGGGCTTCAGTTCCTTGGTGGCCGGCATGCTGAGATTGATACCCATCGTATTAGTCCTCCAGGGTTAGAAGTTGGATTGACCGAGAATGCAGCGCCGCGCAAGCGACTTGCATTCAGGCGCATGGATGCTGGTTTTTTCGATACCGCTCATTTCCATGCCCTCAGAAATTCGCCTTCAGCCAGCGGCCGATTCGCGCCATCGCGCCGGCCGGAGCCGGGTCCGGTTCGGCAAGGTGATAGACGCGCTGTGCCTGCTCTTGAAGCGCATAGGTGAGAAGACCGGCGCAGGCCGAGAAGGCCGGACCGCCCGTCGCCTCGGCCAAGCCGCCCACACGGATCGGACGCCCCAGCCGGACCTGCTTGTCGAGAATGCGGGCGGCAAGTTCGCGCACGCCCTGCAACTGGCTCGCGCCGCCGGTGAGAACTACACGGCGGCCGGCCAGCCTTTCGAAACCCGATTGCGCCAGGCGCTCGCGCACCTGCTCCAGAGTCTCTTCCACGCGCGGCTTCACAATGCCCGTAAGAATCGAGCGCGGCACCGGGTTCTGC
>JAYSEE010000396.1:0-2001 GCA_041914045.1 Ferrovibrio sp. | reverse complement strand
CGAAGCTGCTGTCGCACGGGCCCAAAAAATAGAAACTCGAGAGCAGTCCGTTGCGCTCCCACATATCGAGCAGATCGCGCACCGAGGTCCAGGGCTCGTCGCTGGCATAGGCCTTGAGCCGCTTGAATGCCGAAAGCGGCTTGCCGCGTTTGAGCATATCGCCGGCGGCCAGCCGCAGCGGCTCGATGGGCCGGTGATAGGCTTTCAGCTTGTCCACATCGTGGGTCGGCAGCACGCGATAGCCGGTGGCCGAGGCCGGATCGTTCTCGCCGGTGATCAGCCGGGCCAGGGCCAGCAGGGCTTCATCCGCCGGCACGCCGCCATACAGCCCCTGCCGCACCATGAAATCGGCCCGATAGGGATAACGGCCATAGCGGTCGAGATCGGCATGGTCACGTTCTTCCAGCCGGCTTTGCAGCAGGAAGATCAGGCCGATGGCGTCGAAACCGGCGGCATCGGCTTTGGGCAATAGGCCGGGCGCGATGGCGTCCAGCCGGGTGCGGTCGAGATGCAGGCCGTCGGCGGCGATGCGGACGGCCTGGGGAAACAGCAAGGCGGGCAGGGCGATGGCGCCGGCCGGGGCTTCCGCGCCGTAATGCAGCCAGCAGGGCGAATCGTCGCTGCGGCGCAGGCCATGGGCGATTGCCAGAGCCTTGCAAACATGGTCGATTTCCGGGGAAAAATCCCTGGTATCGGGGCCGAGGCTGAGGCGATAGGTGCGATTCATGATAGGCCGTGCCGCCCAGTGTTTAGCAGCCGGCGGGCGCCAGGGTCAAGGCGTGTTCAGTAAGTGAACACCATCTAGCGGGCGGTATTCAGCAGCCGGATATCGTAAAGCGCCGGCACGGCCCCGAATTCGCCCAATTCGCCGGTGGACAGGCCGAGTTGGATGGCATCGGCATCCTCGCGGTCGAAGATGATGCGCGCGTTGAAGGTCTGATGCGCATAGCCGTGCTTGTCGAGGATGCGATAGACCGTGACGCCGTTGCGGATTTCGGTGGCGCTGGTGACGCTGGCGCGGATGTTGCTGATCCGGTAGCCGCCGATCTCGCGGCCCAGCAGGGGCTGCAGGATTTTGTCGGCGCGGGCCAGGAACATGATGGTGTCCACCTCGCTCTGGTTGACCAGCGTATCGTTGCCGCGATTGAACTGGCCGACCAGCACCTGGCCGGCCAGCGCCTTGGCGATGATGCGGGCCAGCGTGATGGTGACATCGCCGACGATATACTCGAAGCCGCGCGGATTGACGCCTTCCACCTGATGATAGGAAAAATGCGGCCCGACCGTGAAGGCGGCGCGCAAACTGGGCACCAGGCGGGGATCGCCCTTGCGGCGCGCCAGCGCATTGTCGGCCAGGATCAGCAGCAGCGCCAGATAGGTGCGCAGATCGGCATCCAGGCCCTTCGCGCGGTTCCAGACATAGAAGCCGTCGCCCACCGTGGAGCGCGCCAGTTCCACCCGCAGGCCGGATTCATTCAGCCGTTTGCTGGCGCTGTTGATGGAATATTCCAACGAGGAAAGCTGGGCCACCTGCTCCAGAGGCGTATGCTTGGAAAAGCCGACGATATCGAACAGCATCACCGCGCGGTTGGCGGTTTCGGTGACGGCATAGCGCTTCACCAGATTTTCGATCACGCCGGGATTCACGTCGGCGCGGCCCTGGCCGATGGTGAAGGGCACCTCCATGGTGAGCGGCCGGGTGCGCAGCACCTTGCAGGTTTCGGCGAAGGTATGCGCGCCCATCAGCCGGCGGCCGCGGATCAGGCGCGGATATTCCTCGGCCCGGCCCAGCACGTTGTAAGGTTCGGAGAATGCGAAGGAGACCTGATTGCCGCGATGGCTCCAGCCGGCAAGGATATGCTTGCCCAGACGCCATGAGGAATACAGGACGAAATCAATCTCCCGCATGCCCTGACGGACAGCGTCCTGGTCGCTCATCCGAGCCTCTTTCCCCAGAAAAGAAAATTCAGTCGACGCTGCCTTTGCGGGCGGCCCCGATCA
>JAYSEE010000395.1:0-2003 GCA_041914045.1 Ferrovibrio sp. | reverse complement strand
GATGTTCACCGCCACCGTGGTGGTGCGCCTGATGATGGTGGCATGGCTGCGCAGCCGCAAAGTCAGCGTCTTGCCGGTTTGAGCGGAGGATAAGCGATGTACAAACTCCGCCTGGTTCCGGACAACACGAACTTCCAATTCATGAAGGGCCGCATCGTCGGCCTGGCGCTGTCGGCCTTCCTCAGCGTGGTGTCTATCGTCCTGTTCTTCCATCCCGGCATGAATTACGGCATAGATTTCCGCGGTGGATTGGTGATCGAAGCGCGCTTGCCGCAGGAAGCCGATTTCCCGGTGCTGCGCGACATGATGCACGGCCTCGAACTGGGGCAGGTGGCGTTGCAGGAATTCGGCTCCAAGCAGGATGTGCTGATCCGCATCGGCCGCCAGGAAGGCGACGATGCCGCCGCCCAGCGCGCCGCCGACAAGGTGCGCGCCGCGTTGACCAAGGCTTATCCCGGCGCGGAATTGCGCCGCGTGGAAGCCGTGGGCGCTTCGGTATCCGATGAATTGTTCCGCGACGGCATGATCGCCATGGGCTTGGCGATGCTGGCGATGTTGGCCTATATCTGGTTCCGCTTCGAATGGCAGTTCGGCGTCGGCGCGGTGGTGACCCTGGTGCTGGACGTGACCAAGACCGTGGGCTTCTACGTCGTCACCGATATCCAGTTCAATCTGGTGGCCATCGCGGCGATCCTCACCATCATGGGCTTTTCGATCAACGACAAGGTGGTGGTCTACGACCGCGTGCGCGAGAATCTGCGCAAGTACAAGACCCTGCCGCTGCGCCAGTTGATCGACCGCAGCATCAACGAAACCCTGAACCGCACCATCAACACCTCGATCACGGTGTTCCTGTCCACCTTGCCGCTGGCCTTGTTCGGCGGCGAAGCGGTGCAGGGCTTCGCCATCGTGCTGCTGTTCGGCATCGTGCTGGCCACCTCGTCGTCGATCTTCATCGCCGCGCCGATCCTGCTGTTCCTGGGCGAGAACCGCCTGCGCCGCGGCACGCCGGAAGAGCAGCAGGCCACGCCGGGCAAGCCCGCGAAGCCAGAAAAGCAGGCGCCCGCGCCGTAAGGCTTAGAGAGCAAGGAGCCGGGCCATGGATTTGCTGCCGCGTTCCGCGCCCGACCGCCAGACCATCAGCGCCTATGGCGATGGCGGCTTCCGCATATCCGGCACGCATTGGCAGCAGCCGATGCTGGTGATGCCCTGGCAAAGCCTGCCCTGGCCGGTCAACGCCCTGGCAGAAGCCTCGATCGCCAATCTACAGCCTTTGCTGGGCCAGGAGCCGGCGGTGGAATTGCTGCTGCTGGGCTGCGGCGCCAGCGTTGCAGCTTTGCCCAAGGGCCTGCGCGCCGATCTCAAGGCGCAAGGCATCGCATTGGAGCCGATGAATACCGGCGCCGCCTGCCGCACCTACAATCTGCTGATGCTGGAAAGCCGCCGGGTCGCGGCGGCTCTCTTGCCGATTTAACCGATATTCTGCTGCGCCACCATGCAATACAGCATGGGCAGCGACAGCACGAAATTGGTGCGCGAGGCCAGCATGGCGACGCGCGCGGCTTTCGGCTTGGCGGCATCCTCGGCCGGCACGATGCCCAGCGCGATCTTCTGCTTCGGCCAGATGATGAACCAGACATTGAAGGCCATGATCAGGCCCAGCCACATGCCGACGCCGATGGTGCGGCTGCCTTCCTTGAGCATGAAGGCGTTATGGCCATAGCCGTTCAGCACCGACAGCACCAGACCGGTGACCACGGTGGCCAGCGCCGCCCAGCGGAACCAGAACAGGGCTTCCGGCGCGATGAACTTGCCCACGGCGGGTTTCAGTTCGGCGGGGATTTTCGGCATGGTGGGGATCTGCACGAAATTGAAATACCAGAGCAGGCCGATCCACAGGATGCCC
Organism: Ferrovibrio sp.; assembly: GCA_041914045.1. Taxonomy (GTDB): domain Bacteria; phylum Pseudomonadota; class Alphaproteobacteria; order Ferrovibrionales; family Ferrovibrionaceae; genus Ferrovibrio. The sequence continues at coordinate 97 of JAYSEE010000395.1, read as the reverse complement.
GACAGCACATGCAGCCAGCGCACCACGAAAAGCAGGAAGGCATGATCGGCCGTGCCATGCAGCAGCAGGAAGGCCAGCACCGCCAGCGCCACGCCGA
>JAYSEE010000394.1:0-2005 GCA_041914045.1 Ferrovibrio sp. | reverse complement strand
CCGCAACGGCCTCATGGGCCTCCGCTTCGCCGGTATGGACGAAATAATCGTCGGCAACGGCGATGCGCAGTCCCTCGATGCCGGCACCCAGGTGCGGCAGCACCGGTTCGGCCGGCTTCTGCGCGCAGGCCGGATCGGCGGGGTCGGGCCCCTGCATGGCATCATAGGCCAGCACCAGATCGGTGACCGAACGCGCCATCGGTCCCAGGTGATCGATATCGGCTACAAACAGGAAGCTGCCGCGGCGGCTGAGCCGACCGAAGGTGGGCTTCAGGCCGAACAGGCCGCAAAGCGATGACGGCACGCGGATCGAGCCGTTGGTGTCGGAGCCCAGGCTGAGCGGCACCATACCGCTGGCCACCGCCGTAGCCGATCCTCCGGACGAACCACCCGACATACGGGTCGGATCATGCGGATTGCGCGATGGGCCGTAATTCACGTTCTCGCCAGTGAAATCATAGGCGTATTCGCCCATGTTCAGCGCGCCAACCAGGATGGCGCCCGCTGCCTCCAGGCGCTGCACCAGTGTCGCATCAGCCTGGGCCGGGGGAAGATCGCGATTGATCTTCGAGCCGGCCAAGGTCGGCAGGCCCGCCACATCGAACAGGTTCTTCACCGCAAACGGCACGCCGGCCAGCGGGCCGGAAGACCGCCCAGCCCTGAGATCGGCATCGATCCGCGCTGCCCTCGCATGCGCACGTTCAAGAGTAACAGCCGTGAAGGCGTTGAGGGCCGGATTGGTTGCCTGGATCCGGTTGATCGCAATCTGAACGGCCTCTGCAGCCGTAACATCACGCGCCTGGATCGCGGCCGCGATCTCGTGCGCCTTGCTGTGCCAATCGATCATTCCGTTCACCGGTCAGGGCAGGAAATGCGAGGCGGGCTCGGTATCGTCGGGCAGCGGAAAGGCTAGGAATGCCTGGGCAATCTGGTGTGACCGCTTCAGATTATCGACAACCCCCGGCTTCCACGCCTCTTCCAAAGACAAACCGAGTGCTGTGGCAGCCGCCTCCATATAGGACTCGGCATCGAATGGTGACTGACTCACGTGACCTCCTCGACCGGCTCCGCAGCATGGGCGAACGGTGAACCATTGTATGCTCGACGTCGACATTTTGCAGCATCTGCACGCCATCGGAGTGACGGCCATAAAAGCGGCAAGTCGTGACGAAGAAACGGCCAGACTGCACAGTGCGGCGGCAATGCGCAAAAGCGATCCCCTTGCGCCGCAGATTCCTTCGATGCCGAATATAGTGTTGTCGATCAGCTGGAAGCTGGATCGCCGATCACGGCATCCGGTGCCGGTCGCGCCTCATCGGGAATCGGCAGGGCCAGTTGCACGGTTAAGCGGCCGATCCAGCATTCTGCATAACCGCAACCCGTCATCGCTGGCGACAAAGCTGCTTTCGGATATTGTCGCGGATATAGCCGACATAACGGATCTCGATTCCACAATCGGGGATGTCTCCCGGCTGCAGATCGCCGAAGACCACCAGCATCGGACGCTGGACTGTGGTATCGCGTCCGAGGATTTCCAGCGCCGCCCGCAATTCGGCGAATCCCTTGCGGATATCCGTTGTGGCATTCACCGCACCATAAACCATGATCGGGCGGGCGGCCGGCAATTGCCATGCGGCGCGGCCGGCCGCCTTGCCGACCGGCGTGAACAGGCCGGTATCAAGGCCATTCGGAATCACCTCCAGTGGGTATTTCCGCATCAGCGGACTCGCCCGTACGCAATCGCCCAGCCAGCGGCTGATCAGCACCAGGTGAAGATCGAGATTGCGCCAGTGCCGCTGCTTGCTGCGCCAGATCGCGCGGCTGAGATCGTTGTCGTCGACAGATCGCAATTGCGGGCAGGCGCCGCAGGCGTCGTGGTACTTCTCGCAGCCTGCGGTGTAATGGCAGCCGCCGGTCATCGGCCACATGTCGCGCAGGGTCCAGACCACCGGAAAAGCAAACTGGGCCAGGGCCTGCACCGGCAGGAAGCCGGCCCCCACCCAAT
>JAYSEE010000393.1:0-2018 GCA_041914045.1 Ferrovibrio sp. | reverse complement strand
CGCGCTTCCCGCACCAGCGGCGCGGTGGGCAGCACCACTTCGATCGTGCCTTGCGGATTGTAGAGCGACGTACCGACCACGCGCACGAAAGGCTGCACATTGCCGATCACGGTGCCCACGGCATCCATCAGGGCGGTCCACCAATGCCATTGGTTGAGGTTGAAGCTGTCCATGGCGGCCGGCAATTCCTGGCGGTCGGACAGGATCAGCGCCCGGCTGTCGGCCAGGCGCTGCGCCACCAGCTTGCCGCCCACGCCGCGCAGCAGCTGGTCTTCCAGCTCTTCGCTCACCATGGCGTCGGGCGCCGCCACCAGGGCCAGGATGGCGAGATTCGCCATCTCGATGCGGGCCTCGAAATATTCCATGCGGAAGCGCGAGACCGACGGCAGATAGATCATCACTTCCGCCAGCATCACGAAAATCACGGTGAGCAGCAGCAGCCGGCGCGACAGGCTGCTTGCCGGCGGCGAAAGCTGCGCGCTGGACAACGAGCGGGGCGCGGCCGCCTGGGCGGGGGATGCCTGGGTGGAAAATGCCTGGGCCGTGGCCGGCAGTGCGGCGGCGGCAGGGTTGGGCGGTAGCGAAGCATCGTCCATCTACCGATAAAATAACCCGAAAAGGCCCAGGCTGGAAGCTGCTCCGGCAGTCTCGATTTTGCCGCATTTTGCTCTAAACTGCCTGTCTCCATTATCCAGCCTCCATCGTATTGCAGAATCGTATCTGGAGTATTCATGCCTGCCGTGATTTTCGCGCTGATATTCGCATTGCTGGCCGCTGGCGCGCCGCTGTCCGCGCGGATCGCGCAGGCGCAGACCATGCTGGCGCAGAATGCGCCGGCGGAAACCGCGAAGACCGCGATGCCGGCTGCGGCGATTTCCGCCGAGCTCGACCGCATCGAACGCCGGCTGGACGATCCGCGCCTGACCGACGCGGATTTCAATGTCTTGCGCGCCGCAGGCGAGAAGCTGCGCGAGAGAGGCGTGCAAACCCGCACCGCCCAGCGCGCCGAGGCGCAGGAAGCGCAAACTCTGCTGGATGCCTTGGGCCCGCCGCCGACAGCCGCGGCCGGCGGCCCCGCGCCGCGCGAAAGCGCCAGCGTGGCGGAAACCCGCCGGCAACTGACCGCCCGCGCGCAGCGCGCCGCCGATGGCGTGAAGGAGATCGAACTGGCGCTGGCCCGGCTGCAGGCGTTGCAGGACCGCGTGGCGGCCGAGGCGCGCCAGCAATTCACCCGCCGTCTGGTCTATCGCGGCCCGGCCTTGCTGGGCGCGAATTTCTGGCGTCAGGCCGCAGACGGCGTACCGGCCACCTGGGATGAAAGCCTGCAGGGCCTGGACCAGCCGGAAAACCTGCCGGGCTTGCCCTCGCTGCTGCAAGCGTTGCTGGCGGCCGGCACGGTGCTGCTGATCGGATTGCCGCTCAATCTGCTGCGCCGGCGCTATGGCGTGGATGCGGCTTTGCCGGACCCGTTGCCCTCGCATCGCAGCGTAGCCGCCTTGCTGCAATGGCTGCGTCTGGCGGCGGTGCCGGCGGCGGCGCTATGGGCCGCTTATGCGGTGCTGAATGCCAATGGCTGGCTGGAGCGCGAAATCTTCGGCGCGGTGGTGGCGCAATTGGGCTTCGGCATCAGTTTGGCGCTGCTGGTTATCGGCGTGGCGCGCGCCGGGCTGGCGCCGCAGGCGCCGGGCTGGGCGATGCTGAAACTCGGGCCGGCCGAACGGCGCATGCTGTTCCGGCGGCTTTACGCCTTTTCGCTGATCGCGGTGATCGGCGCGCCTTTGGCCGTGATGCTGGCTGGGCCGGCGGCCATGGCCGGCGCGCGCGATGCGGTTTTCGTGCTGGTCACGCTGTATTTCGCCAGCTTCTCGCTGGCGGTGTCGCAGCGGCGCATCTGGGCGGAAGCCGCCGGCGACCGCCGCCGGCTCGGGCTGGCCTGGGGCATCGCCTTCGCCGTCGCGGCATTGGCGGCGCTGGCGGCTTTGCTGGGCTTTCACAGGTTCGCGCGTTTCCTGTCCAGC
>JAYSEE010000392.1:0-2024 GCA_041914045.1 Ferrovibrio sp. | reverse complement strand
TGATGCAAGATGGATTCGCTTTCGCAGATCGTACTGGGTTCCGCCGTCGGCATCGCCGTGCTGGGCCGGCGCACGCCGATATGGAAAGCCGCTTTGGTCGGCGCGGTCTACGGCACCCTGCCTGATCTGGACGTGCTGATCGACTTCGGCGACCCGCTCGCCAACATGACGCGCCATCGCGCCGAGAGCCACGCGCTGCCCTGGCTGACTTTCGTATCGCCTGCCCTCGCCTGGATCGCCATGAAGGCGCTGCGCGAGAAGATGGCGCTGTTCAAGCCCTGGTGGCTGGCGGTGTGGCTGATCCTCATCACCCACCCGCTGCTGGATTGGACCACGGTTTACGGCACCCAGCTTTGGCGGCCGTTCAGCGAGGAGCCGTTCGGCCTGGGCAGCATGTTCATCATCGACCCGCTCTATACCCTGCCGCTGCTGGCCGCGCTCGGTTTAGCCTTCGCCTATCGCGATAGGGCGCGGATCTACGCTACGCTGGGCCTTGCCATCAGCACCGGCTATCTCTGCTGGAGCGCCGCGGCGCAGCGGATCATCCGCACGGATGCCGAAGCGGAGCTGCGCCGGCAAGGCATTCAGGCCGAGCATCTGCTGGTGACGCCGACCGCCTTCAATACGATTCTCTGGCGCGTGGTGGCGGTGAGCGGCGACAGCTATCACGAAGGATTCCGTTCGCTGCTCGACACCGGGCCGGACATCGCCTTCGACCGCTTCCCGCGCGGCTACGATCTGCTGCCGCTGCTCGGCTATAATCCGCCGGCGGCGCGCATGGCCTGGTTCGCGCGCGGTTTCTACAAGCTTACAGAACAGAATGGCCGCGTCAGCATCACCGATCTGCGCATGGGCCAGGAGCCGTTCTACACCTTCAACTTCGCCGTGGCGAAGCGCGAGGGAGACAAGCTGAGGCCAATCAGGCCTGAACGCGATAGCGCTCGGGTGCCGGTGAAGGAAGGCCTGGCCTGGCTCTGGCCGCGCCTGCTTGGACAGCCCCTGCCCGCCCCGCGCGGACCATTTAACCCCGATTGAAACCGGCTTAATATGGCCCGGCGCAATATGACAGCGTAGCGTTACAGGAGGCTTGCGTGATCGGTCCCCTCATCCTGATCGGCTTGGGCGTGATGTTCCTGCTGAACAATTTCGGCATGCTGTCGCTCGACTTCATGGCGCAATGGTGGCCAATCATCCTGATCGCGCTCGGCGTCGGCATGCTGATCCAGAAGCGGTCGTAACCTCTCACGCCTTGAAAGCGGCGGCAAAGGCATCCGGCTTGAAGCCGAGCAGCAGCTTGCCGCCGCCGAGATCGACGACCGGCCGCTTGATCATGCTGGGCTGCGCCTGCATCAGGGCAATCGCCTTCTTCTCGGTCAGCCCCGCGCGGTCGGCTTCCGGCAATTTGCGAAATGTCGTGCCGGCGCGATTGAGCACGCTCTCCCAGCCCAGCGCCTTGCACCATGCCTCCAGATGCGCGGCATCAATGCCCTTGGCCTTGTAATCATGGAACGCATAAGCCACGCCATGATCGTCCAGCCAGGTGAAGGCCTTCTTCATGGTGTCGCAATTCTTGATGCCATAGATGGTGACGGGCATGGGATGCTTCCTTAAAACGCCGCCGTAAGCGGATCGGGGCCGATGCGGCCGGATTTGCTGTCCAGGCCGGCGATGCGCGTGAGATCGTCGGCATCCAGCGCGAAGCCGAGGATATCGAAATTCTCCCGGATGCGGCTGGGCGTGATGGATTTCGGGATCGCGACGATGCCGTTTTGCATATGCCAGCGCAGGATCACTTGCGCCGCACTGCGCTTATGTTTGGCGGCAATCGCCTGCAACACCGGATCGTTCAGCAACTGGCCCTGGCCGAGCGGGCTCCAGGCCTGGGTCACGATGCCATGTTTGGCATGGGCGGCGCGCAACGCCGTTTGCTGAAAAGCCGGATGCAATTCGATCTGATTGAGCACCGGCGCAACGCCGGTTTCGCTGATGATGCGGTCGAGATGCTCCGGCATGAAATTCGATAC
>JAYSEE010000391.1:1332-2032 GCA_041914045.1 Ferrovibrio sp. | reverse complement strand
GGCATCGCCTGCGGCCGGGCCGAAATCACGAAGCGCACGATCTGGCCATCGGGCATGCGGATCGCCACCAGCCGCACATCCAGCGTGGTGCCGTCCTTGGATTGGATGCGGCTGGCGCCCAAGGCCGCCGGCATGCCGTTCACATCGAAGCGTTCGCTGCTGCTGAAGCGCAGATTGCTGGCCCAATAGCGCGTGATGTAATCCAGCATGTCGCGCGCCGCATCGCGCTTGCGCTTGTCGCGCTCCATGTCGAACTGCAATTGACCGATGCTGTCCGGCCCGCGCGCCAGCACCGCATCGGGGCGGTTGACGATGCGCCAGCCATCGGGCGCGGTGAAGCTGATGCGCAGATCGGGATGGCTGAAGCTGTTGCCGCGCACCACGCCCTGCTTGGGATCGTCACCGTAGAGCAGGCCGTTGATGCGGTCGAGATATTCATCGCGGCGATAGACCGGATGCGCCGGCTGGCTCTGCGCTTCTTCCATGGCGCGCTGCACGCGATCCGGCCCGCGCGGATGGGTGGCGAACAGATCCATGGTGCGGTCGCGCCCAGCTTGGCCGGCGATGCGGGTTTCCAGATCGGAATAATCCGACAGCGATTGCAAAAAGCCGGCCGCCGCGATCGGCGCATAGCCGACATGGCCGAGCAGACGCAGGCCGATCAGATCGGCTTCGAATTCATTCTCGCGGCCGAACCCGG
>JAYSEE010000391.1:0-1304 GCA_041914045.1 Ferrovibrio sp. | reverse complement strand
TAGGCGCCGCCGGCCACATTGCCGACCTGGCCGATCAAATCGCCGGCGCCCTGGCCGAGAAAGATCGAGCCCAGGATGGCGCCGCCGGCGGTAAGGATATTGGTGCCGATGGCGCGGTCGTAACGCTGCTCGGAATGCTTGGCCACCACATGGCCGATTTCATGGCCGAGCACCGCGCCGGCCTCGGCCTCGTTATTGGCCAACGCCAAAGTGCCGCGCGTGATGTAGACATAGCCGCCGGGCAGCGCGAAGGCATTGACCACCGGGCTGTCCAGCACGGTGAAATGGAATTCGCCGGCGGCGATGCCGGATTGCCCGGCCAGGCGACCGGCAATCGTTGCCACATAAGCGCCGATCTCGGGATCGTCGTAGACGCCGCCGAATTCCTTGAGGATTTTCGGATGCTCCTCGGAGCCGACCTGCTTGGCCTTTTCCGGCGTCATGAAAATCTGCGCCGACGCCTGCCCAGGCAATGCCAACAGACAGAACAGAACAACCGCCAGCCGTTTCATCTTATTCGCCCTTGAAGCGCGCCGGCCGGCGCTCGACGAAACTCGCCACGCCTTCCTTCACATCCTCGCTTTGCATCAGCACCCGCTGGGTGGCGCGGAAATCCTGCACCGCCACCGTCGGGCTATGATCCACCGCCAGCCGCGCATTGCGCAAAGTGGCGGCCACCGCCAGCGGCGCTTGATCGGCGATGCGGCGCGCCAGCTTCATGGCTTCGGCATATTGCCCGCCGGGCTCGGTCACTTCCTGCACGAAGCCGAAGCGCAAGGCGGTGGCGACATCGAATTCGTCGCCGGTAAGCAGATAGCGCATGGCATTGCCCCAGCCGGCGCGTTCGACCATGCGGATGGTGGCGCCACCGGTGGCCATGATGCCGCGCTTCACTTCCAGCTGGCTGAACCGGCAATCGCTGGCCGCCACCACCATGTCGGCGGCCAGCATCAACTCGATGCCCAGCGTATAGGTGATGCCCTGCACGGCGGCGATCAGCGGCTTGGTGCGGAAAGGCGGCTCGTTGTTGCAAGGGTCGATCTGCCCGGGCCCGACCAGCAGATTGCTCTTGCCCATCAGCGGCGCGACCTTGGGCAGATCCAGCCCGGCGGTGAAATGCGCGCCTTCGGCATAAAGCAGGCCGACGCGGGCCTTGGCCTCGTGTTCGAAAGCGGTATAGGCGGCGGCCAGTTCGCGCAGCATCTTGGGCGTGAAGCCGTTATACTTGGCCGGCCGGTTGATGCCGATGACGAAAACGGACTCCTCGAGGCGGGTGAGGATTTCGCCATCCGGATCGACTTGGC
>JAYSEE010000390.1:0-2147 GCA_041914045.1 Ferrovibrio sp. | reverse complement strand
CGAGATCCGCGCCCATGGCCGCTTCTACGATTACGACGCCAAATATACCGACGGCAAGGCCACGCATCTGATGCCGGCGCCGATCGACAACAATGCCTATGAGCAAGTCTGCGCCCTGGCGCTGGAAGCGCATCTGGCGCTCGGCTGCCGCGGGGTCACGCGCTCGGATTGGCGCTACGACGATACGGCCGGCGAGCCGGGCCGTTTCTATCTGCTGGAAATCAACACCCAGCCCGGCATGACGCCGCTCTCGCTGGTGCCCGAAATCGCCGCGCATAACGGCATCTCGTTCGGCCAGTTGGTGCGTTGGATGGTGGAGGATGCTTCATGCGGCCGCTAGTCATCCTGCCCGGCGACCGGCCCTGCGCGCCGGCCGATCCCGCGCCGCCGCCGGGGATGAATATGTCGCGGCCGAAAGGCTATTGCCGGCCCTTGCCGCCGGCGCGCCGCAAGCCGCGCAGCGTGCTGTGGCGCCGGCTGCGCCTGGGTTTTATCGGCATGGCCTTGCTCGGCATCAGCGCCGGCGGCGCTTATGTCTGGCTGAAGACCGATTGGATTCAGCGCATCCGCGTCGAGGCGCAAACCTTGGTGGGCATGGCCGGCGCGCTGGCGGATATGCGGGTGGGCGAAATCGCGTTGAGCGGCCGCGAGCATACGCCGGTGGAGGCCTTGCAGGCCGCCATCGAGGTGGAGCGCGGCGATCCGATCCTGGCGATTGATCTGGATGCGCTGCGCCAGCGCGTGGAGGCGCTGGGCTGGGTGAAGCGCGCGGCGGTGTGGCGGCAATTGCCCGATACGCTGTTCATCGAGATCGAGGAGCGCGAGCCCTTCGCGCGCTGGCAGATCGACCATCAGGTGCGCCTGATCGACCGCAGCGGCCGCGTGCTGGATGACGACGACCGCACGGATTTCGCCAATTTGCTGCGGCTGGTCGGGCCCGGCGCGTCCGACAAGGCGGCAACGCTGATCGCTATGCTGGAAACCGATCCGCAGCTCGGCAAGCGCGTGGTGAATGCCGTCCGCGTGCGCGAGCGGCGCTGGGATATCGAATTCGACAATGGCCTGATCGTGAAGCTGCCGGAGGAGAATCCGGAAGTCGCCTGGGCCCGGCTGCTCGACCTGGAGCGCCGCTTCGGCCTGCTGCGCCGCGATCTGGAAAGCATCGACTTGCGGCTGGACGACCGGCTGATCGTGAAACTTTCGCCGGAGGCGGAACCGCCTGCGGCCAGCCCGGCGGCTAAGAAGCCTGCCGGCAAACGCACTTGATGGGGGAAGGACGTAGGACATGGCGGTATCGCGCAATGGATTGATCGCCGGCCTGGACGTGGGTTCGTCCAAGGTCTGCTGCTTCATCGCCCGCGCCGATGGCGGCACCTTGCGGGTGATCGGCATCGGGCACCAGCTTTCGCGCGGTCTGCGCTCGGGCAATGTGATCGACATGGACGCGGCGGAAGCCTCGATCCGCGCCGCGGTGGAAACCGCCGAGCGGATGTGCGGCGAAACCATCCGCGACGTGTTCGTCTCGGTCAGCGCCGGCAACCCGCAGAGTCATCCGATGGGCGTGGAGATGGCCATCGACGGCCATGAAGTGACCGACGCCGACGTGGCCCATGTGCTGGATCAAGGCCGCCGGCTGGATCAGCCCGGCGACCGCGAAATCCTGCATTCCATCCCGGTCGGCTATGTCATCGACGGTTCGCGCGGCATCAAGGAGCCGCGCGGCATGGCCTGCTCGCGGCTGGGCGTGAACATGCATGTGATCACGGCGGCCACCGGCCCGCTGCGCAACCTGGCCACCTGCGTGGCGCGCGGCCATCTGCGCATCTCCGGCCGGGTGGTGGCGCCGTTCGCTGCCGGCCTGGCCTGCCTGGTGGAAGACGAGATGGATCTCGGCTGCACACTGATCGACATGGGCGGCGGCACCACCAGCCTGGCGGTGTTCTACGACGGCCAGTTGGTGCATGCCGATGTGGTGCCGCTGGGCGGCGCCCATGTCACCAACGACATCGCGCGCGGGCTTTCCACGCCGCTGGCCCATGCCGAGCGGCTGAAGACTCTCTACGGCACCGTGCTGCCGAGCCAGGCCGACGAGAATGAGATGATTGATGTGCCCCAGGTGGGCGAAATCGACGAACACGCGCAGAACC
>JAYSEE010000389.1:0-2171 GCA_041914045.1 Ferrovibrio sp. | reverse complement strand
CGCGCGGCTTGTAATTCGGCGTATCGGCATTGGCCACATTCTCAGCAAGCACGCGCTGACGCTCGCCGATCCAATCCATGCGGCGGGTGATGGCTTTCAGAATGCCGATGCGGTCGAGATCCATGGTCTTTCGCTCCGGTTGCCACCTTCCTCCCGGCCCGTGAAGAAATCGTTAACGGGACTTCGTGATATAATGTCGCGCCCGACAAGAAAGGCCCTGCCCTTGGCACAGCCGCCGGAAAAATCGCAGAAATCCCAGAAAGCCGTTGCGCTGCGGTATGACCCGAAACGCGAGGAATCGCCGCGCGTGGTGGCCAGCGGCCAGGGCCATATCGCCGAGCAGATCGTGCGCATCGCCCTGGATAGCGGAATCACCATCCGCAAGGATGCCGATCTGGTGGAAATCCTGGGCAAGCTGGACCTCGACACCCTGATTCCCGTGGAAGCCTTCGCGGCCGTGGCGGAAATCCTCAGCTACGTCTACCGCAGCCAGGGCAAGGCCCCGCCGACGGCTGATGGCGGCGAAGCTCCTTGACCCGAATCGGACCCGCCCAGCACAGTCGCCCGGCGCGCTGGAGAGAGCGCAAACATGGGCGCCATGGATAATATCGACTATACCCGCATCGCCATCGGCCTGGGCGTATTGCTGATCCTGCTGGCGGCCTTCTATTGGGGCATGCGCAAGCTTTCAGGCAATACCCGGCTGGGTAAATGGCGGCCGGGCCAGCGCATCGGGCTGGTGGATATGGCGCCGGTGGACGGCACCCGCCGCTTGGTGCTGGTGCGCCGCGACCGCGTGGAGCATCTGCTGCTGCTGGGCGACGATGGCGACCTTGTGATCGAAAGCGGCATTCCGGTGGAAGACCAGCCGGCCGCCCCCGAAACCGGTAGTCGCGGCTGGCCCAGCCTGCGGCTCGGCGCCGACCGCAGACAGGAAGAACGCCGCCAGGGAGAACGCCGCCAGGAAGAACGCCGGCAGGGCGAAAGAAGCGGCATGGACGACGGCACCAACAATGCATAGAACCCCGGCAATGCATAGAACCCCGGCAATGCAAAAAACGGCCGTCTATCTTCTTCAGCGCCTGGAACGCTTCTTCCCATTGGGCGCGGCGCGCAGCCTGATGCTGCTTTGCGCCTGCGCCCTGGCCTATGCCGGGCTGGCCTTCTTCGGGCCGGCGCTGGCGCAATCCATCAATATTGATCTCGGCGACGGCGGCGGCGGGCTGACCGGCCGGGTGATCCAATTGATCGCACTCACCACGATCCTGACCCTGGCGCCCTCGATCCTGATCGTGATTACCAGCTTCATCCGCATCGTGGTGGTGTTTTCCATCCTGCGCACCGCGCTGGGCACGCAATCCACGCCGCCGAATGCCGTGCTGGTCAGCTTGGCGCTGTTCCTCACCTTCTTCATCATGCAGCCGGTGCTGGAACGCGCCTATAACGAAGGCGTGCAGCCGCTGATTCAGGAGCGGATCGACGAGCAGACCGCCTTCGACCGCGCTGTCGCCCCCTTCCATCAGTTCATGCGCGGCCAAGTGCGCGAGAAGGATGTGGCCTTGTTCACCGGCTTCGCCCGTCTGCCCGCCGCCGCCACGCCGGAAGCCATTCCGCTGCGCATATTGGTGCCGGCCTATATGATCAGCGAGTTGAAGCGCGCCTTCGAAATCGGCTTCCTGCTGTTCATCCCCTTCATCGTGGTCGACATGGTGGTGGCTTCCATCCTGATGTCGATGGGCATGATGATGCTGCCGCCAGTGGTGATCTCGCTGCCGTTCAAGCTGATCTTTTTCGTGCTGGTGGACGGCTGGAATCTGGTCTGCGCCGCCCTGGTGGAAAGCTTCATGGGGCCGCCGCCGGGCGGGTAAATCAGCCGGGCGGGTAAATCAATTGATAGCGGTGATGCCGCCGCGCGCCACGCGTTCGCGATAGCGGCTCATGAAGGCTTCATACTGGCCGATCTGCGCGATGGCGGAAGCCAGTTCGCGCGGGTCGCCGCTGCCGCGCGCTATCGTGGCGGCGATGGCGTTGAAGGCCTCCAGATCGGGCGTGCCGCGCATCTTGTCCTGATATTTCTTGCGCAGATCTTCCAGGCCGGCCGTATCGTTGGTCATGGATAGCGCAACGGCCCATTGCAGCACCTGCTTGCGCTCGTCCACGCTGAGCGGCGC
>JAYSEE010000388.1:0-2191 GCA_041914045.1 Ferrovibrio sp. | reverse complement strand
TGAATCTGGCCAACAAGCAGGCCGTGACCATGCGCATTGATGGCGGCGCCGAAATCGTGGTGCAGGCCGGCAAGGCGCCGATCGTGAATGGCGTGCCCGAGCAGCGCATGCGCGTGGGTTGCGGCTCGGCCACCATCGGCATTTTCGCCAAGCAATGGCATGGCCATGCCGACGAGGTGATCGTGGTGGACGACCACATCACCGGCGTGCTGACCGAACATCAGGCCGGGCGTTTTCTGGATATGCGGCCCGGCGGCATCCGCGTGCGCGGCCGCAAATCCACGCCCGGCCGGTATTTCCAGGTGGCCGAGCCGGGGCAGGGCTGGGGCGGCACCAATGTGCGCGACCCGCTCGACATCATCGAGAAGATTGATCCCGCCACGGCCTGGCCCGGCATGCGGCTGCTGATGGTTTCCACCACCGGCGAGCATAGCGCATGGTATGTGCTGGATGAGCAATTGAAGCCGCAGCTTGCCGATATGCCGGGGCGGATTCGCAAAGTGGTGGACCGCATCGCCGAGAATTGCGAACCGTCGCTTTGCTCCGTGCTGTTCATGGCCGGCGCGGGCGGTTCGCTTCGGGCCGGCGTAACGGAAAATCCGGTGCGCCTCACGCTCAGCGTCAAGGATCGCTTCACCCGCGTCACCGCCGGCGGCGCGCCGGTCTATGTCTGGCCGGGCGGCGGCATCACCTACATGGTGGATGTGCTGGCGATGCCCGACAATTCCTTCGGCTATGTGCCGACGCCGGCCCTGGTGGCGCCGATTGAATTCACCATGAGCCAGGAAGATTACGCGGCGCTGGGCGGCCATATGGATTGCGTGGTGCGGCTGGATGACGTGCTGCGCAATCCGCGCATCTCCTGGCTCAAGCTCGACGAGGAGCAGCCATGAGCGGCCCGATGGCTGCCTGGCTGCCGGGTCGGCCGCGCCGGCTGCATCTGCAGCATGGGCCGATTGATCTGGTGATACAGGCCGATGGCGCGCCGCAAGCGGCGGCTGCCGCTTATAATCGCGCTTGGGAGAGATTCCAGACCATCCTTGCCGAACTGGTCGGTGAACTCGATTTGCTGCGCCTGCCTTTGTCCGATCCGGATTCCGATATGGCGGTGTCGTTCCCGCGCGGCAGCACGGCGCGCCGCATGACGATGGCCTGCTTGCCCTATGCCGCCGATTTCATCACGCCGATGGCGGCGGTGGCGGGATCGGTTGCGGATGAAATCCTGGCGGCGATGCGCGCGGGCGAGGCGCTGGATCGCATCTACGTGAATAACGGCGGCGATATCGCGCTGCATCTTGCGCCGGGCCAGAGCCTGCGCGTCGGATTAGTGGCGCGCGACGATGCGCCGCATCTTGGCGGCTTTGCCGAGGTGAGGGCGGAGCAGGCCACGCGCGGCGTCGCCACATCGGGCTGGCGCGGGCGCTCGTTTTCGCGCGGCATCGCCGATGCGGTGACGATTTTGGCCGGTAATGCCGCTCAGGCCGATGCGGCGGCCACCATCGTCGCCAATGCGGTGAATGCCGAGCACTTGAATATTATTCGGGCTCCGGCAAATTCGATTCAAGACGACAGCGATCTTGGCGAAATGCCGGTAACGGTATCTGTGGGTGTACTGCCAATTTCGTTGGTGCGGCAAGCCTTGTCGGCCGGCGAGATGGTGGCGCATGATTTGCGGCGGCGAGGATTGATTCATGCCGCGCATTTGGTGCTCGGCGATTGCAGTATAACTATCGGCGGCGCATCGGCGTTGCCGCATGCTGCTTTGGAGATGGTGTCATGAGTGATGTAAACGTACGCAAGATCGTTTTGCTTACTGACGAAATCTATCACGATGGCGGTCCGCGCCTCGACAAGCCGTTGCGGCGCGGTGCGATTGCCGCCGTGGTGAAGAATCCTTTCGCCGGCCGCTACGAGCCGGACATCATGCCTTACATGGAAAAGCTGAAGCCGTTGGGCATCGAGATGTCGCAGCGGCTGATCGCCGCCATCGGCGGCCATGTGGAAGCCTATGGCAAGGGCACCATCGTGGGCGCGGCCGGCGAATTGGAGCATGGCGCGCTATGGCATGTGCCGGGCGGCTATGCCATGCGCGAAGTGCTGGGCGGCGCCAAAGCCATCGTGCCGTCATCCACCAAGATGGGCGGCATGGGTGCGCGCATCGACATTCCGCTGCATCACTTGAACGCCGCTT
>JAYSEE010000387.1:0-2216 GCA_041914045.1 Ferrovibrio sp. | reverse complement strand
CCGACAGCCAGGCCATGGGCCGGGTGGGCGAGGTGATCATCCGCACCTGGCAGACCGCCGACAAGATGAAGAAGCAGCGCGGTCGGCTGCCGGAGGAAACCGGCGATAACGACAATCTGCGCGCCAAGCGCTATGTCGCCAAATACACCATCAACGTGGCTTTGGCTCAGGGCATCGCCAAACATGTCGGCTCGGTGGAAGTCGGCAAGCTGGCCGATCTGGTGATCTGGTCGCCGGCGTTTTTCGGCGTGAAGCCGGATATGATCTTGAAATCCGGCTCCATCGCCGCTGCCCCGATGGGCGATCCGAATGCCTCGATCCCCACGCCGCAGCCGGTGCATTACCGCCCGATGTTCGCCGGCTTCGGCCGCAACATGGTGCAATCCAGCGTGATCTTCGTGTCCGAAGCCGGCCTGCAATCGGATATCGCCAGCAAATTCGGCCTGTCGCGCCCGCTGCTGGCGGTGAGCGATACGCGCTCGGTGCGCAAGCAGGATATGGTGCATAACGGCTATCAGCCGCATATCGAGGTGGATTCCGAAACCTACGAAGTGCGCGCCGATGGCAAGCTGCTCACCTGCGAACCGGCCAAGGAATTGGCCATGGCGCAACGCTATTTCCTGTTCTGAGCCATGATCCGTGCGAATCAGGTGATTGCCGCAGGTGGTTGGCCGCAGGCGGAAAAGCGCGACAGCATCACCCTGCCGCATCATGATCGCTTCCGCCGCCGCATCCGGCTCAAGGCCGATGGCGGGCTGGATTTCCTGCTCGATCTGGCCGAGGCGCGCGTGCTGCGCCAGGGCGAAGGCTTGAAGCTGGATGATGGCGGCTATGTGGAAGTGATCGCGGTGCCGGAAACCCTGATCGAAATCACCGCGCATTCGCCCGGCGAATTGGCGCGCCTAGCCTGGCATCTCGGCAACCGCCATCTGCCGGCGCAGATTGAAGCCACGCGCATTCTCATTCGCGACGATCATGTGATCGTGGATATGCTGAAAGGCCTGGGCGCTCATGTGCGCAAGGTGGAAACCGCCTTCGATCCCGAAGCCGGCGCCTATGGCCAGCATAATCACGATCCCGGCCATCCCCATGGTCCTGGCTCGTATTACCATGATCATGGCGATGGTGTGATGCACAGCCATGCCCACAAACATGATTGAGCAGGCCGGCCTGTATCGCCTGCTGGCTTGGCTCAGCCCGGCCTATCCGATCGGCGCGTTCAGCTACAGCCATGGCGTGGAATATGCCATCGAGGCCGGCTTGATCCGCGATCGCGAAACGCTCATCGCCTGGCTGCGGCATCTGCTGGCCCATGGCGCGGCCTGGGTGGATGCCGTGCTGCTGCGCGAGGCCCATGCGGCGGCAATGGCCGAAGATGCCGCAGCCTTGGATGAACTCGCCGATCTCGCCATCGCCTGGCGCGGCACGGCGGAAACCGCGCTGGAAAGCAGCCAGCAGGGCGGCTCGTTCCTTGGCATCACCCGCGCCGCCTGGCCGCATGCCTGGCTGGAGGATTTCGCCGCCCGCCGGCAGGATCGCGGCACGGCCTTGCCCATCGCGCTGGGCCTTGCGGGGGCCGCGCATGGGCTCAGTATCGCGCCGCTGATCGGCGGTTATCTGCATGCCTTCGCCGCCAATCTGATTTCGGCCGCCGTGCGCATCGTGCCGTTGGGCCAGACCGATGGGCAGAAGGCGCTCGCGGCTTTGGGGCCGTTGGTGGATGCCCTGGTGCCGCGCGCGCAGGAGCAGGATATGGCAAGGCTTGCCACGGCGGCGCCGATGGTGGATTGGTGCTCCATGCGTCACGAAACCCAATATACGAGGCTGTTCCGCTCATGACCGAGAAGACTCCCCTGCGCGTAGGCATCGGCGGCCCGGTCGGCTCGGGCAAGACCGCCCTGGTCGAACGGCTCTGCCGCCATATGCGCGACGATTGGAATATCGCCGTCGTCACCAACGACATCTACACCAAGGAAGACGCCGAATTCCTCACCCGCGCCGGCGCGCTGGTGCCCGAACGCATCATGGGCGTGGAAACCGGCGGCTGCCCGCATACCGCCATTCGCGAGGATGCCTCGATCAATCTCGCCGCTGTGGCTGATATGCAAAAGCGGTTTCCCGGCCTGGATGTGATTTTCGTCGAAAGCGGCGGCGACAATCTGGCCGCCACCTTCAGCCCCGAGCTTGCCGATATCACCATCTATGTGATCGACGTT
>JAYSEE010000386.1:235-2239 GCA_041914045.1 Ferrovibrio sp. | reverse complement strand
GCGAAATACGACGGCGTCTTCGGCATCTGGTACGGCAAGGGTCCGGGCGTGGACCGTTCGATGGACGTGTTCAAGCATGCCAATTCGGCCGGCACGTCAAAGCATGGCGGTGTACTGGCCTTGTGCGGCGACGACCATGGCGCCGCCTCCTCCACCTTGGCGCATCAATCCGAACATATGATGATGGCGGCGATGATTCCGATGCTGAATCCCGCCTCGGTTCAGGAATTCCTGGATTACGGCCTGCTGGGCTGGGCGATGTCGCGCTATGCCGGCGTGTGGGTGGGCTTCAAATGCCAGACCGAAACCGTCGAGAGTTCGGCCAGCGTGTCGATCGACCCCGACCGGCTGCAAATCATCCTGCCGGAGGATTTCACCATGCCGCCGGGCGGGCTGAATATCCGCTGGCCCGATGGCGTGCTGGAGCAGGAATTGCGCCTGCAGCAGCACAAGGCCTATGCCGCCCTGGCCTTCGCGCGCGCCAACAAGATCGACCGCGTGACCATCGACAGCCCGCGCGCCCGGCTGGGCATCATCACCACGGGCAAGAGCTATCTCGACGTGCGCCAGGCGCTGGACGAACTGGGCATCGACGAGAAACTGGCCGCCGAGATCGGCCTGCGCGTCTATAAGGTCGGCATGGTCTGGCCGCTGGAGCGCGAGGGCGCGCGGCATTTCGCCGAAGGACTGGAAGAAGTTCTGGTCGTCGAGGAAAAGCGCGCGATGATCGAGAACCAGTTGAAGGAACAGCTTTACAATTGGCGCGAGGATGTGCGCCCGCGCGTGGTGGGCAAGTTCGACGAACAGGGCCAATGGATCCTGCCCTCCGCCGGCGAGATCACGCCCGCCATGGTGGCCAAGGCCATTCATGGCCGGCTGAAGCGTTTCTATACCAATCCGCCGATCGAGGAACGCATCGCCTTCCTGCTCAAAAAGGAGCAGGAGAAGAGCGTGGCCAAGGCGGCTGCCGCGCGCACGCCGTATTTCTGCTCGGGCTGTCCGCACAACACCTCCACCCGCGTGCCGGAAGGCAGCCGCGCGGCGGCCGGCATCGGCTGCCATTTCATGGCGCTGTGGATGAACCGCGAAACCGCCACCTTCACGCAGATGGGCGGCGAAGGCGTGCCATGGGTGGGCCAGGCGCCGTTCACCGACGAGAAGCATATCTTCGCCAATCTGGGCGACGGCACCTATTTCCATTCCGGCCTGCTGGCGCTGCGCCAATCGGTGGCTGCCGGCGTGAACATCACCTACAAGATTCTCTACAACGACGCCGTGGCGATGACCGGCGGCCAGCCGCATGACGGCCAGCTCACCCCGCCCGCCATCACCCAGCAGGTTTATGGCGAAGGCGTGAAGAAGATCGTCGTGGTTACCGACGAACCCGACAAATACCCCATCGGCACGCCCTGGGCGCCCGGCGTGACCATCCGCCATCGCGACGAGCTGGATGCCGTGCAGCGCGAATTGCGCGAGATCGAGGGCTGCACCGTGCTGGTCTACGACCAGACCTGCGCCGCCGAGAAACGCCGCCGCCGCAAGCGCGGCACCTTCCCCGATCCGCAGAAGCGCGCCTTCATCAACGATGCGGTTTGCGAAGGCTGCGGCGATTGCTCGGTGAAATCCAACTGCGTGTCGGTGGAACCGCTGGAAACCGAACTGGGCCGCAAGCGCAAGATCAATCAATCCTCGTGCAACAAGGATTTTTCCTGCGTGAACGGCTTCTGCCCCAGCTTCGTCACCGTGCATGGCGGCAAGGTGAAGCGCGCCAAGGTGCAGGCCAGCCGCCAGGGTCCCTCGGAAGCGGATATCGCGGCGATGATCGCCGCCCTGCCCAAGCCCGAAACCCCGGCGCTGGACAAGCCCTACAACATCCTGATCACCGGCATCGGCGGCACCGGCGTCGTCACCATCGGGCAGATTTTGGGCATGGGCGCGCATATCCAGGGCTTCGGCACCAGCGTGCTGGATTTCACCGGCCTGGCGCAGAAAAACGGCGCGGTG
>JAYSEE010000386.1:0-225 GCA_041914045.1 Ferrovibrio sp. | reverse complement strand
GCGGTGCTGAGCCATATCCGCATCGCCAGGAATCCCGACGACATCCATGCCGTGCGCGTGGCCTCGGGCGGCGCCGATCTGCTGCTGGGCTGCGACATGGTGGTGGCCGCCGGTAATGATGCGCTGGACAAGCTGCATAAAGGCGTGACGCGCGCGGTGGTGAACAGCCACCTCACGCCCACCGCCGCCTTCACCCTCAACCCGACCATGAAGTTCAACACCGCC
>JAYSEE010000385.1:0-2259 GCA_041914045.1 Ferrovibrio sp. | reverse complement strand
AACGGCACCAATGCCACGGTGGTGGCGGCGAACTGGATCGCAGTGCCCGAACGCAGGTCGATCTGCGGGCAGAACTTCTTCTGGTACAACGTACCCACGGTGATACCGACCAGCGCGATCCCCGACAGCGCATAGCCCCAGGCGGTGCCGATGCCGGTATCCAGCTTGGTCCAGACCACCAGCACCACGCCACCCAGCCCGAGCGCCAGCCCAAGCCATTGCCGCGCCGTGACGCGTTCACCCAGCACCGGGCCGGCGGCGGCGGCCACTAAAAGCGGTTGAATCCCGACGATCAGCGCCGAGATGCCGGCCGGCACGCCATGGAAAATCGAGGCGAAAACGCCGCCGAGATAGACGCCATGCAGCAGCAGCCCCGCCACGGCGATATGGCCGGCCATGCGCCAGTCCTGCGGCCAGGGCGCGGCGGTGAAGGCCGCGAAGATGCAGAGCAGAACCGTGACGGCGGCAAAGCGCAGAACCAGGAAGGTCATCGGCTCGGCATAGGGCAGGCCGAGCTTGGCGCCGATGAAGCCGGTGGACCACAGCAGCACGAACAGGCCCGGCATGGCGGCGATGGCCCAGGTCTGCAGCGAAGTCGGTCTGGCGGTGGTGGAAGACAGCATAACGGCGGGAGGCGGCGATTGGTTCTCGGCACTATTGACCGTATGTCCAGCTATGGCAAGAAGCCGCCAATGGCAAGCCGGAGAAGGGCGGCAAGCTGGAGAAGAGCGTGGCGGCCTGCTATATCCACGCCATGCGCTATATCATCCTGGCCGGCCTGATCGTCGGCGCCCTGCTCGGTTATTATGTCCTGTGGTCGTATCTGGCCGACCAGGTGGCGACCCAGGCTACCGCCTGGATCGAGAACCAGCGCCGTCAGGGCCGCGAGGTGGAATATACCGGCTGGCGGCTCTGGGGTTTCCCCTATCGCCTGTCGCTCACCATCACCAACCTGAACTGGCGCGATCCGCAAAGTCCGCTGGCCTGGAAGCTGGGCGTCGAGGAATTCACGGCCCACCTGCAATTCTGGGACCTGCATCACGCCATCTTCGAACTGCCGGGCAAGCAGCGGCTGGGCTGGCGCGAGGGCAATGCCGAAAAGAATGTCGAACTGACCGCGGAGCGCTTCCGCGCCAGCCTGGTGCTGGATGCCGCCAACAATCCGCTGCGCTTCGCCGCCGATATCGCCAAACCGGCCATCGGCGGCAATGTGCTGAACGGCTGGTCGGCCGAAAAGCTGCTGCTGCATGCGCGCCGCGCCGACAGCCAGCCGCCCAGCGCCGACCTTTCCCTGCAGGCCGACTCCATCACGCTGCCGGCAAACATGGATGGCCCGCTGGGCCGGCAGATGACATCGCTGAAACTGATCGGCACCTTACGCGGCAATGCCTATGGCAGCGGCCCGGAAGCGATGCTGGCCTCGTGGCGCGACGGCGGCGGCGTGGTGGATTTCCAGACCGTGAGCCTGCATTGGGGCGGCCTGATGCTGGATGGCGACGGCACGCTGACGCTGGACAAGCAATTCCGCCCACTCGGCGCCCTGGGCGGGCAGATCCGCAATGCCAATGCCGGCATCGACGCGCTGGCGGCAGCAGGCAAGATGAAACCCGACGAGGCGGCGGCGGCAAAAGCCGCTCTGACGCTGGTGACCAAGCGCGACGCAAAGGGCGAGGCTTACCTGCCCGTGCCGCTGACCGCGCAGGAGGGCAAACTGTTCCTTGGGCCCGTGCCGCTGTTCAGCCTGGCCCCGGTGCTGACGCCGCCGACGCAATAAGGCCATCAGAAAAAATGAGATGCCGGGTCAAGCCCGGCATGACGGGTTCAGTTGAAATCGTCACCCCGGCCTTGAGCCGGGGTCCCATTGTTTACCGGAACAATTCCATCAGGCCTGCGTATCGCCCTTCGCCGCCGGGCTGCGGCCGAAATCGGGCGCGGCGGTTTCCTGGCCGGCATCGATGATGGCCCGGCGGATGGCGCGGGTGCGGGTGAAAAGATCGAACAGTGTGTCGCCTTCGCCCCAGCGGATCGCGCGCTGCAGGGCGATCAGGTCTTCGGTGAAACGCCCCAGCATTTCCAGCACCGCTTCCTTGTTGTTGAGGAAGACGTCGCGCCACATGGTGGGATCGGAGGCGGCGATGCGGGTGAAATCGCGGAAGCCGCCGGCGGCGAACTTGATCACTTCCGACTTGATGTCGTCTTCCAGGTCGGTCGCCGTACCGACGATGGTGTAGGCGATCAGATGCGGCAGATGCGAGGTGA
>JAYSEE010000384.1:0-2270 GCA_041914045.1 Ferrovibrio sp. | reverse complement strand
CGTGCAGGGTTTTCTGCGCACCCTCCAGTTCGGTATGCGCATCGGCATAGATGCGGTCGCGGTAGGCGAATATCTGCTGGGCCGCGATGGCCCAAATGCCTGCCAGAACCAGCAGCGCGAACAGCAGCACCAGCAGCCGCGACAGGCCGCCGAGGCCGCTCCCCCATTTCAGGCGCAGCGACTTGCGCATGCGATGCTCCTCGGGTCGGCGGCGTTTCTGCCGCGCTGACCTGGATAGTATGCGCGCTTTTTTGAGAGGCGGGCAACCTTAAGATAGTTGATAGAAATATGATCGTCCGGGGGTTGCGGTCCTGCCGTTTGTTCGTCCGGCTTGCGGATTGCTTTGCAGGCCGGGGCGAACAGGGTAAACCACGGGCCGGCATATCAGGCGCAATGCGAGGATGGCATGGCTTTCGTGGTGGCGATTGATGGTCCGGTGGCGGCCGGCAAGGGCACTCTGGCCCGGGCGCTGGCGGCACGGTTCGGCTTTGCCTATCTCGATACCGGCGCGCTGTATCGGGCGGTGGGGTCCAAGGTGCTGCGCTTGGGCGGCGATCCGGGCGATGCGGATTTCGCCGCCAAAACCGCGCAAAGCCTTGAATCCGCTGATCTCTCGTCTCCCGATCTGCGGGCCGAGGCGGTCGGCCTGGCGGCTTCCAAGGTGGCGTCCATTCCCGGCGTGCGGGCGGCTTTGCTGGACTATCAGCGCCGTTTCGCCGCCCGGCCGCCGGAAAACCGGCCGGGCGTCGTGCTCGATGGCCGCGATATCGGCACGGTGATCTGCCCCGAAGCGCCGGTGAAGCTGTTCGTCACCGCCTCCGACGAAGTGCGGGCGGAGCGCCGATTCAAGGAGTTGCAGGCCAAGGGCGAGGCCGTGAGCCTGGCCGATGTGCTGGCCGATCTGCGCCGCCGCGATGCCCAGGATGCCTCCCGCGCCACGGCGCCGCTGAAGCCGGCGGAGGATGCCCACTTGCTCGATACCTCGGGATTGGATATAGAAGCGGCCGTTGCCGCTGCCGCCAAACTGGTATCGGCCAAACTCGGTTGCTGACGCGGCGCCGGGCAAACCCCTCAAGCCTTTCGGCTGTCGCGTCCGGCCGAATACGCGTTTCCTCGCGGCAGGATCATAGATACCCGCCGGCGTGCCGAGAATACGAGGTCTCAGGAGAACAGATGGCTAAAGGTAAAGCAGCTCTGGCCCAGGCGGCCGAGCCGACCGATATTGAGAATTTTGCCGCCCTGCTGGATGAGTCGTTCAGCTCCTCGAACCTGATGGAAGGTTCGGTGGTGAAGGGCGTGGTGGTGTCGATCGAAAATGATTATGCGCTGATCGACGTGGGCCTGAAGTGCGAAGGCCGCATTGCGCTGAAGGAATTTGCCGGTCCGGGCCGCGCCGCCGAAATCAAGGCCGGCGATGTGGTCGAGGTTTATCTCGAGCGGATCGAGAATGCGATGGGCGAAGCGGTGATCAGCCGCGACAAGGCTCGCCGCGAAGAAGCCTGGGAGAAGCTGGAGCAGGCCTTCAACGCCAACCAGCGCGTGGAAGGCATCCTGTTCGGCAAGGTCAAGGGCGGCTTCACCGTCGACCTGTCGGGCGCCGTGGCCTTCCTGCCGGGCAGCCAGGTGGATGTGCGCCCCGTGCGCGATGTCGGCCCGCTGATGAACCAGCCGATGCAGTTCCAGATCCTGAAGATGGATCGCCGCCGCGGCAATATCGTGGTGTCGCGCCGCGCCGTGCTCGAGGAGAGCCGCGCCGAGGCCCGTTCGGAACTGGTGTCCAACCTGCGCGAAGGCCAGATCCTGGATGGCGTGGTGAAGAACATCACCGATTACGGCGCCTTCGTGGATCTGGGCGGCGTGGACGGCCTGCTGCATGTCACCGACATCGCCTGGCGCCGCGTCAACCATCCCTCCGAAGTGCTGAATATCGGCCAGACCGTCAAGGTGCAGGTGATCCGCGTCAACCCGGAAACCCAGCGCATCTCGCTCGGCATGAAGCAGCTCGAGGCCGATCCGTGGGAGGGCGTGAAGTCCAAGTATCCGGTGACCGCCAAGTTCATCGGCCGCGTGACCAACATCACCGATTACGGCGCCTTCGTGGAGCTGGAGCCGGGCGTGGAAGGTCTGGTGCACGTGTCCGAAATGAGCTGGACCAAGAAGAACGTGCATCCTGGCAAGATCGTTTCCACCTCGCAGGAAGTGGAAGTGATGATCCTCGAGGTCGATCCGTCCAAGCGGCGCATCAGCCTGGGCCTGAAGCAGTGCATGTC
>JAYSEE010000383.1:0-2277 GCA_041914045.1 Ferrovibrio sp. | reverse complement strand
GGCCAGCGGATGGGCCGAATAGGTATAGCCGTGGAATAGTTCGATCATGTGGTCCGGTCCCTGCATGAAGGCGTCGAACACATGCTTGCGGGCGAACACCGCCGCCGCCGGCACGGCGCCGTTGGTCAGGCCCTTGGCGGCGGTCATCAGATCGGGCAGCACGCCGAAGGTTTCGGCGGCGAAGCTCTGGCCGGTGCGGCCGAAGCCGGTAATCACTTCGTCGAAGATCAGCAGGATGCCGTGCTTGTCGCAGATTTCGCGCAGGCGCTGCAAATAGTCTTTCGGCGGCGGCAGCACGCCGGTGGAGCCCGCCACCGGCTCCACGATCACCGCCGCGATCGTACTGGCATCATGCAGCGCCACGATGCGCTCGAGATCATCGGCCAGATGCGCGCCCCAATCGGGCAGGCCGCGCGAAAACGCCATGTCCTTCAGCGAATGGGTGTGCGGCAGATGGTCCACGCCGGCCAGCATCGGGCCGAACACTTTGCGGTTGGCGACGATGCCGCCCACGCTGATGCCGCCGAAGCCGACGCCGTGATAGCCGCGCTCGCGGCCGATCAGCCGGGTGCGGGCGCCTTCGCCGCGTGCGCGATGATAAGCGATGGCGATCTTCAGCGCGGTATCCACCGCTTCCGAGCCGGAATTGGCGAAGAACACATGATTGAGATCGCCGGGCGTGAGATTGGCCAGCCGGGCGGCGAATTCGAACGCCTTGGGATGGCCCATCTGGAAGCTGGGCGCGAAATCCATCTCGGCGGCCTGGGCCTGGATCGCCTTCACGATCGGCTCGCGGCCATGGCCGGCATTCACGCACCACAGGCCGGCGCAGCCATCGAGGATTTGGCGGCCGTCATGGCTGGTGTAATGCATGTCCTTTGCGCCGACCAGCAGGCGCGGATTAGCCTTGAATTGCCGGTTGGCGGTGAAGGGCATCCACCAGGCTTCGAGGTCGTTGGGCAGGGCGGCTGTCTGGGCCATGATCGTCTCCTCCGGATAATGCCGGCAGTTTGAGCGGTAAACCCCTGCGAAACAACGCTTTTATGCTGCCGCTTAAGCCCTTGATATTGATATCGCAGGTCGAACAATGTTAATTATATTGAACACTAGAAACAAATGGGCGGAGCATGGAGATTGATATCGGCGGCCGGCTGAAGTCGGTGCGCCAGATGCGCAAGCTGTCGCAGCGCGAATTGGCGCGGCGGGCCAATGTCACCAACGCCACCATTTCGCTGATCGAGGCCAACCGGGTGAATCCATCGGTGGGCGCTTTGAAGCGCGTGCTGGATGGCCTGCCGATGAGCCTGGCGGAATTCTTCGCGCTCGACCTGCCGGCGCCGCGCCAGGCATTTTACGGCGCCGATGAATTGCTCGAAGTCGGCAAGGGCAAGATCAGCTATCGCCAGGTCGGCGGCGATCTGAGCGGCCGCGCGCTGCAAATCCTGGTGGAACGCTACGCGCCCGGCGCCGATACCGGCCGCGTGCCGCTGAAGCATCGCGGCGAGGAAGGCGGCGTGATCCTGAAAGGCCGGCTGGAAGTGACCGTGGCCGGCAGCAGCCGCGTGCTCGGCCCCGGCGATGCCTATTATTTCGAAAGCCAGCAGCCGCACCGTTTCCGGGTGATCGGCAGCGAGCCCTGCGAGTTGATCAGCGCCTGCACGCCGCCCAGCTTTTGAGGGCCTAGTTTTTGAAAGGCGTCAATCCTTGCTGGCGGCGATGGCGATGATCTCGATCAGATCGCCTTCTTCCAGCTCGGCGCCCACGCAGGCGCGTTGCGGCGCATTATCGTGGTCCACCCATTCCAGCCACACCGCGTTCATCTCCGGCTTGCGCGCCATGTCGGCCAGGAAGATCGTGGTTTGCAGCAGGCGCGATTTATCGGTGCCGGCGGCGGCCAGCTGCTTGTCGAGATTGGCCAATGCTTCGCGGGTCTGCTTGGCCATATCCAGTTCATAGGTATCGGCGGTCGCCACGGTGAAGACCAGGCCGTTATGAACGACGATGCTGCTGCGCCCCGGCGCGCTGCCGGGGAAACGGGTGATCGGAAGCATGCGGAAGCTCCTTAGCCGCTGGCCGAGCCGATCATCTGGTTGGGCAGCCAGGTGACGAGGCCGGGGAAGAAATAGATCAGCGATACCGCCACGCACATCAGCAGGAACAGCGGAAAAGCGGTTTTAGCAATATAGGTAATCTGATGGCCTGTCATGCCTTGCAGCACGAATAGGTTGAAGCCGACCGGCGGCGTGATCTGCGCCATCTCCACCACCAGCACGATGA
>JAYSEE010000382.1:0-2293 GCA_041914045.1 Ferrovibrio sp. | reverse complement strand
GATTGCGAAAGTGGAACGCGGCCCGCTGACCAGCACGGTTTCCGCTTCCGGCACGCTGGCCCCGGTCACTCAGGTGCAGGTCGGCAGCCAGGTATCCGGCCAGATCAAGGAAGTGCTGGCGGATTTCAATACCGAGGTGCGCGCCAATCAGGTGATCGCCCGCATCGACCCGGAATCCTTCGAAGCCCGCGTCGCCCAGGCGGCGGCCGAACTGGAAGTGGCGCAGGCCGCCGTGCTGGTGCAGCGCGCCAGCCTGGAACGCGCCCGCACCGACACTCAGCGCGCCGATATCAGCCGCGTGGATGCCGAGCGCGAATACGGCCGCAAGCGCGATCTGGCGGAACGCGGCGTCGGCTCGGCCGCCGAGAAGGATCGCCAGGAAGCCAATGCGCTGGGCGCCAAGGCGCAATTGCAGGGCGCGCGCGCCGCCGGCACCATGGCCGAGGCCCAGCTTGCCAATGCCCTGGCCGTGGTGAAGCAGCGCGAAGCCGCTCTGCGCCAGGCCCGGATCGACCTGGAGCGCAGCTATATCCGCGCCCCGGTGGATGGCGTGGTGATCCTGCGCAATGTGGATGCCGGCCAGACCGTGGCGGCCAGCCTGCAATCGCCGGTGCTGTTCACCATCGCCGAAACCCTCACCAAGATGCAGGTGGAAACCAGCGTGGATGAAGCCGATATCGGCCGTCTGGCCGAAAGCATGGCGGCCAGCTTCACGGTGGACAGCCTGCCCGGCCGCACCTTCGAAGGCAGCATCCGGCAAATCCGCAAATCGCCCCAGGTGGTGCAGAATGTCGTCACCTACACGGTGGTGATCGCCGCCGATAATCCCGATCTCAAACTGCTGCCGGGCATGACCGCCAATGTGCGCATCATCGTCGAGCGCCGCGCCAATGCGCTGAAGCTGCCCAATGCCGCCTTGCGTTTCCGCGCACCGGCCGGCGCTCCGGTGCAGGCGGCCGATGGCGCCAGCCAGCCAACCGCAGCGACGAGCAATGCGGGTCCCGCCCCGGGTCCTGCGGGCAACATCCAAGCCGTGCGCGAAAGGCTGATCCGCGATCTGGCCTTGTCGGAAAGCCAGATCCAGGCATTGGATGCCGCGTTTGCTGAATTCCGCAGCCAGCTCGCGGGGCTTGGCGCGGGCCTTACCGAGGCGCAGCGCCGGCAGAGCATCGAACGCCTGCGCGCCGAAAATCGCGGCCGCATCGCCGGCTTGCTGACGCCCGAACAGCGCCAGCGCTTTCAAGCGATGAATGCCGGCGCGGGCAATGCCAATAGCGGCAGCGAGGGCCGCGTCTATCGCAGCAAGGATGGAATGCTGGTGGCGCTGCCTTTGCGGGTCGGCATCACCGATGGCGCATACACCGAAATCCTCGGCGGCGGCTTGCAGGAAGGCGATGAAATCGTGATCGGCCTGCAATCCTCAAGCGCCGGCAGCGCGCCCAGCGGCAATGCGGCGATGCTGAGGCTGCGGCTCTGATGCAGCCTTTGATCCAGACCCGCGAACTGCGCAAGCAGTTCAGGCTGGGCGACACAACCGTCACCGCCCTGGCCGGCATGGATATCGCGATCGCGCGCGGCGAATTCGTCGCCGTGATGGGCCCGTCCGGTTCGGGCAAATCCACCTTCATGAACATGATCGGCTGCCTGGATGCGCCCAGCGGCGGCAGCTATCGGCTGGATGGCCATGACGTGGCCGGGCTGGACGACGATGCCCGCGCCGATCTGCGCAACCGGATGATCGGTTTCGTGTTCCAGAATTTCAATCTGCTGCCGCGCACCACCGCGCTCGACAATGTAGCGCTGCCCCTGCTCTATCGCCGCGATGGCGCTTTGCCCCATGCGCAGCGCTTGGCGCTGGCGGCGCAGCGGCTGGCCGAAGTGGGCCTGTCGCAGCGCGCCGATCATCAGCCGGCGCAGCTTTCCGGCGGCCAGCAGCAGCGCGTGGCGATTGCCCGCGCCTTGGTGAACGATCCAGCATTGCTGCTGGCCGACGAACCCACCGGCGCGCTGGACAGCCGCACCTCGGTGGAAATCATGGCGTTGTTCCAGGCACTGAATGCGCGCGGCATCACCATCGTGCTGGTCACCCATGAAGCCGATATCGCCGCCTATGCCAAGCGCCGCCTGCTGTTCCGCGATGGCCGCCTGGTGCAGGATGAAAGCCTGGCCGCGCCGCGCGATGCCGCCGCCGAACTGGCCGCCTTGCCGCCGATCGGGTCCGCCGCATGAATGCATTGGCCAGCTTTGTGGTGGCGTTGCGCGCCCTGCGCGTCAATCTGCTGCGCAGCAGCCT
>JAYSEE010000381.1:0-2297 GCA_041914045.1 Ferrovibrio sp. | reverse complement strand
GAAGCCCGCGTGCGCAAATGGATCCGCGATTGGGGCGATCCGCGCATGAGCGGAATCGACCCGGTGGATTGGATCGAACTGATCCCCTTCTCGGAAACCCGCAACTATGTGCAGCGCGTGCTGGAAGGCGTGCAGGTCTATCGCGCGCTGCTCGGCGGTCAGGCCCCCACCACCGAGCGCATGCTGACCGATCTGCGCGGCCTTCAGCGCAAGGCCTGCGCCGCCAATGTCGGCTGCTGAACGCAAAATCCGCATGCCGATGCCGCCAGCCCTGCTGGCGCTGCTCATACTAGTAAGCCCTCTAGTAAGCCCTGTATGGGCGCAACCCGCGCCGGAAGCCGCCAGCCCCAAACAGGGGCAAGAGCGCAGCGAAGCCCGCGCCGGCAAATACATGGCCGCCACCGCGCATCCGCTGGCCAGCGAGGCGGCGCTGGATATCCTGCGGCGCGGCGGCACGGCGCTGGATGCCGCCGTGGCGGCGCAGATGATGCTGGGTCTGGTCGAGCCGCAATCCTCCGGCATCGGCGGCGGCGCGCTGATCCTGTATTGGGATGCGGCCAACAAGCAGCTGCATGCCTATGACGGCCGCGAAACCGCGCCGGCCGCCGCCAGGCCGGAGCGTTTCCTGAAACCCGACGGCAAGCCGATGAGCTTCCGCGAGGCGGTGCCCAGCGGCCTCAGCGTGGGCGTGCCGGGCGCGGTGGCGGCTTTGGAAATGGCGCATAAGGCCCATGGCCGGCTGCCCTGGTCGGCGTTGATCGCGCCGGCGATTGCGCGCGCCGAACAGGGCTTCAATGTCACGCCGCGCCTGAACCATCTGCTGGGGCAAGATCCGCTCTTGCGCAGCGATGCGGAAGCCGCGGCCCTGTTCTATCCCGATGGCAAGCCGCTGGCGGTGGGCACCGTTTTCCGCAATCCCGCCTATGGCCAGAGCCTGCGCCAGATCGCCGGCCAGGGCGCTGCCGCCCTGCAAAAAGGCCCGCTGGCGGAAGCCATGCTCGCCAAGCTGCAAGCGCGCGGCAGCGACATGTCGGCGGCCGATCTCGCCGGCTACCGCGCCAAGCAGCGGCCGGAGCTTTGCGGCAGCTTCCGGCTGTATCGCATCTGCGGCTTCGGCCCGCCCAGTTCCGGCGGCATCGCCGTGCTGCAAATCCTGGGCATCCTCGAAGCCCTGGACCCGACTCCCTCGGCCGGCTTTGCCGTGGCCGATATCCATCGCTTCAGCGAGGCCGGCCGGCTGGCTTTCGCCGACCGCGATCTCTATGTCGCCGACAGCGATTTCATAAGCGTGCCGGTGGCCGGCCTGATCGACAAAGCCTATCTCGCCGAGCGCGCCAGGCTGGTGCGTTCCGATGCCAGCCTGGGCAAGGCCGAGGCCGGTCAACCGCCCGGGCGGCGCGGCGCCCTGCCCGGCCTGTGGCCGCAAGCCGACCTGCCCGGCACCAGCCATGTCTCGATCATCGACGGCCAGGGCAACGGCCTGAGCATGACCACCACCATCGAAAGCGCCTTCGGCGCCCGCATGCTGGTGGCCGGCTTCCTACTCAACAACCAGCTGACCGATTTTTCCTTCATGCCCGAAGCGGAAGGTCGGCCGGTCGCAAACCGCGTGCAGCCCGGCAAGCGGCCGCGCAGTTCGATGTCGCCGACGCTGGTTTTCAATGCCAGGGGCGAACTGCTGATGGCGGCGGGTTCGCCAGGCGGCAGCATGATCATCAATTATGTGGCGCAAAGCCTGTTCGCCATTCTGGATCGCGGCTTTTCACCGCAACAGGCGGCCAGCCAGATGCATTTCGGCAGCCGCAACGGCCCCACCGAATTGGAGATCGGGGCCGAGCCGGCCTGGGCCGATACGCTGCAAAGGCTCGGTCACCGGCTCCAAAGCCTGGAAATGACCTCCGGCCTGCATATAGTGATGCGCGCCGGCAACGGCCTGCTCGGCGGCGTCGATCCGCGCCGCGAAGGCTTGGCGCTCGGCGACTGAAGAAGCCTGAGGAAACCCCGATGAATGCGCCCCAGAACATGGCTGCGACGCTGCCCACCATCCGCGATGTGGAAGATGCCGCGCGGCAATTGCGCGGCGTGGCGCTTAGCACCCCGCTTTGCGAACATCCGTTGCTGAACGAGCGCCTGGGCGGCCGCCTGCTGGTGAAGGCGGAAACCCTGCAACTCACCGGCTCGTTCAAGTTCCGCGGCGCTTACAACCGCATCAGCCGGCTTTCGCCCGAACAGCGCGCGCGCGGCGTGGTGGCGTTCTCCTCGGGCAACCATGCCCAGGGCTGCGCCTATGCCGCCAA
>JAYSEE010000380.1:0-2315 GCA_041914045.1 Ferrovibrio sp. | reverse complement strand
TCGTGGTGATCAAGCAGCCGATCGGCGTGGTGGCGGCGATCACGCCATGGAACTTCCCCATCGCCATGATCACCCGCAAGGTGGCGCCGGCCCTGGCCGCCGGCTGTCCGGTGGTGGTGAAGCCGGCGGAGGATACCCCGCTCTGCGCCCTGGCGCTGGCTTGGCTGGCCGAGCAGGCGGGCTTCCCGAAGGGCGTGTTCAATGTGGTGACGGCGGCTTCCGGGATCGAAGTCGGCCGCGAGCTGACCGGCAACCCGCTGGTGCGCAAGGTGTCTTTCACCGGCTCCACCGAGGTGGGCAAGATCCTGATGCGCCAGAGCAGCGACACGCTCAAGAAGCTGTCGCTGGAGCTGGGCGGCAATGCGCCCTTCATCGTCTTCGACGATGCCGACCTGGATGCCGCCGTGGCCGGGGCGATGATCTCGAAATACCGCAATACCGGGCAGACCTGCGTCTGCACCAACCGCTTCTTCGTGCAGGACGGCATCCATGATGCCTTCGCCGCCAAGCTGGCGGAAGCGGTGGCCAAGTTGAAGACCGGGCAGGGCCTGGCCGATGGGGTGAGCCAGGGGCCGCTGATCAATCAGGATGCGCTGGATAAGGTGGAGCGTCTGGTGGCCGATGCCAAGGCCAAGGGCGCCAAGCTGCTGCTGGGCGGCGGCCGGCATGAACTGGGCGGCACTTTCTACCAGCCCACGGTGATCGCCGGGGCCACTCAGGATATGGCCTGTGCGCAGGAGGAAATCTTCGGCCCGGTGGCGGTGCTGTTCCGGTTCAAGGACGAGGCGGAAGCGGTGGCGCTGGCCAATGGCACGCCGTTCGGTCTGGCCTCTTACTTCTACAGCCGTGATATTGGCCGGGTTTGGCGGGTGGCGGAGCAGCTGGAAAGCGGGATGGTGGGCATTAACGAGGGCTTGATCTCCACCGCCGAGGCGCCGTTCGGCGGCATCAAGGAGTCCGGCATCGGCCGCGAGGGCTCCAAATACGGCATCGACAGCTTCATCGAGATCAAATATCTCTGCTTTGGCGGGATATAAAGGAAGAATTGCCGCTTCATCGGCGCTAACCGATGTTTTGGCCGTCAGCCTGCGAATTCTTTCCGAATGGCTTGGCTATGCTGGCCAAGATCCGGCACCGGCCCGGGCGAGAATGCTGCATCCCGGCCGGCCGGCCTTGGCAGCGGCACCACGCTTCCGTCCGGCAGGGCAACACGGGTGCGGCGCAGGGCAGGATGCTGCCCCAGGTCGCGCAATTCGGTGATGCGGCTCCAGGCGACCTGGGCCGTTTCCAGCCGGCCGATCGCTTGGCTTGACTCTACGTTCGCGAAATACGGCTCCAACTGGCTGTCGATGAACAGCCGGTTGGCTACGCGCAGCGCGTTGTTGCGGCAATCGGCATGGTCGACAAGATCCGGCCGTTCGATCACCGCGCGGCAGAAGCGTTCCCATTCGGTATTGTTCTGCACCGCCACCACGATGCTGCGGCCATCTTGGCAAAGGAATGGGCGGTAAGGATAGATTGAGGCATGCGACAAGCCGTGGCGTTCGGTTTCGCGGCCGAGATGCTCGTAATGCAGCAGCGGCACCGCCATCCAATCGGCCATGCCATCGAACATCGCGATATCTATCACCTGGCCGCGCCCAGTCTGCTGGCGTTCGATCAAGGCTTCCAGTACCGCCGCATGGGCATTCATGCCGGTGGCGATATCGGCGGCCGATACGCCCACCTTGCAGGGCTGCTCCGGCGTGCCTGTTACGGCGCAGATGCCGCTTTCCGCCTGCACCAGCATGTCGTAGGCCCGCATCGGCGCATAGGCGGTGTCCTGGCCATAGCCCATGATATTCACCGCGATCAGGCGCGGATAGCGCGCGGCGATCTCAGCTCTGGATAGGCCGAGCCGATCCAGCGCGCCGGGCAGCAGGTTCTGCACCAGTACATCGGCCTTTGCCAGCATACGGTGCAGCAGGGCCAGATCGTCCGTCGCTTTCAAGTCCAGCACCGCGCTTTCCTTGCCGCGATTGAGCCAGACGAAATAAGCCGACATGCCATGCACGGCGTTATCGTAATTGCGCGCGGTTTCGCCTTCGCGGCGCTCGATCTTGATCACCCGGGCGCCGGCATCGGCCAGCCGCACAGTGCAGACCGGCGCGGCCACGGCCTGTTCGATGGAGATCACCAGCAGGCCGGACAAAGCTCCTTTACGCTCAGCCATGGCGACGCCGGTCAGTAAGAGCGCGGCAGGTCAAGCACATGCTCGGCCAGGAAAGACAGGATCAGGTTGGTGGAGATCGGCGCCACCTGATACAGCCGGGTTT
>JAYSEE010000379.1:0-2360 GCA_041914045.1 Ferrovibrio sp. | reverse complement strand
CCATCAGCCGCATGGTCATGCCGATGGTGTGCCAACCCGATGCGATGATGCCGCCATAGGGCGTGCGCGCGGCGGCTTCGCGGTCGATATGGAAGGGCTGCGGATCGTATTCCTTGGCGAAGGCGACGATTTCTTCCTCGCTTACCGGGCGGGGCGGAAATTCATTCACCTGGCCGACGGCGAAATCGTCGAAATACCGCATGGAAAAACCTCAGGTGTTGAAGCGGAAATGGAATACATCGCCATCCTGCACGATGTATTCCTTGCCTTCCAGCCGCAGCTTGCCGGCTTCGCGCGCGCCGGCTTCGCCCTTGCCGGAAACGTAATCGGCATAGGCGATGGTTTCGGCGCGGATGAAGCCCTTTTCGAAATCGGTATGGATCACGCCGGCGGCTTCCGGCGCGCGGGCGCCCTTATGCACGGTCCAGGCGCGCGCTTCCTTGGGGCCGACGGTGAAGAAGGTGAGCAATTCCAGCAGGCCGTAGCCGGCACGGATCACGCGGGTCAGGCCGGTTTCCTCCAGGCCCAGATCGGCCAGGAAGGCTTTCTTCTCTTCATCGGAATCGAGCTGCGCCACTTCCGCCTCGATGGCGGCCGAGATGGTCACGCAGCCGGCATGCTGCGCTTCGGCCATCGCCTGCACCTTGGCGGTGAAGGCATTGCCTTTGGCCGCCGAAGCCTCTTCCACGTTGCAGACATACAGCACCGGCTTGGAGGTGAGCAGCATCAATTCGCGGTAGATTTTCCGCTCGTCGTCCTTCGGCTGCACGGCGCGGGCCGGCTTGCCGTCGCGCAGGGCCACCAGGATGCGTTCGATCAGCGCCAGCCGCGCCTTGGCGTCCTCATCGCCCTGCTTGGCCTTCTTGGCGAAGCCGTCCACGCGCTTCTCCAGGCTGTCCAGATCGGCCAGCATCAATTCGGTTTCCACCGTCTCGGCATCGGCCACCGGATCGACGCGGCCTTCCACATGGGTGATGTCGGAATCCTCGAAGCAGCGCAGCACATGGCAGATCGCGTCCACTTCGCGGATATGCGCCAGGAACTGGTTGCCCAGGCCTTCGCCCTTCGAGGCGCCGCGCACCAGGCCGGCGATATCGACGAAGCTCAACTGGGTAGGAATAATCTTGCCCGAACCGGCGATGCCGGCCAGCACATCCAGGCGCGGATCGGGCACGCCCACCAGGCCGGTATTCGGCTCTATGGTGCAGAACGGATAATTGGCAGCCTGCGCGGCGGCGGTTTGCGTCAGCGCATTGAAAAGCGTGGACTTGCCCACATTGGGCAGGCCGACGATGCCGCATTTGAAACCCATCGTATCAATCCTTCGGTTCGGTCTTGTCGGTCTTCTCAGGTTTAGGCGGGGCCAGCTTCTGCGCCACGCGGGTGGCGAAGCCGGCATCGTCGCCCTTGCCGAGATAGGGGGCGAATTCGGCGATGGCATCCAGCAAGGGCTCCAGCCATTGCTTTTCTTCGCCGGAAAAATTCTGCAGCACGAAGCCCAGCACGCGTTCCTTGCCGGGATGGCCGATGCCGATGCGCATGCGGCGATAATCCGGGCCGAGCGCGGCATCCACCGAGCGCAGGCCGTTATGGCCGGCATGGCCGCCGCCGGCCTTCAGGCGGAGCTTGCCCGGCGCGAGATCCAGTTCGTCGTGCAGCACCAGGATATCGGCCGGCGGCAGCTTGTAGAAATGCGCGGCTTCCTGCACGGCGCGGCCGGAATTGTTCATGTAGGTATGCGGCTTCAAGGCCAGGGTTTTCACGCCGCCCAGCATGCCTTCCGCCGCTTCGCCCTGAAAGCGCTTGCGGAACGGCGTAAAGCCATGGCGTTCGGCGATGGCATCCACAGCCATGAAGCCGACATTGTGGCGTTGTTTCTGGTGTTCGGGGCCTGGATTGCCCAGGCCGACGAGAAGCAGCATGGGAATGGTTCCGCCAGGCAGGATAAGAGAGCAGGAGAGCGCCGGCGGCCCGGATGATCCAGGCCGCCGGAGCGATACGCGTTACTTCTTGGCAGCCGGCTTGGCGGCAGCGGCGGCCGGAGCAGCCTTGCCGCCCGCGGCAGCGGCCGGAGCCTTGCCGCCAGCGGCGGGCGCGGCAGCGGCAGCAGCTTCGGCCTTCGGCTTCTCTTCCTCGGCCTTGGTCGGCGGCGCAATGGTCGCGACGGTGAAATCGCGATCCTGAATCACCGGCTTCAGATCCTTGGGCAGGTTGAAGGCGCTGATATGGATCGAATGGGCGATTTCCATGCCGGCCAGGCTGAGCGAGATATTCTCGGGAATATGCTCGGGGTTCACATAGAACTCCACCTCGTGGCGCACCACGTTGAGCACGCCGCCCAGCTTCAGGCCCGGCGAGGC
>JAYSEE010000378.1:0-2361 GCA_041914045.1 Ferrovibrio sp. | reverse complement strand
CCGCCTTGGCGCCGGCAACGGTGGTGAAATACGGAATCTTGTTCATCAGCGCGGTCCGGCGCAGATCGAAGCTGTCGCGGATCGAGGCGACGCCTTCCGACGTGTTGAACACCAGCTGGATTTCGCCGTTCTTCATGGAGTCCACGATATGCGGGCGGCCTTCCATCACCTTGTTCACCGAACGCGCCGGAATGCCGTGTTCGCTGAAAAAGCGGGCAGTGCCGCTGGTCGCCACGATTTCCAGGCCCATCTCCACCAGATGGCGGGCGGCCTCCACCAAGGCCGGCTTGTCGCCATCGCGCACCGAGATGAACACCGCGCCCTTGACCGGCAGGATGGTGCCGGCGGCTAGCTGCGCCTTGGCGAAAGCGGTGCCGAAATCGCGGTCGATGCCCATCACCTCGCCGGTGGATTTCATCTCCGGCCCCAGGATGATGTCCACGCCGGGGAAACGCGCGAAGGGGAACACCGCTTCCTTCACCGCCACATGGTCGTGGCGCTTGGAAGCCAGGCCGAAGCCGACCAGCTTTTCGCCGGCCATCACGCGCGAGGCGATCTTGGCCAGCGGCGCGCCGATCGCCTTGGCCACGAAGGGCACCGTGCGCGAGGCGCGCGGGTTCACTTCCAGAATGTAGATCACGCCATCCTTCACGGCGTATTGCACATTCATCAGGCCGACCACGCCCAGCGCGCGGGCCAGCGCCCGGGTCTGCGTTTCGATCTCGGCGATGATGTCGGGCGCCAGGCTGTAGGGCGGCAGGGCGCAGGCGCTGTCGCCGGAATGGATGCCGGCTTCCTCGATATGCTCCATCACGCCGGCGACGAATTGCGTCTCCGCATCGGCCAGGCAATCCACGTCCACTTCGATGGCATCCGACAGATAGCCGTCGATCAGCACCGGCGATGTGCCGGAAACGCGCACGGCTTCGGTCATGTAGCGCTCAAGCTGGGCGTTGCTGCGCACGATCTCCATGGCGCGGCCGCCCAGCACATAGCTGGGGCGGATCACCACCGGATAGCCGATGCGCGCCACCACGGCGCGGGCTTCGGCTTCCGAACGCGCGATGCCGTTTTCCGGCTGGCGCAGCTTCAGCTTGGCCAGCAATTGCTGGAACCGCTCGCGGTCTTCCGCCAGGTCGATGGCATCCGGCGAGGTGCCGAGGATCGGCACATTGGCGGCTTCCAGCCCGGCGGCGAGCTTCAGCGGCGTCTGGCCGCCGAACTGCACGATCACGCCATGCAGCGTGCCGTTGGATTGCTCCACGCGCACGATCTCAAGCACGTCTTCCACCGTCAGCGGCTCGAAATACAGCCGGTCCGACGTGTCGTAATCGGTCGACACGGTTTCCGGATTGCAATTGACCATGATGGTCTCGAAGCCGGCTTCTTTCAGCGCATAGGCGGCATGCACGCAGCAGTAATCGAACTCGATGCCCTGGCCGATGCGGTTCGGCCCGCCGCCCAGGATGATCACCTTCTTGCGATCCGTCGGCCGCGCCTCGCATTCCGCTTCATAGCTCGAATACATATACGGCGTCTGGCTTTCGAATTCGGCCGCGCAGGTATCCACGCGCTTGAAGCTGGGCACCACGCCGGCGGCGCGGCGCTTGGCCGCCACATCGGCTTCCTTGGCGCTGGTCAGTTCGGCCAGCCGCGCATCGGAAAAGCCCATGCGCTTCAGCAGACGCAAGCCATCGGCATCCTTGGGCAAGCCGTTTTTGCGCAATTCCTGTTCCTTGCGCACGATCTCCTCGATCTGCGCCAGGAACCACGGATCGTATTTGCAGGCGGCATTGATTTCGGCCAGCGTGAGGCCATGGCGGAAAGCCTGCGCGATCACCAGCAAACGATCGGGCGTCGGCTTGGCCAAAGCCGCGACGATCAAATCCTTGTCGTTCTCTTCCAGATTGGGGATCGCCACTTCGTTGAGGCCGGTCAACCCGGTCTCCATCGAACGCAGGGCCTTCTGCAAACTCTCCTGGAAGCAGCGGCCCATCGACATCGCCTCGCCCACGGATTTCATGGACGTGTTGAGAAGACGATCCGTGCCGGGGAATTTCTCGAAGGTGAAGCGCGGCATCTTGGTGACGACGTAATCAATCGTCGGCTCGAAGGATGCCGGGGTCACGCCGGTGATGTCGTTCATCAACTCATCCAGCGTGTAGCCCACCGCCAGCTTCGCCGCCACCTTGGCGATGGGGAAGCCGGTGGCCTTGGAGGCCAGCGCGGACGAGCGCGACACGCGCGGATTCATCTCGATCACCACCATGCGGCCGGTGGCCGGATCGACGGCGAATTGCACGTTGGAGCCGCCGGTCTCCACGCCGATCTCGCGCAACACCGCCATCGAGGCGTCGCGCA
>JAYSEE010000377.1:1153-2377 GCA_041914045.1 Ferrovibrio sp. | reverse complement strand
ACATCGGGCGGAAACCGCGCCACCGCGCCGCCGGCTTGCGAATAAGACTTGCGGGCCGAGGGCCAATCGTCGCGCATCGCCGACAGCAGGCCGCGATAGGCCAGCACATCGGGGTCATCGT
Source organism: Ferrovibrio sp. (assembly GCA_041914045.1). Taxonomy (GTDB): domain Bacteria; phylum Pseudomonadota; class Alphaproteobacteria; order Ferrovibrionales; family Ferrovibrionaceae; genus Ferrovibrio. The sequence goes on along the minus strand of JAYSEE010000377.1, from coordinate 2,256 downwards.
CGAAGACGCGGGAATCCAGATCGTTGGCGGCATCGCTCACGCGGCCAAGCATCAAATTCGAGACGCCGCGCATGGCGCGGAACCGCTTGTCGCGTTCGACATCCGGCGTTTCGGCGCGAATGCGGGCCAGCACGCCCAAAGCCTCGGCATGCAGATTTTCCGCAAAATAGAATTGCGCCAAAGCCAAACGCGCGGCCTGACGCTGCGACGACGGAGCCATCGCCACGCGATATTGCAGATTCTGCTTCTTTTCCAGCTCGGTTTCGCCACTGGCTTTGCGCCAAGTGTTGAAATCGAAAATCTCGTTGCCGCCGCGGCGCGGATCGGCGCCGCGCGGAGCGGAAAGCGACAATCCGTTGGCCGATGCGATTTCGATGCCGCGCGGATAGCGCCGCACATCCAGGTTTTCCGCACGCGCCTCGTAGGCAAAGCCCTGGAAGCTGGGCAGCACGGCCAGTTCGACGAATTCACGCCGCTCCGGCACCCCGCCATTGGCCCCGGCATAAGGCACCACCACCACGGTATCGCCTACCTCGGGATCCATCAGCCGCAAAGGCTGCGCCGGATCGTTGGCGGCGAAAAACAATTTAGCGCCGCCTTCATTATCGAGCAGACGGCGCACGTCGATCGGCGGCGGCCGGGTGGCCCCGGGCATCGCAGCCTGCGCCACGGGAGCCGATGACGCAGCAACCTGCGCCCCCTCTTCCGCATTGCCGCTCTCGCTGCTGGCAACGGCCTGCTGCGGCGGCAGATTATCCTGGTTGACCAGCGAAACCGACCAACCGGCATTGCGGCGGCTGAATGTGGCGCTGGTGCTGCTGGGCACGGAAACCCGCAGCACGGTCATGCCCGGCACCGGCAATTGCATCACGTCGTTGATCTGGCCATTCCAATCCCGCGTGGTGATTGGCCGCAAATCGACCACATAGGGCCGGTCGAACACCATCCAGAGATAGCCGTTGCGCATGAAGGCGGCGGCGGCCACCGCGCGGGTGAATGGGAAGATCAGCAAGGGACCGGAACGGCTGGCATCCACCACCGGCACCAGCGGATCGCCGATCGGCTTGCCGGTCAGCGGCGGCGGCATCAGCGACGCGTCAGGC
>JAYSEE010000377.1:0-1143 GCA_041914045.1 Ferrovibrio sp. | reverse complement strand
CGACATGGCCATCACCGGCTGAACCGGTGCGGCGGCCGGCACGCCGTTGCCGCCGGCACGTTGGGCCTGATTGGCGGGCGCCTGATTGGCAGGGGCCGGGGAGGCAGACATCGGAGCCTGCATCGGAGCCGGCATCGGAGCCGGCATCGGCGGAGCCATTGGCGTCTGGGCCTGTTGCTGGGGACGCGCCGGCATTGCTGCCTGGGGCGCGGCAGGAGGTTGCGCGGCAGGCTGAGCGGCAGGCGGCGGCTGAACCGGGGCTGCGCCCTGAGGCCGTTGCGGCGTAGGCGGCTGAGCCGCTGCCGGCGCCGCTTGGGGTGTTGGCGCGGCTTGATTTGCCGGCGCTGGGCGCGCAGGCGGAGGGGTTACGGCTGGGGGAGTTGCAGCCGGAGCAGCCGCGGTTTGCGGCGCGGCGGGCGATGCAGGCTGCTGCGCGGATGCTGCCGGCGCGCCGACATCCACCACCACCTTGCCGCCATCGCGCCAATGCTTGAGGCTGGAGCCTTCCGGCATGGTGAAGCTGACGACGCTGCCGCCATTCTCCGCTCCCGCCTTCAGCCCTTCCACCCAGCGCGGCGGACGCCGCTGCAAGCTGCCGAGATCAATGGCGGACGGGCTTTGAAAACGCAGATTGGCGCTGCGGCCCTGGCTTTCCGCCGTATAGGGCACGGCCTGCGGAAAATCGAATACCAGACGGGTATAGTTGGGATGCTCGCCTGCCCGCACCCGTATGCTGGCGGTATTGCCGGCATTGGCGGAGTTGGCATTGGCCGGATTGGCCGCCGGCGCGGCAGCGGCAGGCGCGGCGGCGGCAGGCGCGGCCGGCTGGCTTTGCGGTTGCTGCTGGGCCGGCAGACGCTGCGGCATCGGCACGCCGATGGGCGCCGTATTCTGCTGCGACTGATTCTGCTGAGATTGGGCCCATGCGGCATGGAGCGGCAAACCCGCGACCAGGGCGCAGAGCAGCCATCGCGACGGCGTATTCCCGCCCCGCCTGCTGCCTCTGTTGCGCCCTGCCGCCATCTGCATCCCTTTTTCCAGGCCATCGGCCGTTTCCAGGATATCGGCCGGGGCAATCGCTCCGGCCCGATTCGCCCCGTTTTTACCATGGATTCCAATTATTAGGATAATCCGGGTTAAATG
>JAYSEE010000376.1:0-2465 GCA_041914045.1 Ferrovibrio sp. | reverse complement strand
TGCCGCAGCGCCTGACCGCCCTGCTGGAAGAAAAGCGCAAGCTGGAGCGCGAGCTGTCCGATCTGCGCAAGCAACTCGCCACAGGTGGCGGCAGCGGCGGCCCGCAGGTGCAGGAGATCAACGGCATCAAGCTGGCGGCGCGCAAGCTGGATGGCGTGCCGGCCAAGGATCTGCGCGGCATGGCCGATGCGATCAAGAAGGAGATCGGCTCCGGCGTGGTGGCGCTGATTTCCGCCGTGGATGGCAAGGTATCCGCCGTGGTGGGCGTAACGCCCGATCTCGCCGGCCGGGCCGATGCGGCCAGCTTCATCAAGCTGATCACGCCGTTGATCGGCGGCCAGGGCGGCGGCGGACGGCAGGATTTCGCCCAGGGCGGCGGGGCCGATGCTTCCGGCGCCGATGCCGCGCTGCAGGCGCTGGCCGATGCTTTGGCGAAACTCTGAGGCGCTGAGCCATGCGGCAGCATAGCTTGCGCCGCCATTGCTTCTCGCTGCTGGCCGATGGCCGCGAGGCATATTCGCTCGGCCATCATTTCGTTTCGGCTTTCATCCTGCTTTGCATCACCGTTTGCGCCGGGGCGATCATGGCGGTGACCATGCCGGATATGGATCCTGGCGCGGTCTACTGGCTCGATCGTCTGCGCGAAGCCTCCGATATCGTCTTCACCGTCGAATATCTGCTGCGCATCTGGATCGCGCCGGAATATGCCGGCGATCTGCGGCTATCGGCGCGGCTGATGCGGCTGCGCTATCTGCGCTCTTTCAACGGCATCACCGATCTGCTGGTCATCCTGCCGTTTTTCCTGCATCTGCTGATTCCGATTCCGCGCGAATGGTTCCTGGTGCTGGAGATGCTCACCCTGTTCAAGCTGGCGCGCTATGCGCCGGGTCTGAACATGGTGGCCGCCGTGCTGCGGCGCGAGGCGCGCGCCATGCTGGCGGCCTTCCTGGCGCTCGGCGTCATCCTCGTGCTGGCCGCCTGCGTGATGTATGTGCTGGAGCATCAGGCCCAGCCGCAGGCCTTCGCCTCCATCCCGCATAGCCTGTGGTGGGCCATCGTCACTATGGGCACGGTGGGCTATGGCGATGTGGTGCCGATCACCAATCTGGGCAAGGTGTTCGGCGGCTTCGTCGCCTTGTTCGGCATCGTGATGTTCGCCATTCCCGCCGGCTTGATGGCCTCGGGCTTCGCCGAGGAAATCAAGCGCCGCGAATTCATGGTCACCTGGCGGGCGGTGGCGGCTCTGCCGCTTTTCGCGCATCTCAATGCCGCCAATATCGCCGAGATCGCGGCTTTGCTGCGGCCGCGCGTGGTGCCGGCCGGCACGGTGATCGTGCGGCGCGGCGAGCGGGCGGATGCGATGTATTTCGTCACCACCGGCGAGGTGGAGGTGGATATCAAGCCGCAGCCGGTGATCCTCGGCGGCGGCCAGCATTTCGGCGAGATCGCCTTGATCCGCCATACCCGGCGCACCGCCACGGTGCGCGCGCTCACCGAATGCCGGCTGTTGACCCTGGGCGTGGCGGAATTCGAACGGCTGTTGGAAATCCACACCGATATCCGCGACCATATCCATCGCGTGGCCGAACAGCGCCTCAGCGAACGCGACGAGGGCGGCGAAGAAGCCTGAGCGATATCCTAGTGCAGCACCGTCTCGGCGCGGCGCACCAGTTTGCGGAACCATTCCAGCGGGATCGCCTCGGCCTGGCGCGAGGGCGGGGTAAACAGCAGCCGGGCATCGGCCATGGCGATGGCGAAGGCGCGGGCCGGCTCCAGCGCGATGCGGCGGGCGGTCGGCGGCAGCCAGCGTTCCAGCAATTCGGCCGCCGCGTCGTCATGGCCTGCCTGCAAGGTATCAATGATTTGCAGCAGCAAGGCTTCGTCCGGGCTCAGCGCCGGGCAGGGCGAACAGCGGATATCCACCGAGCGATGCGCCGAGGCCGCCACGATCCGCCAGAGCGCATCGAAAGCCCGCATGGCCTGATCGCTCATTCCTGCCGCGCGAAAGCCCTGGCGCCAATCGGGATGTTGCTGCCGGGGTTTCCGGTGCGGCGCGACCCAGAGCCGGGCAGCGGCCACGGCGAATAGTTCAGGCGTGCGCAGGCCTTCCAGCGGGCGGTTTTCCTCGTAATGGCGGATCACATAAGGGATGGCGGCGGGGTTGGACATCAACAGGCTCCAAGACAGCGGGTCGGACTCGTCGGGGCGTCTGCCTATGAGTGTAAATGAAAATCATTCTCAAAATCAATATGTGATGCTGCCGCCCTGTTCCTTGTTACGAATACGCCGCGAGAAGGCTTTATTATTCTTTTTAATTCAAACGGTTGATCATAAAAAAACCGCCCCGGTTTGGCCGGGGCGGTTCGATAAGCTGGAAAGCCGTTCGGCTGAATTAGGCCAGGGCTTTGCGCAGGTTCTCGTCGATCTTGTCGAGGAACTTCTGGGTGGTCAGCCAGGGCTGGTCC
>JAYSEE010000375.1:0-2471 GCA_041914045.1 Ferrovibrio sp. | reverse complement strand
GCGACTTGCAGTAGCTTGCTGTGGGCACCAGCGGCGGCGTCTGGGGCCTGGAGCGCGGCTATTGCCTGATGATCGGCGGGCCGGACGACATCGTGCGCCGGCTGGACCCGATTTTCGCCAGTCTGGCGCCGGGCCAGGGCGACATTCCCCTGACTCCGGGCCGCGAGGGCCGCGATCCGCGCGTGGCGCAAGGCTATCTGCATGCCGGCAAGAGCGGCGCGGGGCATTATGTGAAGATGATCCATAATGCCATCGAATACGGCATGATGCAGGCCATGGCCGAGGGTTTCGACATCATGAAGCATGCCGGCGACGACGTACTGCCGGAGGATGCGCGGCTGGAGCTGAACCTGGCCGATATCGCCGAAACCTGGCGGCGCGGCAGCGTGGTCACTTCATGGCTGCTGGATCTGACCGCGGCGGCCCTGGCCAAGGATGGCGATCTGGCCGGCTATTCCGGCCGAGTGAACGATTCCGGCGAAGGCCGCTGGGCCTTGCAGGCCGCCGTGGAGCAGGCGGTTCCCGCCGAGGTGCTGAGCGCGGCGCTCTATGCCCGCTTCCGCTCGCGCCGCGACGAGAAATTCGCCGAGAAAACCCTCTCCGCCATGCGCGCCGGCTTCGGCGGACACAGAGAAGCTTAGCCGCCCGCCGCCTTGATGCGGCGGTAATGCGCCAGCGCGGCATTGATAAGATTGTCGCTCGCCTCGGGCGTGCGGAAGGCCGAATGCGCGGAAAGCGTGACATTGGGCAGACGGGTGAGGATGTGATCCGCCGGCAATGGCTCGGTGACGAAAACATCCAGCCCGGCATGGGCCAGATGGCCCGATTGCAGCGCCGCCACCATCGCCGCCTCGTCCACCAGCGCACCGCGCGCGGTGTTGATCAGGATCGCGCCGGGCCGCATGCGCGCGATGCGTTCGGCGGAAAGGAAATCGCGCGTTTCATCATTCAGCAGCAGATGCAAAGACACCACATGGCTTTGCGCCAACAATTCGTCCAGCCCGGTGAACGCAGCATTGGGATCGCTTTTCGGGCTGCGGTTCCAGGCCAGCACGCGCATGCCGCTGCCGGCCGCGATGCGCGCCACTTCGGCGGCAATGCCGCCATAGCCGATCAGGCCGATGGTCTTGCCGGTAAGCTGCATGCCGTCGCGCCGCAGCCATTTGCCGTCGCGCATCTCGCGATCCATGTAGGATAAATCCTTGGCCGCCGCCCACATCAGGGCAATGGCGCATTCGGCCACCGCCGTATCGCCATAGCCCTTGATGATATGCACCGCGATGCCGAGTTCGGCCAATTCCTCGGGATTCATATAGCTGCGCGCCCCGGTGCCGAGGAACACCACATGTTTGAGACCCTTGCATTGCCGCGCGATATCGGTGGGCAGATGGGTATGGTCGATGATGGCGATCTCGGCATCGCCGAGCAGGGCCGGCAATTCCGGTGGCGTGATATCGGGCTGGCGATTCACCGCCACGCTGGATGCGTCGGCGCCGCGCAGGCGCTCCATCACCAGCGCCAAGGTTTCATTGGCATCCACGAATATCGCCCGCATACCGGCATCCTCTCAAAATCCAGCGAATGCCCCATCCTCTCCGGCCATCGCCTTGCAGGCAAGGGCGCGGCGGCGCGAAAAATCGCATAAGGCCACCCATGGAATGCATTTACAGACCGCCAGGATTTGCGCCAACATCCTGCGCGCCGACAACCCATGCGAAGGGGCATTGCCAGCCCCCGTCAGGAGACATACCCGTGAAGCTCTATTATTCCCCCGCCTCGCCCTTCGTGCGCAAGGTGATGGTTTGCGCCGCCCTGCGCGGCCTGAACAAGAAGATCGAACATCTGCCCTCGGCCGCCGGCCCGGTGAAGCGCGACCGCACCATCGTGGCGCGGAATCCGTCGGGCAAGGTGCCGACCATGCTGCTGGATGACGGCACGCCGATCTACGACAGCCGCGTGATCTGCGAATTCCTCGACAGCATCGGCCGGGCGCCGAAGCTGTTTCCCGCCAAGGGCGCGGCGCGCTGGTCGGCGCTGACCCTGGCCTCGCTGGCCGATGAAGCCCTGGATGCGGCCATCCTCTGCCGCTACGAAGCGGTGGTCCGGCCGAAGAGCAAGCAATGGCCGGATTGGGCGAAGGGCCAGATGGAAAAGATCACCGGCACGGTGGATGAGCTGGAAAAGACCTGGCTGAAGCATCTGCGCGGCTCGCTGGATATCGGCACCATCACAGCCGGCTGCCTGCTCGGCTATCTGGATTTCCGCTTCGGCGATTACGATTGGCGCAAAACCCATCCCAAACTGGCGGCCTGGTACAAGAAATTCGCCAAAACGCCGGCCATGGCGGCCACCGCGCCGAAGATGTGACGATACGCGCCCGGGACGCGCCCGGGACACGACCGGGCCGGCGAATCCGCCGGCCCGGCCCTGCTCAATATTCTGAACAGCTGTCTTGGATTGGATGCCTATAG
>JAYSEE010000374.1:0-2472 GCA_041914045.1 Ferrovibrio sp. | reverse complement strand
GAAGTGAAGAATGCCGCCGGCCTATACAACCTCACCCGCAATCTCGGCGGCGCTTTCGGGCTGGCCGCGATCAATTCCGTGCTGATCGAACGCAATGCGCATCACTGGAATCGGCTGATCGAAGCGATCAATCCAGGCCGGCCCGAAGTGCAGGCCTATATCGACGGTGTTGCTGCGTCGCTGGCCGAGAAATTGCAAACCGACGAAACCATGGTGGCGGCGAAATTGCTGGCCGCCAAAATAACCCAACAGGCCAGCATCATGTCGTTCGCCGATTGCTTCTTCCTGATGACCATCCTGTTCAGCTGCGCCACGCTGGGCGTGATGCTGGCGAAACGGCCGCAGATGCAGGGCGGCGGAGGCGCGCATTGACCGCCAAGGCCCTTCCTGACAAACCCAGGCGCGGCCGCCCGGCCGATCCCGGCAAACGCGAAGCCATCATGGAAGTGGCGCGCCGCCTGTTCTACGAACAGGGCTATGGCATCGGCCTGGATTCCGTGGCCCGCGAAGCCGGCGTGGCGCGGCAGACGATCTACAATCTCTTCGCCTCGAAGGAAGAGCTTTTCGCCGCCATCGTCAGCCAGGGCGCAGAATCGATCGGCGCGCCGCTGCGCGATCTGCCCATGGATGCCGAACCGCGCGAGGTGCTGATCCGCTTTGGCGAAAACTATCTTGCCGCCATCCAGTCCGACCGCTCCATCGGCATGCAGCGTCTGCTGATCTCCTCGGCCCAGGCCTTCCCCGAGATGGTGGCGACCTTTTTCGCCAACGGACCCGCGATCAACCGCCAAAGGCTGGCGGATTTCCTGCGCAAGTCGGCTCCGAGGGCGAAGCTGCGGATCGAGGATCCCAGCGAGGCCGCCGATTACCTGCTCGGCATGATGCTGGGCACCATCGCCATGCGGCGCACCTTGGGCTTGATGCCGCCGCTCTCGCACAACGCCATCGAAAAACGCATCGTCCGCGCGGTGGATACCTTCCTGCGCGCCTACAAGGCTTGATCAACCAGCCCGGTTTCAGCGAGGCGGGACTTCAGCCCGCCAGGGATTTCGAGGCGATCTCGTAAGTCTCGCGCGACAAATTGCCCGCCGACAGGATGCGCCCAAGTTCGGCCTTCATCTTCGCCTGGCGCGCGGCATCCACCCGCCGCCAGCGGCCCAACGGCGCGAGTAGGCGCGCCGCCACCTGCGGATTGATCGGATCGAGTTCGATGATGCGGTCGGCATGGAAGGCGTAGCCCGAACCATCGGCCGCATGATAGCGCAGGGCGTTCGCCGTGAAGCTGCCGATCAGGGCGCGGACCTTGTTAGGCTTATGCATCGAGAAGGCTGAATGATGCAGAAGCGCCTTCACCCGCTCCAGCGTATCCGGCAGGGCCGAGATGGCCTGCAAGGCCAGCCATTTATCCAGCACCAGCGCATCACCGCGGAACCGGTCATGGAAATCATCCAGCGCCGCCTGCCGTTCGGGTACGTTCAGGTCCACCAGCAGACGCAGGGCTGCCATGCGATCGGTCATGTTATCGGCATCGCGATACTGGCCGGCGATACGGTCGAGAATGCCGCGCTCCTCTGCCGCCAGTTCCGCAAGATAAGCTAGCGCCGCATTTTTCAGCGCACGTCTGCCGGCGGGCCCGGCATCCGGGCTGTATGGCCCCGAGATGCGGTTTTGGTCATATGTGGCCAACAGCAGATCGCGATGCGTTTCCGCGATCTGCCGGCGCAAGGCTCGCCGCGCCGTATGGATCGCCTCGACGTCGATCACCGCCATGTGGTCGGCGATATAATCCTCGCTGGGCAGCGTGACGGCCTCGGCAGCGAAGGCCGCCTCCAGAGCATCATCACGCAGAATCTGTCCTACGGCAGCAGCGAAAGCTGGATCGAAGGGTGTCGAGGGATTGGCGATGCGCTGCAACAGCAGGTCGGTGGCATATTGCTGGCCGGCCTCCCAGCGGGCAAAAGCATCGGAATCATGCGCCATCAGGAAGGCGCGCTCGACACCGCTCTGTTTTACCTTGATGTTCACGGGTGCCGAGAAGCCGCGGTTGAGCGACAGTGCCCGCGGCTCAGGTATTCCCCTGAAACGGAAGGTCTGTTTTGCCGCCGTCAATGACAGGAGCCGACCGTTACGCTGCGGCACGGCCGATTCTTTATCCAGGCGTAATGGAATATCCTGGCCCTGCGCATCCAGCAGGCCGACATGCAGCGGGATATGCATGGGCTTCTTTTCTGGCTGCCCCGGCGTGGGCGGACAATGTTGCGCCACGGTCAGAACATATTCCCCGTTTTGCGCCTCGTAATGCCCTTCGACCTGCAGTTCAGGCGTGCCGGCCTGGGAATACCAGAGCCGGAATTGCTCAAGGTCGGCGCCATTGGCATCGGCCATGGCGGCCACGAACTGGTCGCAGGTGGCCGCCTCGCCATCATGGCGATCGACATAAAGCTTCATGCCCTTCTGGAATCCATCTTCACC
>JAYSEE010000373.1:0-2549 GCA_041914045.1 Ferrovibrio sp. | reverse complement strand
ACATGGTCCATCAGGTTTTCGCCGATGCCCGGCAGATCATGCCGCACGGCGATGCCGTGCTGCCGCAATTGCGCCGCCGGGCCGATGCCGGACAGCATGAGCAACTGCGGCGAATGGATCGCGCCGGCCGCCAGAATCACCTCGCGCCCGGCCTTGGCTTCATGCAGCGCACCGCGCCAGCGGTATTCCACCCCCGTCACCCGGCCATTCTCTATACGCAGCTTGCGCACAGAAGCCCCGCAGCGAATTTCCAGATTGCGCCGCCCGCGCGCCGGATGCAGATAGGCGGCAGCCGCGCTGCTGCGCCGGCCATTGCGGGTGGTAAGTTGATAGCGCCCCACGCCGGTCTGATCGCCGGCATTGAAATTCGGCGAGAAGGCCAAACCAAGCTCGGTCCCTGCGGCAAAGAACGCTTCATGCAGCGGATGCCGCATGGGCGGATCGCTCAGGCCCAGCGGGCCGGACGTGCCGTAATCGCCCGGATGCGCGCCGGCATAGCCTTCCGCCTTGCGGAAAATCCGGCGCATATCCGCATAGCCCCAGCCGGGATTGCCCATCGCCTCCCAGCCATCGTAATCCTGCTGCTGCCCGCGCACATAGATCATGGCGTTGATGCTGCTGGAGCCGCCGATGCCGCGTCCGCGCGGCCAGATGATGCGGCGGCCATTCATGCCCGGCACCGGCTCGGTTTCGAACAGCCAGGCCAGCTTGGGGTTATAGGCGTTGCGCGCGAAGCCCAGCGGCACCTTGATCCAGGGATCGCGATCCCAGCCGCCGGCTTCCAGCAGCAACACGCGATAACGGCCGTTTTCGCTCAGGCGATTGGCCAGCACGCAACCGGCCGATCCGGCGCCGACCAGGATATAGTCGAACTCCTCCATCCCACCCCACAGGCTTTTCTATAAACAGACTTTTTTATATTCGCGCGACGACCTTATTCGGCGGCGGCGGCGCTGACCAGCGGCGACCAGACGCCGAATTCGCCGTCGCGATACATCAGCGCATCGGCATGATCGGCCGCGCGATGCATGGCGGCAACCAGGCCGATGAAGATGGTATGCGTGGCCGATTCCACCGTCTCCACCAATTCGCAATCATAGGCCGCCACCGCATTTGGCAGCATCGGCGAGCCGGTTTTCAAGCTGCGCAGCGCCAGGCCTTCGAAACGGCGGCGACGTGCCTCCTCATCGGAAGCGGAGAAGCGCTGCGCCAGTTCCACCTGATCGGCGGAAAGCAGATTGACGCAGAAATGCCGCGCCGCGCGCACCGGGTTGTGAATGCTGGCCGCGCGGTTGATGCAGACCAGCAGCGAAGGCGGCGCGGCCGAAACCGAGCATACCGCCGTGGCCGTAACGCCATGCATCTGCCCATCATGCGCCGTGGTGACGATGTTCACCGCAGCGCCGAAGGGGCGCATCGCGGCTTTGAAATCGGCGCTGGAAATCAAGGTCATGGCTATCTCCACCCAGGTTTTTGCGGCCATGCGCGAATGCGCCCCGGCCATCGTTATTTAGTTAGTATACTAACTCTATTTAGTGCGCATGCAATCTTTATTGCTTGACTCCCGCCGGGCGAGCGCCTATCCAACTGGCAAGAAGAACGAGCGTTGCGGAGGAAATCATGGCCCAGGCGACTGTGGCGGAGGCGGCTGTTGCGCCGCGCGAGGAATACGTCACCATTGATGGCTGCAAGACCTTTCTGCTGCGCGGCGGCAAGGGCAAGCCGGTGCTGTTCCTGCATGGCGCGCGCGGCGGCGGCAATTGGCTGCCCTTCATGGCCAAGCTGGCCGCCTCGCATGAGGTCATCGCGCCCGAGCATCCGGGGTTCGGCCGCAGCGACACGCCCGATTGGTGGGACAACATCCACGATGCGGCGTATTTCTATCTGGACCTGATCAAGGCGCTGAAGCTTGAGGATGTGCATCTGGTCGGCTCGTCGCTGGGCGGCTGGCTCGCCGCCGAAATCGCCGTACGCAGCACCGCCAAGCTTGCCAGTCTGACGCTGATCGGCTCGGCCGGCCTGCATATCAAAGGCTTGGCGCGACCCGACACTTTTCTGTGGACGCCGGAAGAAGGCATCCAGGCTTTGTTCCACGATAAGAGCTTGGCCGAAAAGATGCTGGCGGCCCCGGTTTCCGACGAAGAGTTGGAACGGCAGATGAAGAACCGCTTCGCCGCCGCCCGCCTGGCCTGGGCGCCGCGCCTATACGATCCGCATCTGCATAAATGGCTGCATCGCATTGATGTGCCCACAGCGATCTTCTGGGGCAGGCAGGATGAATACATCCCCACGGCCTATGCGGAACGCTTCGCCGAGCTGATCCCCGGCGCGAAAGTGCAGTATTTCGATAAATGCGGGCATCTGCCGCAGGTGGAACAGCCCGACGCCTTTGTAAAAGCATTGGAAAGCTTCATCCGGGGGGCAGCATAATGCGTTTCTTCTTCTTCCATCTGATGCCCTATGCGCCCTTGGACATGGATTATGACAAAGAGCATAAATCCGCCTGGGTGACGCTGCCCAATAGCTATTACGATCCGGAACTGGGCTCC
>JAYSEE010000372.1:0-2566 GCA_041914045.1 Ferrovibrio sp. | reverse complement strand
AGATCGAGAACACGTCTTCGATCGGCATCAGGAACGGCTTGTCCTTCGGACGCTCCGGCTGCGGGATGTACTTGTCCACTTCAGCCATCAGCTTCAGCACCGCGTCGCGGCCGAGCTCGGGCGACTTGTCTTCCAGCGCGCACAGAGCCGAACCGCGCACGATCGGGATGTCGTCGCCGGGGAAGTCGTACTTCGACAGCAGTTCGCGCACTTCCAGCTCGACCAGATCCAGCAATTCCGGATCGTCCACCATGTCGCACTTGTTCATGAACACCACGATGGCGGGCACGCCCACCTGACGGGCCAGCAGGATGTGCTCGCGGGTCTGCGGCATCGGGCCGTCGGCGGCCGACACAACCAGGATCGCGCCGTCCATCTGCGCCGCGCCGGTGATCATGTTCTTCACATAGTCGGCGTGGCCGGGGCAATCCACATGCGCGTAGTGGCGGTTGTTCGTCTCATACTCGACATGGCTCGTCGAAATCGTGATGCCGCGCGCCTTCTCTTCCGGCGCCTTGTCGATCTGGTCATAGGCCGTGAACGTCGCACCGCCGCTCTCGGCCAGAACCTTCGTGATCGCCGCCGTCAGCGAAGTCTTGCCGTGGTCAACGTGGCCGATCGTGCCGATGTTGCAATGCGGCTTGTTGCGCTCGAATTTTGCCTTACCCATGGTCACTCTCTCCGATAGATATCCATGCGGCCGCTCTCTCGTTCGGCCCGGCGGCACCTCGCGGCACCAGCCAAATTGGTTTCGTCACTGTTTCATCCTGGCAGCGCCGCAACGGTGACGATCCGCCGCCGCGCCGATTGTTCCAACACTCACTTCGCACCGGCGCCTGCTTGCGCCGAGACCTACGCCAAGAGCGCGGGGCCCATGCGAGCGTCCGCGCCTGAGGTAGGCTTAGCATGGGCGCGGCCGGCGAACCGGACCGTCTGGCGGGGCAAGCTTGGAGCGGGTGATGGGAATCGAACCCACGCAACCAGCTTGGAAGGCTGGGGCTCTACCACTGAGCTACACCCGCCACTGAACTCATACACCCAACCAAAAACACCCACTCACTTCGCGCTTTTCCACCGGACTGGTGGAGGGGGCTGGATTCGAACCAGCGTAGGCGTACGCCAACGGATTTACAGTCCGTCCCCTTTAGCCACTCGGGCACCCCTCCGAACCGCCTCCAGCCGATCGAATCGGACAGGAAACACTGCGCCCGGCAGCGGAAAAACGCGACAAAAGGCTCATCATCGCCCCTCTTCTCCCGGCTTCGGGATCGGATCGGCAATGTTGTTGCCTCTTTCGCGGCGCACTATAAAGGCGGCCATGAACCGACGCAAGCACCGCCCCGGCCAGAATCTTACGCCCCACACCCGCCCCGACCGCGACCAGCGGGGGCCGCACCGCCCTGATTCCGGCGGAAAACCCAATTCCGGCGGGAATCCCCGCAGAGGCGGCCATGATCATGGCCGCGCCGGCAGAGCCGCCGCAAAAGGCGGCTATTGGCTCTATGGCCAGCATGCCTGCCTCGCCGCCCTGGCGAATCCGGACCGCTACATCCATCGGCTGGCGCTGACCCGCGAAAGCCTGGCCCAGCTTGGCCCGAGCCTGCCCTCGGGCGCGCCGCAGCCGGAAATCCTCGACCGCACCAAGCTGGATGCGTTGCTGCCGCCCGGCGCGGTGCATCAGGGCATCGCGCTGCTGGCCGAACCGCTGGACGATCCCGGCGTGGAATCCCTGGCCGCGCCGCCGGCCTCGGGCAGCGATATCGTGCTGCTGCTCGATCAAGTGACCGATCCGCGCAATATCGGCGCGATCCTGCGTTCGGCCGCCGCTTTCGGCGCACGCGCCTTGATCGTCACCGACCGCCATGCGCCGGAAGCCACCGGCGCAATGGCGAAAGCCGCTTCCGGCGGGCTGGAAGCCGTCCCGATGCTGCGGGTGAGCAATCTGGTGCGGGCGATGGACCTGCTGGCAGAATACGGCTTCTGGCGCGTGGGCCTGGCCGCCAATGCCGACCGCGATCTATCGGCGGCCATGAAGGATGTGAAGCGCCTGGCATTGGTGCTCGGCGCGGAAGACGAAGGCTTGCGCCGCCTCACCGCCGAGCATTGCGACTTTCTCGCCCATCTGCCGATGCCGGGGTTAAGCGGCAATTCTTCGGTGGAAAGCTTGCCATTGGTGGAAAGCTTGAATGTGTCGGTCGCCGCGTCGATTGCGCTCTACGAGGCGTCCAAGCGCCCGATTTAGGGCGGCGACCGATCAAGCCATAACGCCGCTCAGACCTGCGATTGCAGGAAATTCTGCAACCCGATCTTCTCGATCAGATCGAGCTGGGTTTCCAGATGATCAATATGCTCTTCGGTGTCGGAGAGAATATGGCGCAGGATGTCGCGGCTCACATAATCCGCCGCGCCTTCGCAGGCCGCGATGCCGTTGAGCAATTCGCCGCGCGCGCCGCGCTCCAGATCGAGATCGCCCTTCAAACCTTCCGGCACCGTCTCGCCGATCTTCAGCTTGCCGAGATCTTGCAGATTCGGCACGCCTTCGAGCACCAGGATGCGCTCGATGATC
>JAYSEE010000371.1:0-2569 GCA_041914045.1 Ferrovibrio sp. | reverse complement strand
GCTCCACGTCGTATTCCTCGGCGAAGCCGAAGCCGCCATGGGTCTGGATGCAGGCATTGGCGGCTTCGAAAGAGGCGTCGGCCGCCAGCATCTTGGCCATATTGGCCTCGGCGCCGGGATTCTGCCCGCCTTCGTATAGGCGCAACGCTTCCTTCACCATCAATTCCGCCGCTCGCATATTGGCGTAGGCTTTGGCGATGGGAAATTGAATGCCCTGATTCTGGCCGATCGGACGGCCGAAGACCATACGCTCCTTGGCATAGGAAACGGCCTTCTCGACGAACCATTTGGCATCGCCGACGCATTCGGCGGCAATCAGGATGCGCTCGGCATTCATGCCGGAGAGGATATAGCGGAAGCCCTTGCCTTCCTCGCCGATCAGGTTCTCCGCCGGCACGCGCAGATTATCGAAGAACACTTCCGTCGTGGCATGGTTCATCATGGTGCGGATCGGCCGGATGGTCAGGCCGTTGCCCAAGGCTTCGCGCATATCCACCAGCAGCACAGACAGGCCATCGGTGCGTTTCATGCCATCGCGGATCGGCGTGGTGCGCGCCAGCAGCAGCATCAAGTCGGAATGCTCGGCGCGGCTGGTCCAGATTTTCTGGCCATTCACGATGAAATGATCGCCCTGCCGGGCGGCTGTGGTGCGCAGCGAAGCGGTATCGGTGCCGCTGGTCGGCTCGGTCACGCCGAAAGCCTGCAAGCGCAGTGTGCCTTCGGCGATTTGCCGCAGATAGCGGCTTTTCTGTGCGGTCGAACCATGCCGCAGCACGGTGCCCATTGTATACATCTGCGCATGGCAGGCGCCGCCATTGCAGCCGGAACGCTGAATCTCCTCCAGCACCGCCGCCGCCGCCGATAGCGGCAGGCCGGAGCCGCCATATTCCTCGGGGATCAGCACGGACAGATAGCCGGCTTCGGTCAGCGCCTGCACGAACTCGCTCGGATAGGCCATCTGCCGGTCGAGTTTGCGCCAATATTCACCGGGAAAGCGCGCGCAGAGCTTGGCAACCGCCTCGCGGATCTCGGGATAGGCGGCGGTTTCGATACTCATTCAGGCGTCTCCCGCAATTGCATTGCTTTTTATCGCTTTATTGGCCGTGCTTAACAAAGAAAACTCCGGCAGATCAGCTATAACGGAATTGTAATTCGGCCCCGCGCCTTCAGCCATGCCTACGGGGGCGTCGAGGCAACATTTGAGTTTTCCCGGCGCAGCCTCTACAACCAAAGCCAGTGCTTTGTGGCGGATTTTCAATGGCTTCTCCCGATGTCGGATTCCAGCGCACATAATGTTGCCGTCATCGGCGGCGGCCCTGCCGGTTTGATGGCCGCCGAGGTGATGGCCGCGGCGGGCCTGCGGGTCCGGGTCTATGAACGCATGCCCAGCCTGGGGCGCAAATTGCTGATGGCGGGGCGCGGCGGGCTCAATATCACCCATTCCGAACCTTTCGACAGCTTCAAGGCGCGCTATGGCGAAAGCGCCGCCTGGATGGAGCCTTATCTGCGCGCATATCCGCCGGCGGCCTTGCTGGATTGGTGCAAAGGGCTCGGGCAGGAAACTTTCATCGGCAGCAGCGGGCGGGTTTTCCCGCAAGCCATGAAGGCAAGCCCGTTGCTGCGGGCCTGGTTGGCCCGGCTGAACGATCTCGGCGTCGAGATATCCACGCGCATGGAATGGACCGGCTGGGATGCCGAAGGCCGCTTGCGTTTCGGCAATGGCGATGCGGTGCAGGCTGCGGCTGTGGTGCTGGCGCTTGGCGGCGCTTCCTGGCCGAAACTCGGTTCCGATGGGCATTGGACCGCCTTGCTGCCCGATATTGCCATCGCGCCGCTGCTGCCGGCGAATTGCGGTTTCCATGTTGCCTGGTCCGAGGTGTTTCGCCAGCGTCATGCCGGTGCGCCGCTCAAGCGCATCGCGCTGCGTTTCGGCGGCAATGAACGGCGCGGCGAGGCGATGGTTACGGCGGCGGGCTTGGAAGGCGGCGCTATCTATGCGCTGTCCTCTGCGTTGCGCGAGGCGATTCAGCGCGATGGATCGGCGCGATTGCAGGTCGATCTGAAGCCGGACATGCCGGAAGCCGAATTGGCCAAGCTGGTCGCCGAACCGCGCCGGGGCGCATCCTTGACGAATTTTCTGCGCAAGCGCATCGGCCTGCCGCCGGTCGCCATCGGCCTAGTGCAGGAGGCGCTGCATGGCCCGGATGGCGCGTTGCCGCTGACGACGCTGATCAAAGCGCTGCCGTTGGTGCTGACGGCGCCGTTCGGCATCGCGCGGGCGATTTCCACGGCGGGCGGCATCCGCCGCGATGAAGTGGATGCACAGCTTATGCTGCGCCGTCATCCAGGCGTTTTCGTCGCCGGCGAGATGCTGGATTGGGAAGCGCCGACCGGCGGCTATCTGCTGCAGGCTTGTTTTGCCACCGGCTTTGCTGCCGGCCATGGCGTGCTGCGCTGGCTGTCCGGCGGCGCGACGGGCTGATATCAAGCCGCCGGCAGCAGGCAAAGCCCGCTGGCTTCAAAGCCGATTTTCACCTTGGCCCCGATGGCGAGCGGGGCATGCACGGCG
>JAYSEE010000370.1:0-2586 GCA_041914045.1 Ferrovibrio sp. | reverse complement strand
CGCAGGATGTTGCCCACCTCCGCGCCGCGCCAGCCATAGATCGACTGGTCGTCGTCGCCCACGCAGCACAGATTCTTGTGTTCCTGCGCCAGCAGCCGCAGCCAGAGATACTGGCTCACATTCGAATCCTGGTATTCGTCCACCAGAATGTAGCGGAATTGCCGCTGGTATTTCTTCAGCACCTCGGGCTGGCTGCGGAAGATGGTCAGGTTATGCAGCAGCAGATCGCCGAAATCGCAGGCATTGAGCTGCAGCAGGCGCTGGTTATACAGCGCGAACAGCGCGCCGCCGCGGCCTTCGGCGAAGCCGCTTTCCGATTTCGGCACTTGCGCGGCATTGCCGCTGCCATAGCCCTTATCTTTCCAGCGGTCGAATTGCGCCGCCAGCGAACGCGCGTCGATCTGTTTTTCGTCCACGCCCTCGGTCTGCATCACCTGCTTGATCAGGCGGATCTGGTCGTCCTGATCCAGGATGGTGAAATTCGGCTTCAGGCCCACGGCTTCGGCATGGCGCTTGAGGATGCGGTTGGCGATGCCGTGGAAAGTGCCCAGCCACAGGCCCTCGGCGGCGGGGCCGACCAACTGCTCCACGCGCTCGCGCATTTCGCGCGCCGCCTTGTTGGTGAAGGTGACGGCCAGGATCTGGCTCGGCCAGGCCAGGCGTTGATAAAGAATATTGGCCAGGCGCGTCACCAGCACGCGGGTCTTGCCGGTGCCGGCGCCGGCCAGCACCAGCAGCGGGCCTTGCAGATGGGTGGCGGCTTCGTATTGCGCGGAATTCAGACGCGTTAGCCAATCCGGCGGCGGCAGGTTTGCTGCCGGGGCCGGGGCAATGGAAGAACTGCTCTCCGGTTCGAAACCGGACAGGTCGAAAGGGTCAACGGACATTGCGAATAGATAGCGCAAGCGTGCTGCGCTCGCCACCTGCGCAGGCTGCGGAATCAGCCGATTTGGTTCAGGCGCCGGCGAGGTTCTTTGTGGCCGCCACTCCCATCTTAAGCAGCAATTTTCCGATCTGCTGGATTTCCGCGGCATCCAATCCGTGCAGCAGCCGGGCGCGCCGCTCGATCATTTGCGGCATCAGCAGGTCGAACAAGTCGCGGCCTTTTGCCGTCAGGCTGAGCCGGCCCTTGCGGCGGTCTCCGGCATCGTCGCTGCGCCGTATCAGGCCGCGGGCGAGCAGCCGATTCACACCCCTGCTGATGGTGTTCTTCGGCAGGCCGGACATGTCGACGACATTCTGTGCGATCAGCGGCTGGTGGTAGGAAAGGCAGAACAGAACCACGAATTCCGGTCGCAGTATGTCGTGTTCTTTCTCGAATTGCGCATAGAGCGGAAACACGAAGAGGTTGGCGAGATAGCAGATTCGCCAAGCCTCGCCGATGGCATTGTCCGCCAGCATGTTGCGGGTCAGATCGTCATTGGCGGGCGTTGAGGTTGCGATCGGGCGACCCGTCTTCTGGGACATCTTGGCCAAAATCATGACTCCGATAATAGTTCCATATAGAACTTGACATGGGTTCTATATGGAACTTATAACGAATGCTGCCTGCAACAAAGAAAAACCCGCCGGCATGGCGGGAATGGGGAGGAAATCATGAAGCGCGCCACATTCGCGATGCTCACTTTCGGAATCTGCTCGGTTATGCTTGCCGGTCCGTCGGCGGCGGCGGATATGAAGATGGTGTCCGGTTTTCCGCTAAATTTCACCTATACCGAGCAAATCGCCAAACCCTTCATCGCCAAAGTGAATGCCGCGACTGCCGGGCGCGTCAGCATCGCGTTGTCCGGCCCGGATGCGGTTCCCACATTCGAACAATTCCAGCCTGTGCAGGCCGGCGTATTCCAATTGCTGTTCACCCATCCGGCTTATCACTCCGGCACGACGGCGGTAGGGCTGGCGATCGACGCGATCGCGGTTGACCCGGAGAAGCGCCGGGCAGCGGGCGTCATCGACTATATTGATGCGCATTACCGCAAACATGGGTTGAAGCTGATCGCGGCGCCGGCCACGGGCAGCAAGGGATTTCGCTATTTCCTGCGTGATCCGATCGCCAAGAGCCCGGGTTTCGAGGGCCGCAAGATACGCGGCACGGTGTCGTATTTTCCGATGATCCGCGCGCTTGGCGGCGCGCCGGTCAATATGGCGGGCGGCGAAATCTACACCGCGCTGCAAAAGGGCGTTATCGACGGCGCGGCCTGGGGCCTGACCGGGGCCAAAGACTTCAAGTGGTATGAGGTCGCCAAATATTATGCCGATCCGGTTTTCGGGCAGGTTGGGGTCATGATCTTCATGAATCTGCAGACCTGGAATGGCCTTTCTGCGGCGGATCGTTCCGCCATCGAGGCGGAAGCGCGCAAGCTCGAAACCGATACGGTCGCTCGTTACGACGATCTGGCCAAACGCGAACTGGAAGACCTCAAGAAGCTCGGCATGATGCAAACCGCCTTTCTGCCGCAGGATGCCTCTCGTCTAGAAGAATTGTGGGAAGAAGGCGTCTGGCAGGTTGCCCTGGATAAATCCAAGGCGGAAGCCGAAGGCTTGCGCATGCTTGCACGCAAGGCTGGCATGACCCGCTGAGGCGCA
>JAYSEE010000369.1:0-2594 GCA_041914045.1 Ferrovibrio sp. | reverse complement strand
CGTGATCCCGATCCTGAAATCCAGCGGCGTGCCGGAAATGGCGGCGCATATGTTCGCGTTTTATTATGGCGTGGTTTCCGATATCACGCCGCCGACCGCGCTCGCCGCCGTGGCTGCGGCCGGCCTTGCCCGCACCAATCCGATGAAGACCATGATGGAAGCCTCCCGTCTCGGCCTGGCGGCCTTCATCGTGCCGATCATTTTCGTGTTTCAGCCGGCGTTGCTGATGATCGGTTCGCCGCTGGAAATCATCATCGCCAGCTGCACCGCCGCCGCCGGCCTGATTTTCTTCGCCGCCGCCTTGGCCGGTTATTTCCGGCAGCCGCTCTCCGTCGTGCAGCGGATGCTCTTCGTGCTGGCCGGCATTCTGCTGATCGGCGATAGCGACTTGAACGATATTCTCGGCATCGTCGTTGCCGCTATTGCCGTTGCGATGGATTACCTGCCCGAACATTTCCGTCTGCTTGCGCGCAAAAGCGACGGCGACGCCGTCGTTGAGGAAGAGAAGCAACCGGCAAAGGGCATTTTCGGCCGCTGGATGGAACGTCAGATCGTCAAGGAGCAGGCTGAAGCCGCCAAGGAAATGGAACTGGAAGGCGGCAGCAGCGATATGCCGCAAACCCAGGATCTGGAAGCTTGGCTGAAGGATGATCGGATTGATCAATCGCCGCCGCCGGCCGATAGCCGCCGCTGGAGCGCCTGGGCCGTTTTGGCCATCGCCACCCTGGCGCTCGGATATATGGGCTCGATTTCCCTGCATGCCACGAAGCCGCTTTTCTGGCTTGCCGCCTTGCTGGGTGTCACCGCATGGCTGGTCCTCGGCCTGATCTGGACCCTGCGCGAACCTTTGCAGAAGCAGGCGGAAGCTCAACGGAGTCACGCCTGATGGATTTCTCGATCACCACCGAACAACGGCAGATGCTGGATACGGTCGAGCGTTTCCTGGCGCATCGACTGCCGCCGGAAGAAGTGCGCCGGCGCGATGATGGCCATATTCCGCCCTACGATCTGTTGCCCGAGATGGGCGAACTAGGCCTGTTCGGTTTGGCTTTCCCGACCGAATATGGCGGTCTCGGCCTGGATTGGCGCAGCGTCTGCCTAGTGCAGGAGCGATTGGGTCAAGGCGCCTATATGGCAGCATCCATATACAATCGCGTCGTCGGCTTCGGCGCCATGTCGGTGCTGACTTATGGCAGCGAGGCGCAGAAACAGAGCCTGCTGCCGCAAATCCTTGCCGGCAAACTGCTGATAGCCCTGGCCCTCACCGGGCCGGAAGCGGGCTCCGATGCCGGCGCCATCCGCACTCGCGCCATGCCAGTGGATGGCGGCTGGCGCATCATCGGGCGCAAGACCTGGATCAGCGACGCCAAGGGCGCCACCTATCTGCTCACGCCTGCGCGCACCGAAGCCGACAGCAAGGGCAGCCGCGGCATTTCCCTGTTTCTTGTGCCATCCGATGCGCCCGGCATCGCGATGACGCCGCTGCCCAAGATCGGCAACAACGCCATGCCCTCCTGGGATATCGGGCTGGATGAAGTCTTCGTTCCGCATGACGCCATGATCGGCCAGCAGGGCCGTGGCTTTCAGCATCTGATGTCGACTTTGCATTTCTCGCGCGCCAGCATGGCGGCCACCGTCACCGGCTGCGCCCAGGCGGCTGTTGATCTGGCCCTTGCGCATGCCCGCGAGCGGCAACAATTCGGCAAGCCGATCGGCAGTTTCCAAACCATCCGCCATCGCCTGGCGGATATGCAAATGCGCGTCGATCAATCTCGCCTGACAGTCTACCATCTCGCCTGGCTGCTCGCCACCGGCGATGCCGCGCGGCGCCAGGCCGCGCAGGCCAAGGTGATCGCCACCGAAGCCCTGCAATATGTAACGCATCATGGCATGCAGATTCTGGCCAGCGCCGGCTATGCGGCGGAAAGCGACATGCAGCGCTATTGGCGCGATGGACGCCTCTACAGCTTCGGCGAAGGCACCAACGAAATCCAAAGAGAATTGATTGCCCGTGAACTCGGCTTATAAAGCGATCAGGAGTGCCGCATGACTCAATATGATATTTCAGCCATCGACGCGGTGGTGAATATCTGGACCCCGGAAGCCCTGCAAAGCCGTCCGGATCGCCGCGCCTTCTATACCGAAAAGATGCGTGTGCAGGACAGCACCTATGAAGGCATCACGCATGAACAGATGCTGGCCCGTATGGATGCCGCCGGCATCGAAAAGGCATTTCTCATTGCCGCCAAGGTTGGCCCGCTGCACCATCCGGCCTGCTATCATGTTCCCTACAAGATCGTGGCCGATGCCGTGCAGGCCCATCCCGACCGCTTTCTCGGCCTGGCCGGCCTGGATGCCACCGAAGGCATGAGTGGCGTACGTGAATTGGAGCGCGCCGTGAAGGAATACGGCTTTGTCGGCGCGCATTTCTATCCGCATTGGTTCGAATTGGCGCCCGATCATGCGCGCTGGTATCCGTTCTATGCCAAATGCGTGGAACTGGATATTCCGGTGCAGCTTCAGGTGGGCCAATCCATGGTCTACGATCCCCGGCTGCCACGGCGCAGCGTGGGCCGTCCGATCGCGCTCGATTC
>JAYSEE010000368.1:0-2622 GCA_041914045.1 Ferrovibrio sp. | reverse complement strand
ATTCATTACCGGGGCGTATTGGGCCGTCGCGGATTGTACCGTCGCGGTTTGCACCGGCGCGGATTGGATCGGAGCGGCCGGCTTGATCGGCGGCGGCGGCGGCGGCACCAGATCGGCCAAGCGCGTAGGCAACGGCTTCACCAGTTCGGCGCCGGAGCGGAAAGTTTCCTGATAGCGATACCAGACGAAGTAAGCGCCGCCGGCCAGCAGCAATGCCAACAGCACCAGCCAGACCCGGGGCGTGCGCTGCTCGGGGCGCGGCATGGGAAATACTAGCGTGCTGCGCTGGCGCGCCACATCGCTTTCGGCCTGAAAAGCGGAAACCACTTTCTCCGGCTCCAGGCCAAGAAATTCAGCATAGCTGCGCAGGAAGCCGGTGACATAAACCGGGCCCGGCAATTCGGCGAAGCGGCCATGCTCGATGGCTTCGAGATGCGGGCGACGGATGCGGATGCGCGCGGACACATCGACCAGCGACAGACCATGCCGCTCGCGCACCACTCTCAGACTATGTCCGACGCCTTCATAGTTTTCGGGCGTGGCGGGAGCCGCCGGCTTGTCGCCGGCCTCGGTAGCCATGGAATCCCAGTTTCCCTGCTATTGCTGCGGTGGCTGTTGCTGCGGGGCCGAATTTGCAGCCGACCCGAAATCATACGCACCGGAAGGCGCTGTACCCGATCACGGAAAATTCTAAACAATCACCCCGTTTTCACGCGCATATTCTTCCAAACGCGTGCGCAGGCTGTGATCCGGCAAATGGTACAAGCCTTCCAAAAATTCCGCAAGCGAGAGAACATCGAGGCTACGCAGCATCTCCTTCACCGGGCCGATGGCATTGGCCGGCATCGAGAGCCGTTCGAACCCCAAACCGAGCAAAGCCATCGCCTCCAGCGGGCGGCCGCCCATTTCGCCGCAGAGCGTGAGCGGCGTGTCATGCGCCTTGCACTGCTGCACTACCCAGCGCAGAAAAGCCAGCATGCTGGGCGCCAATGGGTCGTAACGCTCGGTCATGCGCGGGTTGCCGCGATCGGTGGCGAACAGGAATTGCATCAGGTCGTTGGATCCGACCGAAACGAAATCAACCAGCGGCAGCAAGGACGGCAATTGCCAGGCCAAAGCCGGCACTTCCAGCATGGTGCCCACGCGCACCTGCCGGGCCACCGCGCGGCCTAGGCTTTTCAGCCGCTGCACTTCGCGGTCGAGAATCTTGCGGGCGCGGATGAATTCATCCACCTCGGCCACCATGGGAAACATCACATGCAGCACGCGGCCCTCGGCCGCCTGCAACAGCGCGCGCAATTGCACCTTCAGCAAGGCCGGCCGGTCCAGCGACATGCGGATGGCGCGCCAGCCCAGGGCCGGATTCTCTTCCGGCTGCTTGGCGAGATACGGCAGCACTTTGTCGCCCCCCACATCCAGCGTGCGGAACACCACCGGCCGCTCGCCGGCATGCTCGAGCACGCGGGCATAGATCGCGGTCTGCGCTTCCGCCTTCGGCATGGTTGGGCGCACCAGGAATTGCAGCTCGGTGCGATACAGCCCGATGCCCTCGGCGCCGGTCTCGTCGAGATGCGCCATATCAATCAACAGGCCGGCATTGATCAGCAGCGCGATTCGCTTGCCGTCGCGCGTCACCGGCGGATCGTTGCGCTGGGCGGCGTATTTCGCCAATCGCGCCTTGCGCAGGCCCAGGCTTTGCTGGAAGGCGGTAACCACATCGGCCACCGGGCGCACGAAAATCTGCGCATGATCGCCGTCCACGATCACTTGATCGCCCGGCTCCACGCGTTCGATGGCGCGGCCCACCGAGCCCACCACCGGAATCGACAAGGCACGCGCCACGATGGCCACATGGCTGACGCTGGAGCCTTCCTCCAGCACCAGGCCCTGCAATTTGCGGCGGTCGTAATCCAGCAATTCCGCCGGGCCCATCGCCTTGGCGAACAGGATCGCATTCTCGGGCAAGGCTTCCGCCGCCGAGGTTACGCCCTTGCCGGTGAGATGCAGCAGCAGACGGTTGGCCAGATCGTCGAGATCGGCCAGGCGTTCGCGCAAGTAAGGATCGGTGATCGCCTGCATGCGATGGCGCGTATCGCCCTGCACGCGCAGCACGGCGGCTTCTGCGGTGAGGCCGGATTCCACCGCCTGATGCAGCTTGTGCAGCCAGCCGCTGTCATGCGCGAACATCTTGTAGGTTTCCAGCACGTCGCGGCTTTCGCCGACGATCTCGTCGTCGGGCGCTTCCAGCATGCGGTTGACCTGATCGCGCATCGAGGCCACGGCGGCATCCAGCCGGCGCTTCTCATGCGGAATGTCGTCGGCGATGGTGCGCTCCACATGCACGCGCGGCTCGTGCAGCACGGCCTGGCCGATGGCGAGGCCTTCCGACAGCGTGCGGCCATCGGCGCGGAACGGCAGGCCCGGCGCGCGGCTGACCACGGCGGTATCGTCGGCGCCGGTGAGCTGGCCGGACGCCACCATCTCCGCCAGCACCATGGCGATGGTTTCCAGCACTTCCACTTCGTCTTCGGCATATTGCCGGCGCGTCTTGTTCTGCACCACAAGCACGCCGATCACGCGATTATCGCGCTGCAACGGCACGCCCAGCAGCGAATGGAAGAT
>JAYSEE010000367.1:620-2628 GCA_041914045.1 Ferrovibrio sp. | reverse complement strand
CGCTCGCGCTCGGCCTCGCGCACCTTCTGCACGATCACCTGCTTGGCGGTCTGCGCGGCGATGCGGCCGAAATCAATCGGCGGCAGGGATTCGGAGATGGTGTCGCCCACCTGGGCATCGGGATTGCGGCGCTGCGCCTCGATCAAACCGATCTCGACGGCATCGTTCTCCACCTTGTCGACCACTTGCAGATAGCGCGCCAGACGGATTTCGCCGGACCTGCGATCGATCTCGGCGTGGATGTCGTTTTCCATGCCGTAGCGCGAACGCGCGGCTTTCTGGATCGCATCTTCCATCGCCATCAGCACGACATCGCGGTCGATCACCTTCTCGCGCGCCACCGCGTCGGCGACTTGCAGCAATTCGATGCGGTTGTAGCTGGTAACGGGTTCCATGGTCTTGTCCTCGGACGCGTCTTGAATAGCTTATCCGGCAAGCACGGCACGGCCGCGCGAACCGGGTTTCGGTTGATCGAGATCGACAATCTGGCCGGCAGCCACCGGGCTGCCCGGCCCGGCACTCGCGCTGGCGAGTTTGCCGGCGGCAAGCAGGTCGTCGGTGAGCACCAGTTTGGCTGCGGTGATATCCTCCACCGGCACCGACCATTCTTCAGGTTCGGCGCCCGGCTTGGCTTCGTCGTCCTGCACCTTCACCTGATCGTCGAACAGGCCGAGCAGGCGACCGCGAAAACGCTTGCGGCCATTCAGCGGGCGCTCCACTTCGATACGGGCGACGAAGCCCTTGAAGCGCTCGAAATCCTTCGGCTTCACCAGCGGCCGATCCAGGCCCGGCGAAGAAACTTCCAAGGTGTAGGCCTGCGGGATCGGGTCTTCCACATCCAGGATGGCCGACACGGCGCGGCTGATCTCGGCGCAATCATCCACGCTGAAGCCGCCGTCATGCGGCGCACCGCCGGTCTCGCGCTCGGCCATGATCTGCAGCACCGGACGCTGGCTGCCCTGCAGCTTCACGCGCACCAATGCGTAGCCCATCGCCGTCAGCGTGGGCTCGATCAATTGCTCGATCTTTTTCACCGCGGTCATGCTTTCCGCGTTCACTCCATCATTCGGTTAGGCTGCCCATTCCTGCATGCCGGCAGGCGCCGATTTGCAGCGCAACCACCAAAAACGAAAAATGGGCCGTCTGGCCCATTTCCTCATCTTCTGATCCAGACTAGGGACCAGGCCAGCAATGTGGCGCTGTTATAGTCCTATTGCGGGTATTTGCAAGGCTTTTCAAACCCGGCGAAAACGGAAATACCAGCAGGAACGGCCAGCCGCCCGGGCCTTGCGCTCGTATTTGGAGGGCGGCCAATCCGCCGGCCGCTCGCGCCAATCCGCCGCCGTTTCGGCCATCCAGGCGAAAGCCGGGGCCTTCAGCGCGAAACGCAGCATCCAGCGGGCATAATCCGGCACATCGGTGGCCAAGCGCAATTCGGCCCCCGGCTTCATGCAGCGGGCCAGATCGGCCAGGGTGTCGGCATTCACGATCCGGCGCCAGTTATGGCGCTTTTTCGGCCAGGGATCGGGAAACAGGATGAAAGCCCGCTCCAGGCTGGCATCGGGCAGCACCTTGAGCAGCAGGCGGGCATCGTCGGTCAGCAGCCGGATATGCCGCATCGGGCCCGGATTGCCGGCGGCTTCCGCCTCGGCCATGTCGTCCACCAGATTGGACACGCCGTAGAGAAACGGCTCCACGCCCAGAAAATGCACATCGGGATTGGCCAGCGCCTGGGCGAACAGGTGATCGCCCACCCCGAAGCCGATTTCGAGCCATAACCGCTGCGGGATTTCGCCGAATACGCTTTTTAGATCAATGATTTGCGGCGGAACCGGAAGATCGAATCGCAGCTCCGGCAATTGCCGCTGCATGCGGTCTTCGCGCTTCTGGGTCAGTTTGCGGCCGCGCCGGCGGCCGTAAATCTGCCGACGCGGCGGCTGAGCGGCTGGTTCGGACATGCGGGGCCCCGAAAACGCGCATGGCCGGGTTCAGACCCGGCCATGCGGCA
>JAYSEE010000367.1:0-610 GCA_041914045.1 Ferrovibrio sp. | reverse complement strand
CTTGACGTTGAAAGCCGACTTCAGATCCTTCACCAGATCGGTCTTCTCCCAGGAGAAGCCGCCGTCCTTTTCCGGCTTGCGGCCGAAATGGCCGTAAGCGGCGGTGCGGGCGTAGATCGGACGGTTGAGCTTGAGATGCTCGCGGATGCCGCGCGGGCTGAGCGAAACCAGCTCTTGCAGGATCTTGGAAATCTTCTGCTCGTCGGCCTTGCCGGTGCCGAAGGTGGACACATAGACCGACAGCGGATGCGACACGCCGATGGCGTAGGAAAGCTGGATCAAGCAGCGCGAGGCCAGGCCGGCCGCCACCACGTTCTTCGCCAGATAGCGCGCGGCATAAGCGGCCGAGCGGTCCACCTTGGTCGGGTCCTTGCCCGAGAAAGCGCCGCCGCCATGGGGGGCCGCGCCGCCGTAGGTGTCGACGATGATCTTGCGGCCGGTGAGGCCGGCATCGCCATCCGGGCCGCCGATGACGAAGCGGCCGGTCGGGTTCACGTAGAAATGCTCATCGTCGCACATCCAGCCCTTGGGCAGGGCCTTCAGCACATAGGGGCGCACGATGCGCTTGATGTCGCCCGACTCAAGCTCGCGGCCCTTCTTGTCCTTCAGC
>JAYSEE010000366.1:1352-2641 GCA_041914045.1 Ferrovibrio sp. | reverse complement strand
GCAGCGAGCCCTTGGCGTCGGACACCACCTTGCCATGCTCGTTGGCGATCAGCAGCGCGATTTCGTCGGCATGCTTCTCGCAGAGTTCCTTGAACTTGAACATCACGCGGGCGCGGACCAGCGGCGAAGTGCGCGACCAGGTTTCGAAGGCCTTCTGGCTGTCGGCGATAGCGGCCTCAACCTCGGCCTTGGTGGCCAAGGGGGAACGGGCGCTGATTTCGCCCGTGGAGGGGTTGTACACGTCCAGGAAGCGGCCAGACGTGCCCGCGACTTTTTTGCCACCGATATAGTGATGCAGTTCCTTGGTCATTTCCGTCCCCTAATCAGGAATCAGCGATACAGAGCATTGTTGATCTTGCACATATGACAGGTCTTAATGCCCCATGGTATGGGAATTTTCGCACAACGGATGTGCGGGGTTAAAAGAGCAGGAAGCCATGGCGGAAACCGCATTCGATTGGGACGATCTGCGCTATTTCCTGGCCGTGGCCCGGGCGGGCCGGCTGACCTTGGCGGCCAAGCGGCTTGGGCAGGAGCATACCACCGTCAGCCGCAGACTCCGAGCCTTGGAGACCGCTTTGCAATGCCAACTTTTTTTGCGCAGCCCGCAGGGCTACCAGTTGACCGAGTCCGGCCAGCGGCTGCTCGCTACGGCCCAGGCGGTGGAAAGCGCCACCCTGGCCGCCCAGGCCGAAACGGCTGGGCCGGATGGCTTGGCCGGCACCGTGCGGATCGGCGCGCCGGATGGCTTCGGGGTGCATTTTCTGGCCTCGCGTATAAAAGAAATGTCGAATAAAAATAATAGTTTGAATATAGAACTTATCACCATGCCTCATCTTCTCAGCCTGTCCAAGCGCGAGGCCGATATCGCCATCGGGCTGAGCCGACCGAAATCCGGGCGCGTCTTCGCCCGCCGGCTGACCGACTACCATTTGCAGCTTTACGGCGCGCGGGATTACCTAGCACGGCATGCCCCGATCACCGCGCTGGAGCAGATCCCGGCCTATCCCCTGGTGGGCTATGTGGACGATTATCTCTACACGCCGGAGCTGGATTACCTGCATCTGGTCGGCCCCGGCCTGAAGCCCCGGCTGCGCGCCTCCAACCTGCTGGCCCAGATGCGCATGACGCTCGCCGGCGCCGGGCTTTGCGTGCTGCCCTGCTTCATGGCAGCCGGGGAACCCGACCTGGTGCCGGTGCTGCCCGAGAGCATCCGCCTCACCCGCACCTATTGGATGATCACCCATGCCGATCAGCGCGACCTGCCGCGCATCCGCGCCTGCGGCGAT
>JAYSEE010000366.1:0-1328 GCA_041914045.1 Ferrovibrio sp. | reverse complement strand
GTCAGGAGCGCGCGCTGTTTCTGCTGGATTAGACAGTTTCATGGCCTATTAACCACCCTGGCCGCAGACTTCCGGCAAATCTTCATGGGAGACTTGCCATGTTGCCGATCCATCCCGCCGCTTTGCTGCAAAATGCCATCTATCTGCGCGGCTATACGCCGGAAAGCTTCCGCAGCGAAGCGCGCATGCCGCCGCGCTTGTTCAACGCCGTGATGAGCGGCAAGCGCCGCATCAAACTGGGCACCGCCATGCGCCTAAGCCGGATGCTGGGCACCACGCCCTGGGTGTGGATTGCATTCCAGCAGCGGTATGATAAAGCCATCTGAATGAGCCAAGACCGATTGCCGCCCACCCTGCCCGCCTTTCCCGCCGCTCGCCCGCGCCGCCTGCGCCGCACCGATTGGTCGCGCCGCCTGGTGGCCGAGAATGCGCTGAGCGTGGATGACCTGATCTGGCCGATCTTCGTGCATGACGGCGACAAGCCGGTGGCGATCCCCTCGATGCCCGGCGTGCAACGCCTGAGCGTGGCCGGCGCCGCCGAGGCCGCGAAGGAAGCCGAGGCTTTGGGCATCCCGGCCATCGCGCTGTTCCCCGCCACCGATCCCAAGGTGAAGGACGAAGACGGCAGCGAGGCGCTGAATCCGCAGAACCTGATCTGCCAGAGCGTGCGCGCCATCAAGGCCGCCACGAAGAATATCGGCGTGCTCTGCGATGTGGCGCTCGACCCCTATACCAGCCATGGCCATGACGGCCTGATCCGCAACGACGAGATCGTGAACGATGCTTCCGTGGAAGTGCTGGTGCAGCAGGCGCTGAACCAGGCGCGCGCCGGCTGCGACATCATCGCGCCGTCCGACATGATGGATGGCCGCGTGGCCGCCATCCGCACCGCGCTGGATGCGGAAGGCTTCCAGCATGTGCAGATCATGGCCTATGCGGCGAAATACGCGTCCGCCTTCTACGGCCCGTTCCGCGACGCGGTGGGCTCCAGCAGTAACCTTGGGCGCGGCGACAAGCGCACCTATCAGATGAACCCGGCCAATGGCGACGAGGCCCTGCGCGAAGTGGCGCTGGATATCGCCGAGGGCGCGGATATGGTGATGGTGAAGCCTGGCATGCCTTATCTGGATATCTGCTGGCGCGTGAAGCAGGCTTTCGGCCTGCCCACCTATGCCTATCAGGTGTCGGGCGAATACGCGATGCTGGCGGGCGCCGCCGAACGCGGCTGGCTGGATGGCGAGCGCGTTGCCTGGGAAAGCCTGCTGGCTTTCAAACGCGCCGGCTGCGACGGCATCCTCACCTATTTCGCCCGCGACATCGCCCGCAGG
>JAYSEE010000365.1:0-2646 GCA_041914045.1 Ferrovibrio sp. | reverse complement strand
CACCACCGAGAAGCTCGGCTTCACCGGCCGGCGCGAAGGCATCGCGGCGCAAGCGGTGGCGACGATCCGCCTGCCCATGAACAATCGGGCATGATGAATAGTCTGGCCTTCGCGCTCTGCACCTGGTTCGGCCTCGGCAAGATGCCGAAAGCGCCCGGCACCTGGGGCTCGCTGGGCGCGTTGCCTTTCGCTTGGCTGCTGCAAAGCTGGGGCGGCTGGCCGGCCCTGGCCGCGGCAATCGGGCTGCTTTGCGCGCTGTCGCTCTGGGCCATCGACATCTATCTGAAGCAATGGCCGGGCGACGATCCCGGCGAGATCGTGATCGACGAAGTGGCCGGGCAATGGCTGGTGCTGCTATTCATGCCGACGGACTGGCTGCTCTATGCCATCGGCTTCGTCGTATTCCGTGTGCTCGACATCTCCAAACCCTGGCCGGCCTCCTGGGCTGACAAACGCCTGCATGGCGCGAAAGGCATCATGCTCGACGATCTGCTGGCGGCGGTGTATGGCTGCCTGATGATGATCGGCGTACAAAGGGTGTTGGCATGAAGGCGGAAACCGCCCCTGAAATCGAGCGGCTGGCAACCGAGGTGCTGGCGGCCTGCCGCAAGCGCGGCGCGATGCTCGCCACTGCCGAATCCTGCACCGGCGGATTGATCGCCGGCGCGTTGACCGCGATTGCCGGCTCATCCGACGTGGTGGATTGCGGCTTCGTCACCTATTCCAACGAAGCGAAAATCGGCATGCTGCGCGTGCCGGCCGAGATCATCGCCGGGCGCGGCGCGGTGAGCGAGGAGGTCGCCCGCGCCATGGCCGAAGGCGCGGTGCGCAACAGCAATGCCCAGATCGGCATCGCCTGCACCGGCATCGCCGGCCCTGGCGGCGGCAGCGACGCCAAGCCGGTGGGGCTGGTGCATATCGCGGTGGCGATGGTGCAGGAAGACACCCTGCATGCCGAGATGCGCTATGGCGATATCGGCCGCGCGCAGGTGCGCGAAGCCACAATACGCGATGCCCTGAAACTGGCGCTCAGGATGCTTGCCGGCTGAAACGTCTTATTTCGTGCCGTAGATACGGTCGCCGGCATCGCCCAGACCAGGGCAGATATAGCCGTGATCGTTGAGCTGGCGGTCGATGGATGCCGTGTAGATCGGTACATCGGGATGATCGGCGTGAAAAACCTTGATGCCTTCCGGCGCGGTGAGCAGACAGACGAATTTGATCTTCTGCGCGCCCGCCTCCTTCAACCGCGCCACCGCCGCCGCCGCCGAATGCCCGGTTGCCAGCATCGGGTCCACCACCACGACCTGACGGTTGGCGATATCCTCGGGCAGCTTGAGATAATACTCCACCGGCACCAAGGTCGCCGGATCGCGATACAGCCCGATATGGCCGACGCGCGCCGAAGGCACCAGATCGAGCATGCCGTCCAGAATGCCGTTGCCGGCGCGCAGGATGGAAACGAAGCAGAGCTTCTTGCCGGCCAGGATCGGCGCCTGCATCTTTTCCAATGGCGTTTCGATCTCGATGCTTTCCATCGGCAGATCGCGCAGCACTTCATACGCCATCAGCAAGCTGACCTCGCGCACCAGGCGGCGAAACTCGGCGGACGACACTTCCTTGCGCCGCATCAATGTGAGTTTGTGCTGCACCAGCGGATGATCAATCACATGCACATCGGACATTGCCTACTTCCCTTCAAAAAACCGTACCGTCGCTGATGATATTCAAGGGCGGCGGACCGCCCGGGCGCTTTTCGGCGGCGATGCGGCGACCCGCCGCCCAAGTGCCGCCTTCAAGGATGCGCGCCAACGGCATCTCCTCGGCGCTCTTGCCCAAACGCTTGCGCACCGGATCTGCGATGGCGTCCAGCAAAGCCACGGTCAGCGCGCGCCATTCCACGATGGCTTCATGATCCGCCGGCAAGGCCTCGCCGGCAAGCGCGGGATTTTTCAGCCGCAGCACGCCGAGATCGAGAAACAAACCGCCATTGCGATATTCCGGCAGGCCAGTCAGCGCATCCAGCTCCACCACGCGGATGCCGAATTGCTCCAACGGCTCCACCAGCGAATAGGCCAGCCATTGCGACAGCTTGTGAAACGGCACCAAGCCGGCGCTCGCCTCCGGCTCGCCCGGGCCGGCTATCGCCGCCGGATGCCGCCAGCAATCGCCGAGATTGACTCCGGCCAACGCGATGCGGCCCGGCCAGACCGGCCCCAGCCCGCGCAGCAGCGCACGCAGAATGGTTTCCGCCGGCAACACGCCATCGCGCGCCTGATCCACCAGCCAGTCGAACAGATGGCCGATGCGGGCTCCCTGACCGCCGCCGAACAATTCAGACGCAGCCTGCAAGGCCATGCCGAGATTGCGCAGCAACAGCGCACGGCCTTCCAGCCCCGCCAGCGGATTGCGCGCGCTCACCTGCATGGCGGCGGCGATATCCGACACGTCGATCCGCGCCAACCGATCGGCATCGGCGCGGCAAGGCTGCGCCTCGGGCAAGCGCGAGAACAGGCCCTGTCTGAATGCATCCAGGCTGGCGATCGCCAAGCCTTCCGAGCGCGCGGAAACCGTGCCATCGGCCTCGCGATAGCGCCAATCCGGCCCCGATCCGGCATCGAGCAGAACCGACACCACGGTGAGATC
>JAYSEE010000364.1:0-2650 GCA_041914045.1 Ferrovibrio sp. | reverse complement strand
CCGAAACACAAGCTGCTGCATGGCCTGACCTGCTATGCCGGCATATCCGCCCTGCCGGTCGCGCCCGATCTCGGCGTGATCTGCGTACCGCCCGAGGCCGTGCCGCAGGCCATCGCCGATCTGGGCGAAAAAGGCTGCAAGGCCGCCGTGGTGCTCACCGCCGGCCTCGGCGACGGCAAACAGAAAATGCTGGATGCCGCCAAACCGCATCTGCTGCGCATCCTGGGGCCGAATTGCGTGGGCGAACTGGTGCCCGGCATCAAGCTGAATGCCAGCTTCGCCCATACCTCAGCCGAGCCGGGGCAGATCGCCTTCGTCAGCCAGTCCGGCGCGCTCTGCACCATCGTGCTGGATTGGGCGCGCGAGCGCGGCATCGGCTTCAGCCATTTCATCTCGCTGGGCGAATCCGCCGACGTGGATTTCGGCGACATTCTGGATTATCTCGCCTCCGACCCGAATACGCGCGCCATCCTGCTTTACATCGAAAGCGTGAAGCAGGCGCGCAAATTCATGTCAGCCGCCCGCGCCGCCGCGCGCAACAAGCCGATCGTGGCGGTGAAATCCGGCCGCAACGCCCGCGCCGCGCAAGCCGCCGCCTCCCATACCGGCGCGCTGGCCGGCGGCGACGATGTGTATTCAGCGGCCCTGCGCCGCGCCGGCATCCTGCGCGTGGATGGCGTTGAAGAATTGTTCGCTGCCGTGGAAACGCTGGCGCATATGCGCAAGCTGCCCGGCGAAAGGCTGGCCATTCTCACCAATGGCGGCGGCCCCGGCGTGATGGCGGTGGACAAGCTGGTGCAATACGGCGGCACGCTGGCCGATCTGTCGCCGGCTACGATGGAAGCGCTGAATGCCGCGCTGCCCGCCACCTGGTCGCATGGCAATCCGGTGGACATCATCGGCGACGCGCCGGCCGAACGCTATGGCAAGGCGCTGGACATCCTGCTGCGCGACGATGGCATCGACGCCGTGCTGGTGATGCATTGCCCCACCGCCATCGTGCCCTCGCTGCTGCCGGCGCAGCAGGTGATCGCATCGGCGGCAAAAAGCGGCAAGAACGTGCTGACCTGCTGGTCGGGCGGCCCCGCCGTGGCCGAAGCGCGCCAGGCCTTCACGGCGGCAAAGCTGCCCTCCTACGACACGCCGGACGCCGCCGTGCGCGCCTTCTCGCATATGGTGGACTTCCAGCGCAACCAAACCAACCTGATGCAGACGCCGGATGAAATGCCGGAGGATTTCGTCCCCGACATCGCCGCCGCGCGCGCGGTGATCGAGCCGGCTTTGCAAGAAGGCCGCATGATGCTGAACGAGATCGAAGGCAAGCGCCTGCTCTCGGCCTATGGCATCCCCACCGTGCGCACCGAACTGGCCACCAGCCCGGCGGAAGCCATGCGGGTGGCGAAGGAGATCGGCTTTCCGGTGGCGCTGAAAATCTTCTCGCCGGAGATTTCGCATAAATCCGATGTGGGCGGCGTGGCGCTGAATCTGGAAGACGCAGCCGCC
The DNA here is from genome assembly GCA_041914045.1 of Ferrovibrio sp. Classification (GTDB taxonomy): domain Bacteria; phylum Pseudomonadota; class Alphaproteobacteria; order Ferrovibrionales; family Ferrovibrionaceae; genus Ferrovibrio. The sequence goes on along the minus strand of JAYSEE010000364.1, from coordinate 1,147 downwards.
GTGCAGCAGGCCGCCGAAGCCATGCTGGCGCGCGTGCAAAGGCTGCGGCCCAACGCGCATATCATCGGCTTCACCGTGCAGCAGATGCTGCGGCGCGGCAATGCGCATGAACTGATCGTGGGCACGCTCACCGATCCGATCTTCGGCCCGGCCATCATGTTCGGCCAGGGCGGCGTGGGCGTGGAGGTGATCGGCGACCGCGCGGTGGCGATGCCGCCCTTGAACATGCATCTGGCCAACGACCTGATCGACCATACCAAGGTAAGCCGGCTGCTGTTCGGCTATCGCGATTTTCCGGTGGTGGACCGGCCGCAGTTGGCCGCCCTGCTGGTGCGGGTGGCGCAGATGATCGCCGATCATGCCGAGGTGAAGGAGCTGGATATCAATCCGCTCTATGCCGACGCCAACGGCCTGGTGGCATTGGATGCCCGCGTGGTGCTGGCGCCCGGCAAGCTGCATGGTCCGGACCGTTTGGCGATCCGGCCCTATCCAAGCGGCCTTGAGGAAACCATCACCCTGCGCGACGGCGAAGTGCTGCAATTGCGCCCGATCCGCCCCGAGGATGAGCCGGCGCATCAGGATTTCCTCCAGCATGTGTCGCCCGAGGATTTCCGGCTGCGTTTCTTCTCGCCCATGCGCAATCTGGCGCATCGCGAAATGGCGCGCTTCACACAGATCGACTATGAGCGCGAGATGGCTTTCATCGCCACCCATGCGCGCGATGAAGGCTCGGCGGAAAGCCCCGGCACGGAAACCATGGGCGTGGTGCGCGCCGTCACCGATCCCGACAACCAGCATGCCGAATTCGCCGTGCTGGTGCGCAGCGACTTGAAGGGCCATGGCCTGGGCGAAGCCTTGATGCGCAAGATCATCGCCTATTGCCGCCAGCGCGGCACCGCCTATCTGGACGGCGAAATACTGCGCGAGAATACCGCCATGCGCAAACTCGCGAGCGAACTGGGCTTCGAGGTCGTCAGCGGCTTCGAGAACGACAGCATCTCCGTAAGGCTGAAATTGCAGGCGGATTGAGCGCGGCCCATCCGGGGCTTGCCCGCCTGCTTTGCCTGGGGCTTGCCCGCCAGGGGCCGCCCTACTATCTATTGGGGAGCCCCCAAGGCTGGGGGCGGAGGCAGCCTCTTACCCCATG
>JAYSEE010000363.1:0-2688 GCA_041914045.1 Ferrovibrio sp. | reverse complement strand
TCCCCCAGCAGGCCGCATCCCAACAGCCGGCTCAGGCCGCGCCCCAGCAACTACCTCAGCCAACAGCGCCGCCGATTCAAGCTGCTGCCCCGGTAGAAGCAAAACCCGCCGCCGCCGAAACGCCGCAGCAAGTAGCCGTGGTGCCGCCCAGCCCGCCCGCCGCGCCGCCGCAAGCGGCCGAGCCTGCGCCGGCTCCCGAGGCCGCGCCGCGCCCGAAAGCGGAAGACGAACCGCCGCCGCGTTCAGGCCGCAGCTTCGCCTGGCCGGTGCGCGGCCGCATCCTGTCCACTTTCGGGCCGAAAGGCGATGGCACCCATAACGACGGCATGAACATCGCGGCCCGCGCCGGCGCGCCGGTGATCGCCGCCGAGAATGGCGTGGTGGTGTATCAAGGCAGCGAGCTGCGCGGCTTCGGCAATCTGCTGCTGCTGCGTCATGCCGATGGTTGGATCACCGCCTATGCGCATCTGGATCGGGTGCTGGTGAAGAAGGGCCAGAAGGTGACGCGCGGCCAGGCGATTGCCACGGTGGGCAGCACCGGCGGCGTGGACCAGCCGCAATTGCATTTCGAAATCCGCCGGGGCAGCCAAGCCGTCGACCCGGCGAAATTCCTAAGCGTGGCGCTGCTGGGTGGGCCAAGCCTCAGCGCTTGGCTTTCTCCAGCCGCACGCCTTGGCGGCCAGCCAGATCCTGGATGAATTGCCAGGCCACGCGGCCCGAGCGGGCGCCGCGCGTCATCGACCATTCCACCGCTTCGGCGCGCAGCTGCTTCTGGTCGATCTTCAGGCCGTAATTGGCGCAATAGGCATCCAGCATGGCGAAATAGTCGTCCTGGCTGCAGGAGTGGAAGCCGAGCCAGAGGCCGAAGCGGTCGGACAGCGAAACCTTTTCCTCCACGGCCTCGCCGGGATTGATCGCCGTCGAGCGCTCATTCTCCACCATCTCGCGGGACAGGAGGTGTCGACGGTTGGAAGTGGCGTAGAAAATCACATTCTCCGGCCGGCCCTCGATGCCGCCTTCCAGCACCGCCTTCAGCGACTTGTAATGCTGATCCTCGGCATCGAAGGAGAGATCGTCGCAGAACAGGATGTAGCGGCGCGCCGAACCGCTGAGCAGATTCAGCAAATCGGGCAGGGACGGAATATCCTCGCGGTGGATTTCCACCAGCGCCAGATCGGCGCCCTTCTCGCGATTGACGGCGGCGGCCACGGCCTTGACCAGCGAGCTTTTGCCCATGCCGCGCGCGCCCCAGAGCAGCGCATTGTTGGCCGACAGGCCATGGGCGAAGCGGCGCGTATTCTCCAGCAATATGTCGCGCACGCGATCCACGCCGCGCAGCAGTTTAATCGACACCGCGTTCACCCGCTTCACCGGCGCCAGCCAGCCCGGCGCGGGCTGCGCATGCCACACATAGGCATCGGCGGCGCGATCATCGAAAGCCGGCGGCGCGGGCGGCACTAGGCGCTCCAATGCCGCGGCGATGCGGGCGAGAGTGTCGGCGACATCGCCCGAAGCGACGGCAGGGGCTGTGGCGGAAAGCGAAGCGGGGGCGGCTGGTTTCTTGGCGGTTACAAGCTTTTTCATCTTACGCATCTCGGCTGTTTTCTTGGGCAGGCATCTCGGGCGGGCCGGTATTTAGCTATGCCGAAACCGGGGATGCAAGCTGTAGCGGGCGGGCCGGGTTTCGGCCATAATCCCGGCCCCATCCGGACATCGGGCAACAACACCTGCCGGCCGGGTTATTTGCAGGAGGACGCATGTATCCGAATACGCAGCTGAATATCAGCGGCACCTGGCGCGATGGCGCCGGCGGCCGCTCCATCCCGGTTTTGAATCCCGCCACCGGCGAAGTGGCCGGCCATGTGGCGCATGCCGAGAAATCCGATCTCGATGCCGCCTTGGCCGCCGCTGAGAAGGGCTTCCAGGCGCTGCGCAAGCTGTCTGCCTTCGACCGCTACAAGCTGCTGCGCAAGGCCGCCGACATCATCCGCAGCCGCGTCGACGAGATCGCGGCGAATATGGTGATCGAGCAGGGCAAGCCGCTGCTGGAAGCCAAGGGCGAGACCGCCTTGGCCGGCGATCTGATGGATTGGTTCGCCGAGGAAGCGCGCCGCACCTATGGCCGCATCGTGCCGCCGCGCGCCGAGGGCGTGTATCAGTTGGTGGTGAAGGAGCCGGTTGGCCCGGTTGCCGCCTTCACGCCGTGGAACTTCCCGATCAACCAGGCTGTGCGCAAGGTTTCCGCCGCTCTGGCCGCCGGCTGCTCGGTGATCCTGAAGGGGCCGGAAGAGACGCCGGCTTCCTGCGCCGGACTGATCCAGTGCTATATTGATGCCGGTTTTCCGGAGGGCTCGGTCGGCCTGGTTTATGGCGTGCCTTCGGAGATTTCCGAATACCTGATCCCGCACCCGATCATCCGCAAGATCACCTTCACCGGCTCCACCCCGGTGGGCAAGCATCTCGCCATGCTGGCCGGCTTGCATATGAAGCGCGCCACCATGGAACTCGGCGGCCATGCCCCGGCCATCGTGTTCGAGGATGCCGATGTGGATGTGGCGGTGAAAGTGCTGGGCACCAACAAGCTGCGCAATGCCGGCCAGGTCTGCGTGTCGCCGACCCGCATGCTGGTGCATGAGAAGGTCTACGACAAATTCGTCGACGGCATGACCAAGCTGATGGCCGGCACCA
>JAYSEE010000362.1:0-2724 GCA_041914045.1 Ferrovibrio sp. | reverse complement strand
CGACGGCGACGCCGCCCGCGACTTCGCCGCCAAGGTGCAGGTCGGCATGGTGGGCGTGAATGTGCCGATCCCGGTGCCGCTGGCTTTCCACACCTTCGGCGGCTGGAAGAAGTCGGCCTTCGGCGACACCAATCAGCATGGTCCGGAAGGCGTGAAGTTCTACACCAAGATCAAGACGGTGACCGCGCGTTGGCCCACCGGCATCCGCTCGGGCGCCGAGTTCAACATCCCCACCATGAAGTGAAGCCGGAGGGCAGCATGACCCTCCACCTCACCGACGACCAGCGCGCCATCCAGGAGATGGCGCGCCGTTTCGCCGCCGAGCGGATGCTGCCCAACGCGGCCCGCTGGGATGAGCAGAAGCATTTCCCCGTGGATGAATTGCGCGAAGCCGCCGGGCTCGGCTTCGGCGGCATCTATGTGCGCGAGGATGTGGGCGGCTCCGGCCTCGGCCGGCTGGATGCGGCTTTGATCTTCGAAGAACTCGCCGCCGGCTGCACCTCCACCGCCGCTTATATCTCCATCCACAATATGGCGGCCTGGATGATCGACCGCTTCGGTAGCGAGGAGCAGCGCCAGCGCTTCCTGCCCAAGCTGTGCAGCATGGAGCATTTCGCCTCCTACTGCCTCACCGAGCCCAATGCCGGCTCGGATGCCGCCGCGCTGCAAACCCGCGCGGTGGATGCCGGCGATCATTATGTGCTGAACGGCACCAAGGCTTTCATCTCGGGCGGCGGGCGCTCGGATATCTATGTCTGCATGGTGCGCACCGGCGAGCCGGGCGCGCGCGGCGTCACCTGCCTAGTGGTGGAGAACGGCACGCCCGGCCTCAGCTTCGGCGCGCAGGAACGCAAGCTGGGCTGGAACAGCCAGCCCACCGCCATGGTGATTTTCGAGGATTGCAAAGTGCCCAAGGCCAACCGCATCGGCGCGGAGGGCGAGGGCTTCAAGATCGCCATGGCCGGATTGGATGGCGGGCGCATCAATATCGGCGCCTGTTCGCTGGGCGCGGCCAAGGCCTGTTTGAATTTCACCCGCGAATACGTTGGCCAGCGCAAGCAATTCGGCCAGCCCATCGCCGGATTCCAGGCCACGCAATTCAAGCTGGCCGACATGGCGACCGATCTGGCCGCCGCAAGGCTGATGATCCGCAATGCCGCCGCCATGCTGGATGAGAAGCATCCCGAGGCGACGCTCTATTGCGCCATGGCCAAGCGCTTCGCCACCGATGCCGGCTTCGCCATCTGCAACGATGCCATGCAGCTGCATGGCGGCTATGGCTATCTGAAGGATTATCCCATCGAGCGTTATCTGCGCGATGCCCGGGTGCACCAAATCCTGGAAGGCACCAACGAGATCATGCGGGTGATCGTGTCGCGCTCGCTGCTATCGGGCGCCTTCACGGAATAAAGTCGAACGGAGTAGAGTATGAGTGACGAGATTCTGTTTTCGGTTCAAAACGGCTTAGGCATCATCCAGCTCAACCGGCCGCAGGCGCTGAATGCGCTGAACCATGAGATGTGCGTGCCGCTGGAAAAGCATCTGCGGCTTTGGGCCAAGGATGCCGCCATCAAGGCGGTGCTCATCAAGGCGGCGGGCGAGAAGGCCTTCTGCGCCGGCGGCGATATCCGCAAGCTGGCCGATACCGGGCCGGACGGCGTGGCCTATCGGCGGAATTTCTGGGGCGACGAATATCGCGCCAATACGGTGATCGCCGAATATCCCAAGCCGTTCATCGCGCTGATCGACGGCATCTGCATGGGCGGCGGCGTCGGCCTGTCGGTGCATGGCAGCCATCGGGTGATATCCGAACATGCGCTGTTCGCCATGCCGGAAACCGGCATCGGCCTGTTCCCCGATGTAGGCGGCACGTATTTCCTGCCGCGCCTGCCGGGCGAGAGCGGCATGTATCTCGGCCTCACCGGCGCGCGGCTGAAATGCGCCGATATCATGGCGCTCGGCGTGGGCACCCACCATGTGCCGCGCGCCAAGCTGGCGGAACTGGAAGCCGCGCTGATCGCGGCGGCCTTGCCCGACAAGGCGGCGGTGGATGCGGTGATCGCGAAATTCCAGGCCGATCCGGGCCCCGCGCCGATGGCCGCGCTGCGCGCCGAGATCGACGCTCTGTTCAAAGGCGGCAGCGTGGCGGCGATCATGGCGGCGCTTGAGGCTTCGCCGGGTTTCGGCCAGGAGCAGGCCAAGCTGATCCGCACAAAATCGCCGACATCGGTAAAGCTGACCTTCGCGCAATTGCGCCGTGGCCGCAATTTATCGTTCCGCGATTGCATGATCCTGGAATGGCGCATGTGCAATCATGTCGGTCAGGGCCATGATTTTTACGAGGGCGTTCGCGCGGTGATCGTGGACAAGGATCATGCGCCGAAATGGCGGCCGGCCACGCTGGAAGCCGTGACCGACGATTACATCGAAAGCTATTTCGCACCCTTGCCGGATGGCGATCTGCGCTTCGACTAAAGACATACCAGGGAGGATACAATGAAAAATATCGGTTTCATCGGCGTGGGCAATATGGGCGGGCCGATGGCGCGCAACCTGCTGAAAGCCGGCTATGCCGTGAAGGCCTTCGACCTCAGCGCCGATGCGGTGGCGGGCGTGGTGGCGGCCGGCGGCAGCAAGGCGGCCAGCGCGCAGGACGCGGCGACCGAGGTGGATATGGTGGTCACCATGCTGCCGGCCGGCAAGCAGGTGCGCGATGTGTATCTG
>JAYSEE010000361.1:0-2740 GCA_041914045.1 Ferrovibrio sp. | reverse complement strand
CCGCCGCGTATTGGGGGTCGTCGAGATAATCGGGAATGCTCATGCCTGCACCTGTGCGCCGCCATCATACACGCAGGCGGCAGGTTTTTCCTGCGTCAGCGGTCGCCGCGATCGTTGCGGGTGGCGCAGCGGGGAAACAATTCCTTCACCCGGCCCAGTTCGGTGCGGGTGGAATGCCGCACCAGGCCGTTGTAATCCTGCCACTCGCCGACCAGCTTGCGGGCGACATGGCATTCCTCCTCCGGCATCCGGGCCAGGCCGCGCGAGGCGATCAGGCGGTCGTCGAATTCTCGCATGATGCGCGGCCGGTCGGGATAATTGCGCTCCAGCGCCGATTGCCGCAGCCGGGTTGCCGCCAGCAACTGTTCGCCATTGGCGCTATCGAAGGCATTCCACAGCGAAAGCAGTTCATAATCAATGCCGCGTTTGGCGCATTCGCGGCCGATCTCGCGCAGGATGATGCCGCTGCGGATCAGCGCCTCCGCCTTCTGCTCGCGGTCGTCCATGCATATGCGCTTGGCCTTGGGCCGCCGGGCCGGGCCCATATATTCGTAATCCTGCGGCTGCGGCATATCGCCGGCCATCGGCAGATTGGAGCGGACTTGCGGCTGCTGCTGCGCCTGGGCATTTGGCTGCTGCTGCGCTTCGCCAGCCGGGGGAAAGCAGCATGCCAGCAGCAGGGCGGCGCCGAACCGGGCCAGGCCCAGGCCGAGGCGCATCAGCGCTTCTGGCTCATCGCCGCCACGAAAGTGGCAGCGGCATCGGCCACCTGATCAACCACGCCGGCCGATACATTGGGGCTCTGATCCAGCGCCTGGCGCACCGCCATCGCCTCCTGCGGCGGCAGGCGCGACAGAATGGCATCGGCGCGCTCGGGACCGGCGGCGCGCAAAAACGCAACCAGTTTCTCCCGGCTCATGCCGCTTCTCCCGCCATGCTCAGCCTCATCACATCCAGCCCGTCAGCGCGATTTCGGCGCCGCCTTCATCATCGCCAGATACATCGGCATCACCACATTGGTGAATTTGTTGGCGCCGTACTGCAACTCGTCCATCGCCGCCTTCACCATCCCCACCGTGGGATAATACGGCACGATGACATAGCCGTTCTTGCGCAGCGCCTTGATCACCGCATTCGACTGCTTGGTGTAATCCTCGAAAAAATAGCTGGTATCCGCATCCTTGATCGCCCGGGCGATCACCTCGGCAGCGGCGATCGGGCGGATATTCTGCGGCTTCCAGTCGAAACCCTGTTCGTCGTCTTCGGTATCGGCAGCCATGGCCTGGCGCTTTCCAACAGGCCGCTAGTTGAGCGGCAGCCGCGTGCTGCGCGGCCATTGGCGGGCGGTATCCGCCGGCGGCAAAACCTCCTGCTTGCCGCCGCCCACCATCTGCGCTTCGCCGTCCAGCTGGCGCACGGCGGACGCCACGCGGCGCGCCACATTGCCAGCCGCGGCATCGCCCAAGCGGAAATGCGCATGGGCATCGCGCAAAGCTTCCGCCACCTTGCGCTCCAGCACGCCGCCGGGGCCGGACAGGCGGTTGGTAATCACCACGCCGATGGCGTCGATATTCAATCCGATGATGCGATGCAGGCGCGGGCTGGGCTCGGCCAGGCCATCGGTAAGCTGCTTCAGCACATCGGCATAAAGCGTAAGCAGCGGATAGTTGAACAATCCGCCCTGGCCCTTCAGCTCCAGCGCCAGATCGTGAATCCATTCGTAATAATTGGCGCGGCCGACCTGGTTGAAGGCGGCGGAATTCCATGCATCGCGCATGTTGCCCAGCGATTGCACGGCGGCGGCTTCGAATTCGCTCTGGGTATTCACGATCACCTGCTCGATCTTGCCACGCAGTTCCGGCGTGAGGCGCAACTCCTGGCCGCGCCGGAAATTCACCGCGCGCCGCTTCAACTCGCCCCGATTGGCGATCATGCGGCCGGCCGTGAAAGGATCGAGCATGGCTGTGCATCCGTAAAGCGCGAATCCGCGATTCGCCCGTCAGAAACACTATTGTGAGGGCCAAACCCGTTAGCAAGCGATTAACGCCGCCCCGGCGAGCCTTCTACGCCGGTCGTTTTATGGTCGTTATATACAGTCTCCCGGTTTACGCCTCCCGGGCGAAAACCTTCAGCCGGTGGAAGCAGATATCAATCTTGTCGGCCATCCGGGCGCGCCAAATCTTGTCCGCCTCCGCCTCGGTATCGAAGGGGCCGTACTTCTCCTCGGTGCCCGGCTCGGGCACGGGATCGTTCAGATCCTTGAAGATGCCGCCTTCAACGTAATACTTGGTCATCGCAGTCTCCTTTGACGCCATCATCCCATAAAATCGGCCAAATTGGCAGCCGCTGCGGCAATTGGTCCCTGCCAATCTCCAGGGGTTTCTTGCCGGAAACAGCGCAGCGAGGGGTAGAAGGACACGCCCTCGCCCGCCACGCCCCAATACCATAACAGGCCAGGCCCGGGGCTGGGCAACAGCAACCATGTAGGCCGCCCCAGGCCGCCCGCAAGATGGGCGGCGGTGTTGCTGACGGTGATGATCAGGTCCAGGGCGGCGAATTGCGCGGCCGCGGCATCCATGTCGCGCAGAGGATCGACGGCGGCGTCTTGCCAAATGCGGAAGCCCGTTTCAGTCTCCAGACTCGCCAATTCGGCAGCCGTATCGCCGTATTGCACCGACACGAAAACCAGCCCGGGCTGCCGCAGGATCGGCGCCCAATCCGCCAGGGGAGCCGATTTATG
>JAYSEE010000360.1:0-2746 GCA_041914045.1 Ferrovibrio sp. | reverse complement strand
TTCAGCACCCAGATCGGCGCCAGAGTGAGGTTTTCCAGCACGGTCAGATGCGGGAACAGATTGAAATGCTGGAACACCATGCCGACTTCGCGGCGGATCGCCTCTATATTCTTCAAATCGTTGGTCAGCTCGGTGCCGTCCACGATGATATGGCCGCGCTGATGCTCCTCCAGCCGGTTGATGCAGCGGATCATGGTGGATTTGCCGGAGCCCGAAGGCCCGCAGATCACGATGCGCTCGCCGCGCTTCACCGACAGGTTCACATTGCGCAGCACGTGGAACTGGCCGTACCACTTGTTCACGCCCTGCAATTCGATCATCGACTGGCTTGCCATGCTGATGGTTCCTTTCAACGCTTATGGCCAGTGGCGAGGCGCGCCTCGAGCTGCTGGCTGTATTTCGACATCGAGAAGCAGAACGCGAAATAGATGATCGACACGAAGACGTAGGATTCCACGGAGAAGCCCTTCCAGGCCGTGTCGGTCAACGAAGCCTTGGTGGCGTTCATCAGATCGAAGATGCCGATGATCACCACCAGCGAGGTATCCTTGAACATGGCGATGAACAGGCTGACCATGGGCGGGATCACGATCTTGAGCGCCTGCGGCAGGATGATCAGCCCCATCTTCTTCCAATAGCTGAGGCCGAGCGCATCGGCAGCCTCGTATTGGCCTTTGGGGATCGCCTGCAGGCCGCCGCGCACCACCTCGGCGATATAGGCCGCCGCGAACATGATGATGGCGAGCTGCGCGCGCAGCAGCTTGTCGATGCTGAAGCCTTCCGGGAAGAACAGCGGCAGCATCACCGACGACATGAACAGCAGCGAGATCAGCGGCACGCCGCGGATCAGTTCGATATAGAGGATGCACAGCGTCTTGATCGCCGGCATGTTGGAGCGCCGGCCCAGCGCCAGCACGATGCCGAACGGAAACGCGAAACCGACGCCGAAAGTGGCGAGGATCAAGGTGAGCGGCAGGCCGCCCCACTTGGTATTCTCCACATAGCTCAGCCCCAGCACGCCGCCCCACATCAGCCAGGCGATCAGCGTAAGGCCGACGACCCAGATGTAGAGCAGCCGCACATTCCAGAAGCGCCGCATGCAACTGGCCACGATCAGCGCCACGTTGACGATGGCGGCCAGCAGCGGCCGCCATTGCTCTTCATAGGGATAGAGGCCGAACAGAATCAGGCGGTGCTTCTCGGCGATGAAGGCCCAGCAAGCGCCGGCGCGATCAGCGCGGCAGGCTTCGGCGGTGGGCGATATCCAAATCGCCTTGATCAGCGCCCATTCGATGAAGGGCGGCAATGCGGCGATCACCAGCAGGCCGAACAATACCGTGAGCATGATATTGAGCGGGCCGGAGAAAAGCCGCTCCTTCAGCCAGCCGACGATGCCGGTGCTGCTGGCAGGCGGGGCGATGTCGGTTTCGCCAGTGATTTCAGGGGCGTTTGTCATGCTGCCGCTCCCCTCACCGCTCTACCAGGGCGATATGCTTGTTGTACCAGTTCATGAACAGCGAGATCGACAGGCTGATGCTGAGATACACGCCCATGATGACAAGGATGCCCTCGATGGCCTGGCCGGTCTGGTTCAAGGTGGTGTTGGCGATCGAAACGATATCGGGATAGCCTATGGCGATGGCCAGCGAACTGTTCTTGGTGATGTTCAGATACTGGCTGGTCATCGGCGGGATGATGACGCGCAGCGCCTGCGGCAGTACCACCAGACGCAGCACCATGCTGCGGCGCAGGCCGAGCGCCGATGCCGCCTCCCATTGTCCGTGGCTTACGGCCATGATGCCGGACCGCACCACCTCGGCGATGAAGCCGGCGGTGTAGATCACCAGGCCGGCCAGCAGCGCGGAATATTCCGGGGTCAGCGTGGCGCCGCCCTGGAAGTTGAAGCCGCGCAGCACCGGAATATCGAGCTGCGTCGGCGCGCCGCCGATCAGCCAACCGAGCAGCGGCAAGCCCAATATCAGGCCCAGCGAGGCCCACAGCACCGGAAAGGCCTGACCGGTGCGATCCTGGCGCTTGCGGCCCCAATGCGCCGCCAGCACGGCCAGCACGATGCCGAGCAGAAAGCCGATGCCGGCCAGATCGAAGGCGAAATGATCGGCCGGCGCCGGCACTTTCACGCCGCGGTTGGAAATGAATACGCCGGGCATGGGATTCAGCGCTTGGCGCGGGCCCGGCATGATTTCGGTGATCAGCGCATACCAGAAGAACAGATGCAGCAGCAGCGGAATGTTGCGCATCACTTCCACGTAGAGCGCCGCGACTTTCGCCACCAGCCAGTTCTTGGAAAGCCGGGCGATGCCGATGATGGTGCCGAGCAAAGTGGCCAGGATGATGCCGACCACGGCCACGCGGAGCGTATTGAGAATGCCCACCAGGATGGCGCGGGCATAGGTGTTTTCCGGGCCGAAATAGATCGGGCTTTCGCCGATGGCGAAGCCTGCCTCCCGATTGAGGAAGCCGAAACCTGACGCGATCTTGCGGGTTTCGAGATTGTACAGCGTGTTGGAAACCAGATACCAGACCCCGAAGCCGACCAGGCCCAGGGCTATCACCTGATACACCACGGCGCGCACCGCCGGGTCATTCCAACTTAAACGCCGCGCCGGCGCGCTGCTGCCGGTATCGCCAGACGAAGCCATGCGTCCCCCCATGGCCGAAGTGAACTTGATATCCCATCCGGTGCGGCGGTCCGGTTTTCCGGTACGTTACGCCTCGGGATGGGGAC
>JAYSEE010000359.1:0-2770 GCA_041914045.1 Ferrovibrio sp. | reverse complement strand
CAGCAGCTTCTTTTCCGTCACCAGCTCGGTGATGTCGGTATTGCCGCCGGAAACTACATTGGCCAGAGCCGAGGACACCACCACGTCATGCTTGGTGGCTTTGCCCTGCTGGGCGAAGCCTTCCACGGCGAGCTGCATGGCGGCGCGCGCGGTGGCGCCGGGCAGATTGATTTCCACCGGCTTCGGCGGCGCGTAGTTTTCCGCCAGCTTCAGCGCCTTGGCCTTGGCATCGGCGAGCAGGCGGCGGCGGTTCATGGTGATGCCGTCGCTGTCGCGCAGGATCAGCATGTCGCGCGCTTCCATGGCCGAGGTGGAAACCTTGGCCGTCGAAATCGCCTCGAAGACCTGCGCCAAGGCCGGCATCGGGCCGCCCGGACGCTTCTTGTTGGTGATGGCGCGCGTCACAAGCTCCTTGCAGCCGCCCCAGCCGGGGATCACGCCGACGCCGACTTCCACCAGCCCCATATAGCTTTCGGCATGGGCCTGGATGGCATCGGAATGCAGGGTGATCTCGCAGCCGCCGCCCAAGGCCATGCCGGCGACAGCCGCCACGACCGGGAAGGGCGCGTATTTCAGCTTCATATAGGCATCCTGGCCTTCGCTGATGCCCTGCTCGATAGCGGGCCACATGGCGATATTGGCCTGGAACAAGGCGATGCCCACATTGGCGCCGACGGAGAAGTTGTCGTAATCGCCGCCGATGATCAGCGCCTTGAAGCCCTTCTTGTCGATCTTGGCGGCTTCCTTCACCATGCCGATGATATCGGCATCCACCGCATTCATCTTGGTGTGGAATTCCAGGCAGGCCACGCCATCGCCCACATCCCACAGGCTGGCGCCCTTGTTGGACAGGATCGGCTGCTTGCCGCGCTTCTTGTCGGCGAGCGTCCAGGCATCGGCCTGCACGGCGATTTCCGCGTAGTCGCCATCCGGCATCAGGCGGAAAGCCTTTTCGCCTTCCTGCTTGTAGAACGGCCGGCCGTTGGCGACTGCCACCATCTTCGGCACCGCCATGCCGCTGGCCTTCAGCTTGTCGGCGAACCATTGCGTGCCGAGCTGGTCGATCTGCTCGAAGGGGCCATGCTTCCAGGCATAGCCGGTCTTCATCGCGGTATCGACGGCCAGGATGTCGTCGGCGATTTCGGGCACCAGGTCGGCGGCGTAGCTCAGCACGCGGCTCAGCACGCCCCAGGCATAGTGGCCGCCCTTGTCGTCATGCTCGACCAGCGCGCGCAAGCCTTTGCGCGCGGCCTTCACGGAAGCGAGATTGGCTTTCTGCTTGGGGCGGAATTCGCCGCTTTGCAGATCCAGGGCTTCCTTGCCGCGGGCGCGGTAGAAACCGCCTTTGCCCTTGCGGCCGGTATAGCCCTCCTTGATCAGCTTCTGCATCAGCGCATTCAGCGGATGCTCCGCCTTGTAGAAAAGATGCAGCGCATCAGTCTTGGGCAGGGTCTTCAGCATCGAGCCCACCACATAGGGGCCGAGGTCGATGCCGGTGAGATCGGCCAGGCCGAAAATGCCGGTCTTCGGCACGCCCATCGGGCGGCCCACCACGCTGTCGGCTTCCTCCACGGTAAGGCCCAGATCATAGGCCAAAGCGGTGGCGACGGTGGACCAGTAGATGCCGATGCGGTTGGCGATGAAGCCCGGGCGGTCCTTGCAATACACCACTTCCTTGCCCAGCTTCTCGTCGCCGAAGCGGCGCAGGGCTTCGATCGCGTCGGCGCGGGTCTTCGGGCCCTTCACCAGTTCGAACAGCCGCATATAGCGCGGCGGATTGAAAAAATGCGTGACGGCGAAATCGGCGGCGAAGCTTTCCGGCAGGCCCTGGGTCAGCAGGTCGAGCGGTATCGTCGAGGTGTTGGAAGTGACGATGGAGCCCTTCTTGCGGTTGGCTTCCAGCTTGGCATAGAGGTCGCGCTTGAGGTCCACATTCTCGATGATGGCCTCGCAAATCCAGTCCACATCGGCCAGCTTGCCGAGATCGTCCTCGATATTGCCGGGCGTCACCAGCTTGGCGATTTTCGCATGCATGAAAGGCGCCGGCTTGGTTTTCAGCATCTTCTGGATGGCGCCTTCCGCAAGCTGGTTGCGGTTGTTGGCGCCAGCGGGAACGATATCCAGCAGCAGAACGGGAATGCCGGCATTGGCGACATGGGCGGCGATGCCGCTGCCCATCACGCCCGAGCCGATGACGGCGACCTTTTTGATATCGGTCATGACGGCCTCGCTCACACGGCTTCCAGCACGGTGGCGATGCCCTGGCCGCCGCCGATGCATTGCGTGGCCAGCGCGAATTGCTTGCCTTCGCGCTTCAGCAGCGACGCGGCCTTGCCGGTGATGCGCGCGCCGGTGGCGCCCATCGGATGACCCAGCGCAATCGCGCCGCCATCGAGATTCACCTTGCTCATATCGAAATCCGACTGCTTCACGCAAGCCAGCGCCTGGGCGGCGAAAGCCTCGTTCAGTTCGACGATGTCGATATCCTTCAGGCTCAGGCCGGCGCGCTTCAGCGCCTTTTCGGTGGCGGGCACCGGGCCGATGCCCATCAGTTCCGGCGCGCAGCCGGCCACGGCGATGGACTTGATGCGGGCCAGCGGCTTCAGGCCATTGGCCTTGGCGAAATCTTCCGAGCAGATCAGCGTGGCGGAAGCGCCGTCGGTGAGCGGCGAGGAAGTGCCGGCGGTCACGCTGCCGGCCTCGTCGAAAGCGGGCTTCAGGCCGGCAAGGCCCTCGGCTGAGGTATCCGGGCGGATGCAGCCATCCAGCT
>JAYSEE010000358.1:0-2806 GCA_041914045.1 Ferrovibrio sp. | reverse complement strand
GGAGAAACTGCAGCCGGCGGTTTCGGTGAAGCGTTCGGTGACCCCGGAATACATCGTTTGTCTGGAAGACGGCAAAAAGCTCAAGATGCTGAAGCGGCATCTGATGAGCCATTACAACATGACGCCAGAGCAATATCGCGAGCGCTGGGGCTTGCCGGCGGATTACCCCATGGTAGCCCCCAACTATGCCTTGCATCGGCAGGCGCTGGCGAAGAAAATCGGGCTCGGCAAGGCGCGCCGCAAATCGCGTTAAACCGAAGTATTCAGCCCCGGCACATTTTGAGCCATGGCACATTGCGGCAGGCCCCACCTGCCGCGCAACCAGGCCCGCGGATAGGTGGATCCGCAGCCTCTCGGAACGGGAGGTTGCCGGTCGCCCGCCGCACAGACCAGGAGCGATCGACGGCATGACCAGCCGCCTAGAACAATTGTGCATGACCAAGGGCATGCGCATGACCGAACAGCGCCGCGTGATTGCGCGGGTGCTCAGCCAATCCAGCGATCATCCCGATGTGGAGGAATTGCATCGCCGCAGCCATGCGATTGATCCGCGCATCTCCATCGCCACCGTTTATCGCACCGTGCGGCTGTTCGAAGAGGCCGGCATTCTCAGCCGGCTGGATTTCGGCGATGGCCGCGCCCGCTACGAAGAGATGCCGGAAGCGCATCACGATCATCTGATTGATACCCGCAGCGGCGAGATCATCGAATTCAACGATCCCGAGATCGAGGCGCTGCAAGAAAAGATCGCCGCGCGCCTCGGCTATCGCCTGGTCGATCACCGCATGGAATTATTCGGCGTGCCGTTGAACGCGCCGGAAAACCCGAAGGGCCGGAAATAAATCCATGAATGCGCGCGCCGCGATTACGGCTGGGCTGTTTTTGCTTTTCACCTTGCCGTTGATCCCGGTGCAGATGCTGCTTTTGCGGCTCGGCCATCCGGGCCGGCGCTGGCTGCCCACCCTGTATCATCGCGGGGTGGCCTGGATGCTGCGGCTGAAAGTGCATGTGCATGGCCGGCCGCATCAGGATGGCCCGGTGCTGTTCGTGATCAACCATATCTCGTGGCTCGATATCGTCGTGCTGTCGATGCCGCTGCCGGTCAGCTTCATCGCCAAGAGCGAAGTGGAAACCTGGCCGTTCTTCGGTCTGCTGGCGCGTTTGCAGCGCACGGTGTTCGTGGATCGCAATGCCCGCCAGCGCACGGCGGAGCATCGCGATGAAATGCGCGAGCGGCTCAGCGCCGGCGACAATCTGATCCTGTTCCCGGAAGGCACGTCGTCGGACGGCTTGCGCGTGCTGCCGTTCAAGTCGGCTTTCTTCGCCGCCGCCGAGCGGCCGGTGAACGGCAAGCCGCTGGTGGTGCAGCCGGTCAGCGTCGGCTATGCCAAACTCAATCATATGCCGGTGGGGCGGCGCTGGATGCCGATGTTCGCCTGGCTGGGCGACGAGGATCTGCTGCCGCATCTGTGGCGCTATCTCAAGGCCGGGCCGGCCGAAGCGGTGATCGAATTCCATCATCCGATCAGCATCGAGGATTTCGCTTCGCGCAAGGAAATGGCCGCCTATTGCCATCAGGTGGTGATCGAGGGCCTGTCGGATATCAATGCCGGCCGCGAGCCCGGGCCGCGCAGCCTGCCGAAATCCCGCCTCGGGCCGGAGGAATTGCCGGCCATCGACGAGAATGGCGTCGACGAGAATGGCCCAGGCGAGGGCAACGAGGCCGCCTGACGCCATCGAGTCGGCGGATTAACTCCATGAATTATTTATGCCATTCCGGCGCGGTTGCAGGCTGTGCTTGACTGCGCCGGGCTGGGTGCTACTCTGGCGACGTTATCAATCTTTCGGGAGATTCGCCGCGGTTCGCGCCCGGCCCACAAAGCTCTTGGCTAGAAAACTCTACATTAAAACATACGGTTGCCAGATGAATGTATACGATTCCGCCCGGATGGCGGACGTGCTGGCCCCGCTCGGATACGCCAAGACCGATTCGCCCGACGACGCCGACATGGTGATCCTCAACACCTGCCATATCCGCGAGAAGGCAGCCGAGAAGGTGTTTTCCGAACTCGGCCATTGGCGCCAGCGCAAGGAAGCCGGCGCCGATCTCACCATCGCGGTGGCGGGCTGCGTGGCCCAGGCCGAGGGCGAGGAAATCCTCAAACGCGCGCCCTTCGTGGATATGGTGGTTGGCCCGCAGGCGTATCATCGCCTGCCGGAATTGCTGGCCCAGGCGCAGCGCAAACGCGATAGCCGGCGTCAGCATAGGCCGCGCCGGGGACTGGGTGTGCTCGATACGGCTTTTCCGCCGGAATCGAAATTCGATCATCTGCCGGAAGCCCTGGCGACCCCGCCCGGCCCGGTGGCTTTCCTGGCGATCCAGGAGGGCTGCGATAAATTCTGCACCTTCTGCGTGGTGCCTTACACCCGCGGCGCGGAATATTCGCGGCCAGCAGCAGCAATCATCGCCGAGGCCGAACGCCTGCTGGAAAGCGGCGCGCGCGAAATCGTGCTGCTGGGCCAGAATGTGAATGCCTATCACGGCGAGGGCCCGGATGGCGCCGCCTGGTCGCTGGCCCGCCTGCTGCGCGCCTTGTCGGATCGCTTCGATGCCAAGCATCCCGGATTGCGCTGGCGCTACACCACGTCGCATCCGCGCGAGATGGATGCCGATCTGATCGCCGTCCATGGCGAATTGCCCAGCCTGATGCCGTTTCTGCATCTGCCGATACAATCGGGTTCGGATGCCATCCTGAAAGCGATGAATCGCGGCCATAACGCCGATCTGTATCGTCGCATCGTGGCC
>JAYSEE010000357.1:0-2810 GCA_041914045.1 Ferrovibrio sp. | reverse complement strand
GCGTAGAACGGCAGGAAGTACCATTCCGGCACGATATGCGCCGGCGTCACCAGCGGATTGGCCGGGATGTAGTTGTCCGGATGGCCGAGATAGTTGGGCGCATAGAAGATGAAGAAGCTGAAGAACAGCAGGAAGAAGCCGACGCCCACCGCATCCTTCACCGTGTAGTAAGGATGGAAGGGGATGGTGTCCTGCGGACCCTTCACGTCGATGCCCAGCGGGTTGTTGGAGCCGAACTGATGCAGCGCCAGCACATGCAGGATCACCACGCCCACGATCACGAAGGGCAGCAGATAATGCAGGCTGAAGAAGCGGTTCAGCGTGGGATTGTCGACGGCGAAGCCGCCCCACAGCCAGGTCACCACATGCTCGCCCACCACTGGGATGGCCGAGAACAGATTGGTGATCACGGTGGCGCCCCAGAAGCTCATCTGGCCCCAGGGCAGCACATAGCCCATGAACGCGGTGGCCATCATCAGCAGCAGGATGATGACGCCAAGGAACCACAGCAGCTCGCGCGGGCTCTTGTAGGAGCCGAAATACAGGCCGCGGAAGATATGGATATAGACCACGATGAAGAACATCGAGGCGCCGTTGGCGTGGATATAGCGCAGCAGCCAGCCGTAATTCACATCGCGCATGATGTGCTCGACCGAGTCGAAAGCCATCGCGGTATGCGGGGTGTAATGCATCACCAGCACGATGCCGGTGAGAAGCTGCACCACCAGGCAGAGGCCGGCCAGCGAGCCGAAATTCCACCAATAGTTCAGGTTCTTCGGCGTGGGATACTGGGTGCCGACCATGTGATCGAGCGTGGAGAAGACCGGCAGGCGGTATTCGATCCACTTGACGACCGGGTTGGCGAAAAAGCCGGAGGTGGGGGCGTTGTTGTTTGCCATGATTTCTGCCCTCAGCCGATGCGGATGCGAGTATCAGAGAGGAAGGTATATTCCGGGATCGGCAGATTCGCCGGCGCGGGGCCTTTGCGGATGCGGCCCGACGTATCGTAATGCGAACCGTGGCAGGGGCAGAACCAGCCGCCGAAATCGCCCTTCTGGCCGAGCGGCACGCAGCCCAGATGGGTGCAGACGCCCATCATCACCAGCCATTCCGGCTTCTTGACGCGGGTTTCGTCCTTGGCGGGATCGGGCAAGGCGGCGGCGTCGTCCTTCTTCGCCTGATCAATCTCGGCCGCCGTGCGATGGCGCACGAAAACCGGCTTGCCGCGCCACAGCACGGTGACCGACTGGCCCGCCGGGATATGCGCGAGATCGAGCTCGGTGCTGGACAGCGCCAGCACGTCGGCCGAAGGATTCATCTGGTGCACGAAAGGCCACAGAGCGGCTGCAGCGCCGACGGCGCCGAAGGCCGAAGCCGTTATCACGATGAAATCGCGACGGGTCGGCGCGGCATTGCCGGCCTGGGAGTGGGGCGCAGTCCCTGCCATTGGTCCCTCAGATGTCTAACTTTCTAACAAGGCCCGTTTATTTCTCACTATCTATGCCGCATGTCCAGCATTTCGGGGATTTGCTGCGACAGGTTGCCGCAGGGCGGCCAAGCGCGGAAAACCGCTTGATTAACGGCGATTTGACGGCACATTCCAGGACCATGCGATTAGCCCTGTTCGAACCCGATATCCCGCCCAATCTGGGCACCCAGCTGCGGCTGGGCGCCTGCCTGGGCATCCCCGTCCATGTAATCGAGCCCTGCGGCTTCCCATTCTCGGTGGCGGCGGTCAAACGCAGCGCCATGGATTACCTGGAACATGCGGAAATCCACCGCCATGCCAGCTGGCAGGATTTCCTGGCCGAAAGGCCGCCCGGCCGCCTGCTGCTGATGACCACTAAAGCGGCGCAAATCTACCATGAATTCCGCTTTCAGCCCGGCGATACCGTGCTGATGGGCCGGGAAAGCAAGGGCGCGCCGGATTATGTGCATGATGCCGCCGATGCCCGGCTGGTCATCCCGATCCAGCCTGGCCTGCGTTCGATCAATGTCGCCGCCGCCGCCGCCATGGTGCTTGGCGAAGCGCTGCGGCAGACTGGCGGTTTCCCTGCCGCCGCTTCGGCCGCCGCCGCTTCGGTTGCCGATCGGGGCGCCTGATCCCCTCCAGAACCGGAGACACTATATATATGTCTACCCCCACCCTGCCCGCGTCCCCCGCCAAGCCCGCCGGCGCCCCCCTCGACAGCATGTCTGGCAATGCTCCTGCTGCCGTCCCAGGCGATGCCGAGATGGCTGCCCGCAAAGAGCGCGCCCGGATCTGGTTTGAAAGTCTGCGCGACCGCATCTGCGCCGCTTTCGAAGCCATCGAAGACGAAGCCGGCGGCGATGCGCCGGCCGGCCGTTTCCAACGCAAAACATGGCAGCGCGGCGCAACGCCTGAGCAGGCCGCAACGCCGGATGCGGAGCAGCAAGATGCCGCGAAACATGATGGCGGCGGCGGCGTGATGAGCCTGATGCATGGCCGTGTATTCGAAAAGGTGGGCGTGAATGTCTCCACCGTGTTCGGCGAATTCAGCGCCGACTTCCGCAAACAGATTCCCGGCGCGGCGGAAGATGGACGCTTCTGGGCCAGCGGCATCTCGCTGGTGGCGCATATGCGCTCGCCGAAGGTGCCCGCCGTGCATATGAATACCCGCTTCATCGTCACCCGTCGCGGCTGGTTCGGCGGCGGCGCCGATCTCACCCCGACGCGTCCATTCTCCGATCCGGCGGTGGCCGAGGATCGCGACAGCTTCCATGCTGCTTTGCGGCAAAGCTGCGACCGCTTCGATCCCGACTACTACCCAAGATTCAAGAAATGGTGC
>JAYSEE010000356.1:0-2857 GCA_041914045.1 Ferrovibrio sp. | reverse complement strand
CGGCCAGCTGCTTGATTTCGGCGGGCAGGGTGGTGGCGAACACGATGGTCTGGCGCTCGGTGGGCGCCGCCTCGAAGATCGCCTTCAGCTCGGCGGTGAGGCCGAGATCGAGCATGCGGTCGGCTTCGTCCAGCACCAGGATCTCAAGCTTGTTCAGCTCCAGCTGGCCGGCATTGATCAGCTCCACCACGCGGCCGGGCGTGCCGATCACGATATCAATGCCGCGCGCCAGGGCCTGCGCCTGGGCAGCCTTGCCCGGGCCTTCGTAAACGGTGGCCTGGCTCAGCCGCACAAAGCGGCCATAGGCGCGGAAGCTCTCATGGATATGCTGCACGCGCTCGCGCGCCGGCGTCAGCACCAGGGCACGCGCCTTGCGCGCGCCGGCCGGGTGACGGTCGATGGACAGATGCTGCAGGATCGGCAAAGTGAAAGCGACGGTCTTGCCGGCGCCGGCTTCGGCCTGGCCCAGCAGGTCGCGGCCCTGCAGAAGGTGCGGAATGGCTTTGGCTTGGATGGTGGTGGGCGCCTGATGCTTTTCGGCGGCCAACGCGCGCTGAATGGGTTCCACCAAATCAAGCTGAGAGAAAGAGGCGTTCAACATCGTCCGACTATCATTTCACAACACGGAGCCCCACCGGAGAATGCCACCCCATCCCGGCGCCGGCGGCGACCAGACGAAACGAGTGACTATTTCGAAATCCGGCCCTGTTCGACGGATCGTTAAGTTCAGGGCGAGTGCGGATTTTTCCCGGCGGGGGAGCCGCGAACTCGGGGATAGTACCCACCCTTTCGGCTTTTGCAAGTGCGAAATTTCAGCGTGACATTTTTGTCACGGGCGGCAATTTAAGTATTTGAGAAAAATTGATTATTTGCGAGAAAATTTGCCAATGGCAGGAATGCCGCTTTTATTGGCTGCTATTATTAGCGGCAAATGAGCGGGATTCCTCCTGATGCGGAACATCGACTCGCTCAAGTCATCTGTTCTGGATTTAATTCCTATATTTTCCAGCCTGACGGGCGCTCGCAGGCGGCGCATTGATCAAACCGGCCGGCCCGGCCGAAAAGCCGGCAAGGGTCCGGTCCGCGCCGCGCCATTCAGGCAGTTGCATTTGCGGCTTTTGGCCGTTAGAACCTGCGCCTCTATCGGGCGTTCCGGCTGAAAGGGCTGCCGTGTCTGCCTAGAATGCAACTTACTCCTCATGGAGGTTATCGCAAAATGCCCAAGTTGAAGACCAAGAGCGGGGCGAAGAAGCGTTTCAAGCTTACCGCCTCCGGCAAAGTGAAAAGTGCCCAGGCGGGCAAGCGCCACGGCATGATCAAGCGCACCCCGAAGCAGATCCGCGATCACCGTGGCACGACCCTGGTGTTCGAGGGCGATGCGCGCAAGATCAAGAAATACTGGCTGGCAGGTTGAGGGAGTAGACCGCAATGGCACGAGTCAAGCGCGGCGTTACCGCCCACGCCAAACACAAGAAGATCATCAAGGCCGCGAAGGGTTATCGCGGCCGCGGCAATAATGCCTTCCGCGCCGCCATCGAGAAGGTGGAGAAGGGCCTGCGTTACGCGTATCGCGACCGCCGCGCCCGCAAGCGGAATTTCCGCGCGCTGTGGATCCAGCGCATCAACGCCGCCGTGCGCGAGGAAGGCCTCACCTATGGCCGATTTATGAACGGCCTCAAGCTGGCCGGCGTTGAGGTGGACCGCAAGGTGCTCGCCGATCTCGCCGTCACCCAGCCCGAGGCCTTCTCCGCCCTGGTGGCGCAGGCCAAGGCCGCGCTGCCGGCCGAGGCAGCCTGAGCGGCGCGCGAAATCAGTCTTTAGCGATTGCTTGCGAAGGGGGCCGTCAGCCAACGGCCCCCTTTGTCTGTTTCATGCGGTGTCTGTTTCATGCGGCGTTTGTTTCATCCCCTCCAGAGGCTTCTTTAGATGACCGATATCGTAGCGCAGGCGCAGGCTTCCGAGCGCGCCATCGCCCAGGCCGACAAGCCCGAGGCGTTGGAACAGGCGCGGCTGGATGCGCTGGGCAAGAAGGGCTGGCTCAGCGCCGCCCTGAAGGAATTGGGCGGTCTGGAACCCGAGGCGCGCAAGCAGCGCGCGGCGCAGCTCAACGAAATCAAGGAGCGGCTTTCCGGCGCATTGGACGCCAAGCGCGGCGCGCTGGAAGATGCCGCGATCAACGCGCGTCTGGCCGCCGAGAAGCAGGACATGACCCTGCCGCTGCCGGATGGCGCGGAAAGCCAGGGCCGCGTCCATCCGATCGGCCAGGTGATCGACGAGATCACCGAAATCTTCGCCGCCATGGGCTTCACCATCGCGGAAGGCCCGGATATCGAAGACGACTTCCATAACTTCACGGCGCTGAACATTCCGCCGGCGCATCCTGCGCGGCAGATGCAGGACACTTTCTATCTGCCGCCGCGCGCCGATGGCGAGCAGATGGTGCTGCGCACCCATACCTCGCCGGTGCAGATCCGCACCATGCGTTCGGCGCAGCCGCCGCATCGCATCGTGGTGCCGGGCCGCACCTATCGCTCCGACTATGACATGACGCATACGCCCATGTTCCATCAGATCGAAGGTCTGGTGATCGACCGCAACATCCATATGGGCCATCTCAAGGGCGTGCTGGTGGAATTCTGCAAGGCCTTCTTCGAGACCGACAAGGTGAAGATGCGCTTCCGCCCCAGCTATTTCCCCTTCACCGAACCTTCGGCGGAAGTGGATATCAATTGCTCGCGCGATGGCGGCGTGCTGCGCGTGGGCGAGGGCGACGATTGGCTGGAAATCCTCGGTTCCGGCATGGTGCATCGCAAGGTGCTGGAACATTGCGGCGTCGATCCCAATGAATGGCAGGGCT
>JAYSEE010000355.1:0-2869 GCA_041914045.1 Ferrovibrio sp. | reverse complement strand
CGCCGAACCAGCCATTGCCGATGTGATAGGGCAGCGACATCGAGGTGTAGCGGATATTCACCGGGAACATCTCGACCAGGAAGGCGGCGATCGGGCCGTACACCATGGTGACGTAGATCAGCATGACGAACAGGATCAGCAGGGTCATGCCCCAATTGATCTTGGCCGGATCGGCGGCCTTCGGATAGCCGCCCGCCGCCAGCGCGGCATCCACCTGGCCCGCAACCTTGTTCTGCACCCAGCCATCCATCGGGATCAACTTGTCGCCGATCTTCACGCTGGCGGGCGTGCCGGCCGGCGCATCGACGGTCTTGAAGGACAGGCCGAGCTTGGTCAGATAATCCTTCGCGCGGTCGCAATCGGTGAATTTCGACCACGGGCCGACGAAGATGTGGAAGTTGCACTGATCGGCCGGCGCGGTGACGGTGATCTCCGTGCGGCTCTGGAAGGCTTCCAGATCGGGATTGACGTAATGGGTCAGCGCCCCGAAGAGCGGGAAATACGTCAAGGCCGCGAGCAGGCAGCCCGCCAGAATGATCTTCAGCCGCCCGATCCTGTCCGACAGCTTGCCGAACACGATGAAGAACGGCGTGCCCAGCAGCAGCGAAAGCGCGATCAACTGATAGGCGGTGAGGTAATCCACTTTCAGCGTGATGGTGAGGAAGAACAGGGCATAGAATTGCCCGGTATACCACACCACGCCCTGGCCCGCGGTGGCGCCCAGCAGCGCCAGCAGCACGAACTTGTTGTTGGGATAGCGGAAGAAGCTGTCGCGGATCGGATGGTCGGAACCGCGCCCCTCTTCCTTCATCCGCTTGAAGACCGGCGATTCATTCAGCTTCATGCGGATATAAACCGAGAAGGCGAGCAGAACCAGCGACACCAGGAACGGCAGGCGCCAGCCCCAATCGGCGAAGACCTTGGGATCGATGGAGATGCGGCAGATGCCGATCACCGCCAGCGACAGGAAGAAGCCCAAAGTGGCCGTGGTCTGGATCCAACTGGTGGCATAGCCGCGGCCATCCTGCGGCGCATGCTCGGCCACATAGGTGGCGGCGCCGCCATATTCGCCGCCCAGCGCCAGGCCCTGCAACAGGCGCAGGATCACCAGCAAGGCCGGCGCGGCCCAGCCGATGGAGGCGAAGGTGGGCAGCAGGCCCACGCCGAAGGTGGAGAAACCCATCACCAGGATGGTGACCAGGAAGGTGTATTTACGGCCGACGAGATCGCCGATATGGCCGAACACGATGGCCCCGAAAGGCCGCACCAGGAAGCCGGCCGCATAAGTGGCGAAAGCCGACAGCAGGGCCGCGGTTTCATTGCCCGGCGGAAAGAACAGGCTGGCGAAAAATGGCGCCAAAGTTGCGTAGAGGTAGAAATCGTACCATTCGAACACGGTGCCGAGCGACGAGGCGAAAATCACCTTGCGCTCTTCGGCGGGCGAAACGATCGCACCGCTTTTGCCGGCATTGACAGCTATATCGGCCATGGCCTTGCCTTTCCCTTGCGCAACGCAGTTATTCTGCTTGCCGCTCCCTAGAACGCTGGCCCGTATGCTGCGCCAGCATGGCTAAGGCATAACGTCTAACCGCATAAATTCTCCATATACGCGGCATGCCGGCGGGTAAGACATAGGTCGAAATATCCAGGCGGCCTCTTGCGGTTGGCCCGGTTTCCAGCACTATCGCCGGTAACGGTTTGTTTAGGGCGGATACCCGGCCATGCTGCTGCGGGCGGTGGATTTCCTCTATGGCTCGGAATGGAGCGCTTCGGCCCCGGGCCGTGCCAGCCTGAATGCGCGGGCCAGCCTTTGGTGCGTATTGTTGATCGGTTGCTCCGGCCTGCTTGCTCAGGCCCTGGATGCCTGGTTGGACCTGCAGCATGTTTCAGCGATTTTCCTGCCCGCCGTGGTGATCTGCGCCATCGTCTGGGGCATGGCCGCTTCGGTGCTGGCCGTGCTGCTCACCTTGGCCACCACGAGTTTCTTCTTCTACGCGCCGGTGCCGAATTTCCGCGTCGAAGATCCGAACGAATTGATCGACATGGCGATCTTCGCACTGGTCGGCATCTGGATCAGTCAGATGGCGGATTTCGCCCGCAAGCAGGCCATGGCGGCGCGCCGCCGCGCCGACGACATGGCTCGCCTGCAACGCCTGAGCCGGCGGCTGGCGGATGCCGCCGATCTGCAAGCGATCGGCGGCGCGATCGTGGCCGAGGCAAGCGGCAACGGTTCGGCCGCCCTCTATCTGGCCGATGCGGAGCGTTTGGTCCTGCAAGCTGCGGCCGGAACCGAGCACCCCGACGATATGCAAATACAACAGCAATGGCAGGCCCGACAAAATGGCAGTCGCCTAGACGATGCCGAAGGCTGGCGCTTTCACCTGCTGCTGCAAGGCGGCGCACCGCTGGGCATGCTGGCCATACGCGATGCCGGCAGAACCGGCGATGCTTTCCTGGCCGCCCTGCTGGATCAGGCCGCCTCGGCGATCCAGCGCGGCAAGCTGGCGGCCGCGATGGAAGACAGCCGCGTGGAGCATCGCGCGCAACGGCTGCGCGAGGCCGTGGTGGATGCGATCAGCCACGATCTGCGCACGCCGCTCGCCGCCATCGTGGGCGCGGCATCCACGCTGGAAGAATTCGGCGCGCTGTGCGGCGAGGCCGAACGCAAGGAATTGCTGACCAGCATTCGCGAGCAAGGCGAAAAGCTGGATTCCAGTTTCGCCAAGCTGCTCGACCTGTCGCAAATCCGCGCCGGCAATCTGCTGCCGAAGGCCGAAAGCATCGATCTGACCGATCTCGTTCAAGCCGCGCTGCGCCACGCGGCGCAATCGCTGCGCGGTTTCCGGCTGAATGTCGAATTGCCGGATTC
>JAYSEE010000354.1:0-2875 GCA_041914045.1 Ferrovibrio sp. | reverse complement strand
GTGGATGCCGTATTCCATATGGCTGCCGAGATAAGCGGCTTTCACGATTTCGCCATCTAGGCCGGCGGATGCCGGGTCGTTGATGGTTATGGCTTCCGGGCGGATGGCGAGTTTCGCCGGGCCGTTTTTGTTGAGGCTGCGTTGCGGCAATCTCAGCGATAGGCCGCAAAGCAAGATATCGGCCAAGCCGTCAACGATGCCGGTGATTTCCGCATCCACGATATTGGAATCGCCAATGAAATCGGCAACGAACAGGCTGCTTGGCTGCTCATACAAATCGCGCGGCGTGCCGTCCTGAGCGATGGCGGCATTCGACATCACGATGATGCGGTCGGAAACCGCCAGGGCTTCTTCCTGGTCATGGGTCACGTAGGCGACGGTGAGGTTCAATCGCTGTTGCAGATCGCGGATATCCTCGCGCACCCTGCGGCGCAGCTTGGCGTCCAGATTGCTCAATGGTTCGTCGAACAACAGTACGCGCGGTTCCAGCACCAGGGCGCGCGCCACGGCCACGCGCTGCTGCTGGCCGCCGGAAAGTTCGGATGGCAACCGTTTTTCGAAGCCGCTCAAACCCATAAGGGCCAGCTTCTCGGCCGCCATCGCCTCGGCTTGCTTGCGCGGCAGGCCGCTCACTGTCGGCCCGTAAGCGGCGTTTTCCAGCACATTCATATGCGGAAACAGCGCATAGGATTGAAACACCATGCTGACGCCGCGCTCGGCCGCCGAAAGCTGCGTCACATCCTCGCCGCCGATCAGGATCTGGCCGGTGGTTGCCATTTCCAAGCCGGCGATGAGGCGCAAGGTGGTGGTCTTGCCGCAGCCCGATGGCCCCAGCAGGGTCACCAGCGTGCCGGGCGCGATGGTGAAGGATACGGCATTCACTGCCGCAACCTCGCCATAACGCTTCGACACCTGGCGGAACTCGACCGAGGCCGGACCGGACTGCGACATGCGCGATGGCTCCTTTGCGTTGCCGTATTACTTAGCTTGACTGCCGACTTCCGCTTGCCAGCGGTCGATCAACCGCTTGCGTTCGGTGGCCGTGCCGTATTTCGCGAAGTCGTAATTGATCAGCTTGGTGGCTTCCAGGCGCGGCGCCTTGGGCGGCAGCGGCGTTTCCGGGTTGGACGGCACCTGATACGACTTGCCGCGCACGGCCAACGCCTGGCCTTCCGAAGACAAGGCGAATTCATACCATTTCTTGGCATTCTCCAGATTGCGCGCGCCTTTGATGATCGACATCGAGCCGATCTCATAGCCGGTGCCCTCGCAAGGCGCCTGCACCGCAACGGGGAAGCCTTCCACGGCTTCGGCAACGGCATCATGCAGGAACATCACGCCGATCATGGTTTCGCCGCGTGCGGTGTTGCGCGATGGCGCTGGGCCGGAGCGGGTATATTGGTTCACGCTGGCATGCAGCTGCTTCAGATAAGCGAAGGCCGGGTCTTCGCCCATCAACTGCACCAGGGTGGCAATCGCGGTATAGGCGGTGCCGGAAGAAGCCGGATTCGAAATCTGGATTTCATCCTTGAATTCCGGCTTCAGCAAATCCTTCCAGCAGGCCGGCGGCTGCGCTTTCTTCTTCGCCAGCAATTCCGTGTTGTAGGCGAAACCCAACAGGCCGGCATAAATGCCCACCGTGCGGTATTTCGATTGTTCGGCCTGCTGGCGCGCCCAGGGATGCAGCTTGGCCAATTGCGGCGAGCGATATTCTTCGCTCAGGTTCAATTCGGCCATTTGCAGATGCGGGTCGCCGGTGCCGCCCCACCAGATGTCGCCCTTTGGATTGCTGGCCTCGGCGCGAATCTGCGCGAAGGTCTCGCCCGAGCCCTTCTGCGTCATCGTCACCTTGACGCCGCTTTTCTTCTCGAATTCATTGGCCATCAACTGGCACCAGTCGATCAGCGCGCTGCAATAGACGGTGAGTTCGCCGGCCGATTGCGCGCGGGCCTGGGGCGCGGAAAAAGCCGCCAGGCCCGCGAGGGCTAAGGCCGAGAGTAGATGCTTGGGCATGGTTTCCTCCGTTTTTTATTTTGAACTTTTGCTCATTTCGGCAGGCTGGCGATTTCGCGCTCCCAGCGTTCGAGGATGCGCTTGCGCTCCGATGCCTGGCCGAATTTGGCGAAATCGTAATTGATCAGCTTCACTTCCTCCAGCTTCGGCGTATTCGGCGGAATCGGCGCATCCACATTGCTGGGAATCTGATAGCTCTTGGCTTTTACGCCGGTGGCCTGGGCAGCCGGCGTGAGCGCGAATTCATACCATTTGCGCGCATTCTCCGGATTGCGGCCGCCCTTGATCAGCGACATCGAGCCGATCTCGTAGCCGGTGCCCTCGCAGGGCGCCACGGAAGTGACCGGCGCGCCAAGCTGGGCTTCGGCCACGGCGGCAAACATCCAGGTGATCGCCAGCACGGATTCGCCGCGCACCACATTGGCCATCGGCGCCGCGCCGGAGCGCGGATACTGATTGATATTGGCATGCAGCTGCTTCAGATAGGCGAAGGCGGGTTCCTCGCCCATGATCTGGATCAGGCTTGCCAGCATCACATAGGAAGTGCCCGAGGTGGTCGGGTTCGACATCTGCACTTCTTCGCGATAGGCCGGCTTCACCATATCCGACCAGCAGCGCGGCGCGGGCAGTTTGCGCTTGGCCAGCGCCTCGGTGTTCCACACCAAACCCAACGTGCCGGCATAGATGCCCACGCTGCGATAGCCGGAAAGCTCGGCGGCGCGCTGCGCCCAGGGATGCAGCTTGGGCAGGGTGGGCGAACGGTATTCCTGCAGCAGGCCCAGTTCGGCGGCCTGCAAATGCGAATCGCTCGGCCCGCCCCACCAGACATCGCCGCGCGGATTGTCGGCCTCGGCGCGAATCT
>JAYSEE010000353.1:0-2916 GCA_041914045.1 Ferrovibrio sp. | reverse complement strand
GCGTAGCGCAGCACCATGCCGTCCTGTTCCAGCCATTGCAGGGTCTGGATCAGCATGCGTTCGCTCACCCCGCCGATCTTGCGGCGCAGGTCGCTATAACGGTGCGTGCCGGCTTGCAGCGCGATCAACACCAACACGCCCCAGCGGCTGGTCAGATGCTTCAGCACCTCGCGCGAGGGGCAGTCCACGGCCATCAGATTGCCCCGGAGATCGCCCTGGTGCAAATAATCCGAAAGGGTTTTTCCTTGATATTCCGCCATATCAATGCTGGTCATGGCTTGCCTTCCTATACTTACTTTTATGTAGGTACCTTCCAAAAGTAACTGCTATCGTTATATGGCAAGGCTCCCGCCCTAAACAAGAGGGCGCTTAACCAGAGGGCCTTTCCCATGACCATTGCCGTTACCGGAGCCACCGGCCAGTTGGGCCGCATCGTGATCGCCAAGCTGAAGGCCAAGCTGCCGGCGGCTGAAATCGTCGCCCTGGTGCGCGATCCGGCCAAGGCCGCCGATCTGGGCGTGAGCGCCCGCGCCGCCGACTATACCAAGCCCGACCAGTTGGCCGCCGCGCTGAAGGGCGTGGACAAGCTGCTGCTGATCTCCTCGTCGGAAATCGGCCAGCGCGCGCCGCAGCATGCCAATGTGATCGCTGCCGCCAAGCAGGCCGGCGTGAAGCTGATCGCCTATACCAGCATCCTGCATGCCGATAGCTCGTCGCTCGGCCTGGCGGCGGAGCATCGCGCCACTGAAGCCGCGCTGAAAGCCTCGGGGATTGCCTATGCCATCCTGCGCAACGGCTGGTATGGCGAGAATTACACCGCCGCGATTGCCGGCGCGGTGCCCAATGGCGGCATTGTCGGCTCGGCCGGCGAGGGCAAGATTTCGGCCGCCACCCGCGAGGATTACGCTGAAGCCGCAGCGGCCGTGCTGACTGGCAGCGGGCATGAAAACAAGATTTACGAACTGGCTGGCGACGACGCCTTCACCATGGCCGATCTCGCCGCCGAAGTGTCCAAGCAGACCGGCAAGAGCATCGGCTACAACAACCTGCCGGAAGCGGCCTATGCCGATATCCTGAAAAGCGTCGGCCTGCCGGAAGCCTTCGCGGCCTTGCTGGCGGATTCCGATACCGGCACATCCAAGGGCGGCCTGTTCGATGGCAGCCATACGCTGTCGAAGCTGATCGGACGCCCGACCACGCCGATCGCCAAGGTGGTTGCGGCCGTATTGAAGGGCTGAAGAAAACGCAGCAGATGCATCCCTATCCGTCATGCCCGTACTTGTTACGGGCATCCATCGCTAAGCAGCCTTGCTGCATCAGGCATGGACCCTCCGGTCAAGCCGGAGGGTGACGATTTGGGGAACGATGAAATAGTACCTGTTCAGGCGAATTCCAGGATCACCTGATCCACCGCCAGGCTGTCGCCTTTCTTGGCGTTGATCTTGCGCACGGTGCCATCGCGTTCGGCGCGCAGCACGTTTTCCATCTTCATGGCTTCCACCACGGCCAAGGCCTGACCGGCCTTCACCGGCTCGCCTTCCGCCACATTGATCGAAACCACCAGGCCCGGCATCGGGCAGAGCAGGAATTTCGACATGTCCGGCGGCACCTTCTCGGGCATCAACCGGGCCAGCTCGGCCGCGCGCGGCGTGCGCACAGCCACATCCAGCTCCGCGCCGCCATGAGTGATGCGGAAGCCTTCCATGCGGGCGGCCACACGCGCCACCAGCGGCACGCCATCAATCTCGGCGCGCAGGAAGGCATCGCCGGGCCGCCAATCGGTGCGCACCTTAATGGCCTTGCCTTTGCCGTCCAGCTTCACGTCGATGCCGCCGGCGGTTTCCACGATGGCGGCGGCATGCTCCTCACGCCCTAAAGCCACCACCCATTCCTCGGGCGTCAGCTTTTCGGGCAGGCCGAGCTTGCCGCTGATATGGCTGGCGCGGCGCTCGGCGCGCAATTGCAGCAGCACGGCAGCAGCGATCAATCCGTTGCGCCGCGCCGGCGGCAATTCTGCGCCGGCGAAACCGGCCGGCCATTCCTCGGCGATGAAATTGGTGGAGAGCTTGCCGGCGACAAAGCGCGGATGCGCCAAAACGGCCGAGAGGAAATTGACGTTATGGCCGATGCCGCTGATCCAGGTTTCGTCCAGCGCCGCCGCCAAAGCCTCGGTGGCTTCCTCGCGGGTTTTGCCATAGCCGCACAGCTTGGAGATCATCGGATCGTAGAACATGCTGATCTCGCTGCCTTCCACCACGCCGGTATCGTTGCGGATGGCGGCGGATTCAGCCGCCGTGCTCCAACGCACCAGGCGGCCGGTGCTGGGCAGGAAGCCGCGATAGGGATCTTCGGCATAGATGCGCGCCTCGATGGCCCAGCCATTCAGCTTCACATCCTTCTGCGCGATGGTCAGCTTCTCGCCGGCCGCCACGCGGATCATCTGCTCCACGAGGTCGATGCCGGTGATGAGTTCCGTCACCGGATGCTCCACCTGCAAACGCGTATTCATTTCCAGGAAGTAGAATTTCTTGTCGGGCCCGACGATGAATTCCACCGTGCCGGCGCTGTCGTAACCCACGGTCTTGGAGAGCGCCACCGCCTGCTCGCCCATCGCCTTGCGGGTGCGGGCATCCAGGAACGGCGACGGCGCTTCTTCCACCACCTTCTGATGGCGGCGCTGGATCGAGCATTCGCGTTCGCCGAGATAGATCACGTTGCCGTGCTTGTCGCCCAGCACCTGAATCTCGATATGGCGCGGCTCCTCCACGTATTTCTCGATGAACACGCGATCGTCGCCGAAGGAATTCTTCGCTTCGTTGGTGGCGGACGAGAAGCCCTGCTCCACTTCCGCATCCGAACGCGCGATGCGCATGCCCTTGCCGCCGCCGCCGGCGGACGCCTTGATCATCACCGGAT
>JAYSEE010000352.1:0-2929 GCA_041914045.1 Ferrovibrio sp. | reverse complement strand
TGCGCCGGCAGATGCATCGCAAGTTCCGCAAGCCGCTGATCCTGATGACGCCGAAATCGCTGCTGCGCCACAAGCTGGCGGTATCCAAGCTCAGCGAAATGGGCCCGGGCACCACCTTCCATCGCGTGCTGTGGGACGACAAGCAGCCGGCGCCGGACGACAAGATCAAGCGCATCGTCGTCTGCACCGGCAAGGTCTATTACGACTTGTTCGAGGAGCGCGAGAAGCGCGGCCTGAAGGACACCGTGATCCTGCGCGTCGAACAGCTCTATCCTTTCCCGCACAAGGCATTGGTGGCCGAGATGAGCCGCTACAAGAATGCCAAGACCGTGGTCTGGTGCCAGGAAGAGCCGAAGAATATGGGCGCCTGGAGCTTCATCGAGCCCTATCTCGAAAAGGTGCAGGGCGAACTCGGCCTGAAGGCCAAGCGCCCGGTCTATGCCGGCCGCGTGGAAGCGGCTTCGCCCGCCACCGGCCTGATGAGCAAGCATAATCAGCAGCAGGCTAAGCTGGTGGACGATGCGCTGACCGCTTGAGCGGACATCGCATTGCCCCGGCGCTTGATGCACTAAGCAGAGGACTGAAACATGGCTGTTGAAATTCGCGTGCCGCAGCTGGCCGAATCGATCTCCGAAGCCACGGTCGGCAAATGGTCGGTGAAGGCCGGCGACAGCGTCGCCCGCGACCAGTTGCTGGTGGAACTCGAGACCGACAAGGTCACCGTGGAAGTGAACGCGCCGGAAGCCGGCAGCGTCGGCGAAATCCTGGCCGCCGAAGGCGCCACGGTGGCGGTGGGCGATCTGCTTGCCACCATTGTTGCCGGTGCTGGTGCAGCCAAGGCCGCCGCGCCCGCCGCCAAGGCTGCCGCTCCCGCGCCGGCCCCGGCTCCCGCTGCTGCTCCGGCTCCTGCTGCCGCGCCTGCCACTGCCAAGGCCGCCGGTCAGCCGCTGCCCGCCGCCGCCAAGCTGGCTGCCGAAAATAATCTCAACGTGTCGGGCGTATCGGGTTCCGGCAAGGATGGCCGCGTCACCAAGGGCGATGTGGCTGCTCTGCTGGCTTCCGGCCCGGCCCCGGCGGCCGCCAAGCCGGCCGCGCCTTCGGGCCCGCGTGCCAATGCCGATCGCGAAGAGCGCCAGCGCATGTCCAAGCTGCGCCAGGTGATCGCGCGCCGCTTGAAGGAAGCGCAGAACACCGCCGCCATGCTCACCACCTTCAACGAGGTGGATATGAGCGCGCTGATGGCCGCCCGCAAGCAATATGTCGATGGCTTCGAAAAGAAGCACGGCGTGCGGCTCGGCTTCATGTCCTTCTTCGTGAAGGCCTGCGTGCAGGCGCTGAAGGAATTCCCGGCGGTGAATGCCGAGATCGACGGCGAAGACATCGTCTTCAAGAATTACTTCAACATCGGCTGCGCGGTTTCCACGCCCACCGGCCTGGTGGTTCCGGTGATCCGCGATGCCGATCAGCAGTCTTTCGCCGGCATCGAGAAGACCATCTCCGACCTGGGCAAGCGCGCCCGCGACGGCAAGCTCGGCATCGACGAATTGCAGGGCGGCAGCTTCAGCATCACCAATGGCGGCGTGTTCGGCTCGCTGATGAGCACCCCGATCATCAACCCGCCGCAATCGGCCATCCTGGGCATGCACAAGATTCAGGATCGTCCGATGGCCGTGGGCGGGCAGGTGGTCATCCGCCCGATGATGTATCTGGCGCTGAGCTACGATCACCGCATCATCGACGGCCGCGAGGCGGTCAGCTTCCTGGTGCGCGTGAAGGAAAGCATCGAAGATCCGCAGCGTCTGCTGTTCGAGGTGTGATCCGATGAGCGAGCAAGCCTTCGATATCGTCGTCATCGGCGCCGGCCCCGGCGGCTACACCGCCGCCATCCGCGCGGCGCAGCTGGGCTTCACGGTCGCCTGCATCGAGAAGGATGCCGGCCTGGGCGGCACCTGCACCAATGTGGGCTGCATTCCCTCCAAGGCGCTGCTGCATTCTTCCGAGCTGTATCACGAAGCCGCGCATGGCTTCGCGCAGCACGGCATTACCGTGGGCAAGCTCGGTCTCGATCTGCCGGCGATGATGGCGCAGAAGCAGAGCGTGGTGACCTCGTCCAACAAGGGCATCGAGTTCCTGTTCAAGAAGAACAAGATCACGCATTTCAAGGGCGAAGGCAGCCTGCTGGGCGGCGGCAAGGTGCAGGTCGGCGAGGATACGCTGAGCGCCAAGCACATCATCCTGGCGCCGGGCTCCGAAGTAACCCCGCTGCCCGGCATTGATATTGATGAAGACAAGGTGGTTTCCTCCACCGGCGCGTTGAAGCTGGCGGCCGTGCCGAAGACCATGGTGGTGATCGGCGGCGGCGTGATCGGCCTCGAGCTCGGTTCGGTCTGGGGCCGTTTGGGCGCGGACGTGACGGTGGTGGAATTCCTCGACCGCATTCTGCCCACCAATGACGGCGAAGTTTCCAAGCAGATGCAGCGCGTGCTGGCCAAGCAGGGCATGAAGTTTAAGCTCGGCACCAAGGTTACTGCCGCTAAGGTCGATGGCGCCAAGGCCTCCAAGAAGGGCGTCACGCTCACCGTGTCGCCGGCCGCCGGCGGCGATGCCGAAGAGATCAATGCCGATGTGGTGCTGGTTTCCATCGGCCGCCGGCCCTACACCAAGGGCCTCGGTCTGGACAAGGCCGGCGTGGAGTTGGACGAGCGCGGCCGCATCAAGGTGGACGATCATTTCGCCACCAGCGCGCCGGGCGTCTATGCCATCGGCGACTGCATCCGCGGCGCCATGCTGGCGCATAAGGCCGAGGAAGAGGGCGCGGTGCTTGCGGAAATGCTGGCCGGCCAGAAGCCGCATATCAATTACGACGCCATTCCCGGCGTGGTCTACACTTGGCCGGAAGTCGCCAGCGTGGGCAAGACCGAGGAAGAGC
>JAYSEE010000351.1:0-2950 GCA_041914045.1 Ferrovibrio sp. | reverse complement strand
AGGGCAGGCCGGCGCGCGGCTGCGGCAGAACAAGATCGTTCAGGCTGCGGCTCTGCACGCGGAAGCCCTGCGGCGGCGCGCCCAGCAGCAGCGCGATGGCGGTAAGGGTTTCGTATTCGCTCTGGCGCAAAGTGGGAATGCTGGCGCGCTGGGTGGCAACGCTGTTGCGCTGCTGCGCCACTTCCAGATCGGAGGCCACGCCAAGCTGCTGCTGGCGTTGCAGCACGTTCAACACATCCTCGGCATTGCGCAGGGTTTCCTCGGCCAGCCGGATGCGGTCGCGCAGCGACAGCAATTGGAAGAACGACGAAGCCAGGGTCGAATGCAGGGTGAGGCGCACCGTCTCGCGATCAAATCGGCTGGCGGCCAGCCTGGCGGCGGCGGCATCGGAACTGGCGCGGTTGCCGCCGAACAGGTCCACCTGATAGCCGGCGGTGAGGCCGGTGCTGAAGCTGTTGCGGGTGGTGCGCTCCGGCACGCGGGTGGAGGCGGTGCTTGTCGTCGTGGTGCTGGGCGGCGACCAACTGCGCGAGGCATTGCCGCTGGCGCTGAGCGTGGGCAGCAGGGCGGCGCCGGCCACGCGCAACGACGCCTCGGCCTGATCTATGCGCGCCACGGCGGCGGCCAGATCGTGATTGCCGGATTCCGCGCGCTGCATCAGCGCGGATAATTCCTGGCTGTTGAAGCCGCGCCACCAATCGGGATCGGGCCAGGCTTCATTCGCGACCGCCGTCTTGTCGTTCGCGGCGAGATTTTCCCAGGCGGCGGGCTTGCTGAAGCCCGGCAGCGAAAAGCGTTCGCTTACATCGCAGGCCGCCAGGCCGAGCAGCAAAGGCAACAGCAGCAGCGGACGAAGCCGGGGGGAAGCAAGCATGACTGAACTCATTCGGAAGCGAGAGCGACGACGGGATCGAGATTGGCGGCCTTGCGCGCCGGCAGATAGCCGAACAGCAGGCCGGTGGCGAAGGAGCAGCCGAAGGCCAGCAGCACAGGCTCGGGGTTATAGGCCACCGGCTTGCCGAAAGCGGCGAATGCGGCGGTGGCGCCCAGGCCGATGCAGACCCCAAGCAAGCCGCCCAGGATGCAGATCACCAGCGCCTCGGTATTGAATTGCAGCAGGATATCCAGCTTGCGCGCGCCGGTGGCCATGCGCACGCCGATCTCGCGCGTGCGTTCGGACACGCTGACCAGCATGATGTTCATCACGCCGATGCCGCCCACGATCAACGAGATGATGGCGATGGAGCCGAGCAGCAGGGTGAGAGTATCCTGCGTCGCCATGGCGGTTTCCAGGATGGCCGCCATGTTGCGGATCTGGAAATCCTCCGTGCGGTGGCGCTGTATCAGCGTCTGGCGGATGGTTTCCTGGGTGTCGTCGATGCGGCTCACGTCATCCACCTGCACGGTGATGCTGCGCACATAGCGCTGGCCGAACAGCCGCAGCATGCCGGTGGAAAGCGGCACCACGATCACGTCGTCCTGGTCGCTGCCGAAGCCCGAAGCGCCTTTCGGCTCCAGGATGCCGATCACCTGGAAGGGAATGTTGTTGAGCAGCACGAACTGACCCAACGGATCGACGCCGCCGCTGAACAATGCTTTCACCACGGTTTGGCCCAGCACGGCCACCGGGGCATAGCCGCGCACATCCTCCTCGCTGAAGAAACCGCCTTCCACCAGATTCCAGTTGCGCGCCTGGGTGAAGGCGGCGCCTACCGCATTGGCCTGGGTGAGATAGTCGTTGTTGCGGAACCGCGCGGTGACCGAACCGGAATATTCGCCCACCGAGGCGCGCACATTGGGCAAGTCCGCGATGGCGTCGGAATCCGCCGGCACCAATGTCGCCGTTATGCCGCCCGACATGCGCATGTTGGGCGCGCCGGGCCGGATCACCAGCAGGTTGGTGCCCATGGATTGGATGCGGTCCATCACCGATTGCCGCGCGCCATCGCCGATCGCCAGCATCGCCACCACCGATGCCACGCCGATGATGATGCCCAGCAAGGTGAGCAGCGTGCGCAGCAGATTGGTGCGCAGGGCGCGCATCGCCATGCGGGCGGCTTCCAGCGGGCTGGCGCCGCCGCCGCGATGATGCTGCGGCTGCAACGGCTTGTCCGGCGGCGCGATGCCGCTGTCTTGCCGGGCATCGGCCACCACGATGCCGTCGCGCAATTCGATCACCCGGCTGGCTTGGCGCGCCACCGCCGGATCGTGGGTGATCAGCAGCACGGTGTGGCCCATGGCATTGAGCAGCTTCAGCCGCGCCATCACTTCGGCGCCGCTCTTGGAATCCAGCGCGCCGGTCGGCTCGTCGGCCAGGATCACCGGGCCGCCATTCATCAGGGCGCGCGCAATCGAAACGCGCTGCTGCTGGCCGCCGGAAAGCTGCGTCGGTTTATGGTCCAGGCGGTCGGAAAGCCCCAGGCCGGTCAGCAATTCGACCGCGCGCTTGTGCCGCTCGCCGCGGCTGAGGCCCGCATAGATGGCAGGCAATTCGGCATTCTCGGCCGCCGTGCTGCCGGGCAGCAGATTGTATTGCTGGAAGATGAAGCCGAAAACCTCGCGGCGCAGGGTGGCGCGGGCATCGGCATCGAGTTCGCCCACCTCGCGGCCCATCAGGCGATAGCTGCCGGCGCTGGGCCGGTCGAG
Organism: Ferrovibrio sp.; assembly: GCA_041914045.1. Taxonomy (GTDB): domain Bacteria; phylum Pseudomonadota; class Alphaproteobacteria; order Ferrovibrionales; family Ferrovibrionaceae; genus Ferrovibrio. Next base: position 304 of record JAYSEE010000351.1, on the reverse strand, counting down.
CAGGCCGAGCAGATTCATCAAGGTGGATTTGCCGGAGCCGGACGCGCCCATGATGGCGACGAATTCGCCGGCGCGGATTTCCAGCGAGATGCCGTGCAGCACTTCCACGCTCATCTCGCCGCGCCGGAAGCTTTTGCGGATGCCCTCTATTGCTATCAGCGGCGGGGCTATCGGCGGTGGGGCGATCTCGATTTTTTCGCTGGGCCTTTGCAGGCTGGGCATCGCGGTCATGGCTTACAGCCTCGGCGGCGGCGTGAAGCCGCCGGACGGCCGGTTGCCGTTGTTGTTGCCGCGTTGATTCTCC
>JAYSEE010000350.1:0-2990 GCA_041914045.1 Ferrovibrio sp. | reverse complement strand
CACCACCTTGGCCGCCACCTTGGCGGAGACGGCGGAGGCCGTGCAGGACAGCGCCAAGCCGACCATCGCGCCGGAGCCCAGGGTAATCATCCAGCCATGGGTGGCGAAGGCGGTCAGCACCATGCCGCCGGCATAGGTGAGCACGCCGAACAGCATCACCCAGCGGGTGCCGTAGCGATCCACCAGCGCGCCGAAGAAAGGCTGCGAAACGCCCCAGAGAATATTCTGCAGCGCCAGGGCGAAGGCGTAATCCGCCGCGCTCATGCCCAGATCGCGGGTGATCGGCTGCATGAACAGGCCCTGGCTTTGGCGCATGCCCATGGCCAGCGACAGCATCACGGCGGCGCCGGCCAGCATGGAAACGGCCTGCCAGCGGCTCAGCGATGGATGCTGGAATGAGGACGGGTGTTGCAATCCGGCGGGTGCGGCGGCATTGGCCATGGTCGGCTCTTGATGTTTGGCTGGGGTCTCGGGCTGGCCTGAGGATGGGGCGGCGGCGGACGGATGTCTAGAGTTGTGAAAGCGGCGATATTGTATCCATGCAATGGCGGCGGGCCCCGTGGCTCTTGCCAGCGGGCGGCGGTAATGCTGCTGTAATGAAAACCGAAAGGGCTTCTCCCATGGGTTACGATCTGCTTTCCGCCTTCGCCCCGCATGAGGGCGAATTGATCGCCATAAGGCGCGATATCCATAAGCATCCCGAAACCGCCTTTCAGGAAACCCGCACCGCCGCCCTTGTGGCGGAAAAGCTGCGCGGCTGGGGCCTGGCGGTGCATACCGGGCTGGCCGCCACCGGGGTGGTGGCCACGCTGAAGGGCCGGCGCGTCACCGGCACGGCGGCGGATCGGCGCAGCATCGCCCTGCGCGCCGATATGGATGCGCTGAACCTGCAGGAGAAGAACGATTTCGCCCATGCCTCGGCCTATGCCGGCAAAATGCATGCCTGCGGCCATGACGGCCATACGGCGATGCTGCTGGGCGCGGCCAGGCATCTGGCGGCCGATCCGGATTTCGCCGGCAATCTGCATTTCATCTTCCAGCCCGCCGAGGAAGGCGAAGGCGGCGCGCGGGTGATGATCGAGGAAGGCCTGTTCGAAAAATTTCCCTGCGATGCGGTTTACGGCATGCACAACATGCCGGGCGTGCCGCTGGGGCATTTCGCCATCCGCGCTGGCGCGATGATGGCGGCATCGGATACCTGGACCAGCGTATTCCGCGGCACCGGCGGCCATGGCGCGATGCCGCATATGGGCAGCGATCCCACCATGGCGGCGGCGGCTTTCGTGACGGCGACGCAGCAGATCATCGCGCGCAATGTCTCGCCGCAGCATGCCGCCGTGATCAGCGTGGGCCATATCGCCGCCGGCGCTTACGGCTCGCCCAACGTGATTCCCTCGCAGGTGACCATACGCGGCACCGCGCGCAGCTATACGCCCGAGGATCGCGATCTGCTGGAGCGCCGGCTGCATGAATTGGCCAACGGCATCGCCGCCGCGCATGGCGTGAGCGTGGAGCATGATTACCTGCGCCGCTATCCGCCGCTGGTGAATGCCGCCGCGCAAACCGCCATCGCCATCCGTGCGGCCAGCGCGCTTGTCGGCGCGGACAAGGTGGATGGCGATGCCGAGAAGCTGACCGGCGCCGAGGATTTCGCCTTCATGCTGGAGCGCAAGCCCGGCGCTTATATCCTGATCGGCAATGGCGGCGCGGCGGCGGATGGCAGCTGCCATTACGTGCATACGCCGCATTACGATTTCAACGACGCCATCCTCACCACCGGCGCGGCTTATTGGGTGGAATTGGTGAAGCAGGAATTGGGCGTGGCGTAAGCGAGGCAGCCTTGAACGACATGGTAACGCTGCGGGCGGCGCAGCTTTCGGATTTGCCGCAGATTCAGCAGATTTATGCCCATCACGTCGCCACCGGGCTGGCTTCCTTCGAGGAAACCCCGCCCGATCTGGCCGAGATGACCCGGCGCTATGAAGCGCTGATGGCGGCCGGCTATCCCTATCTGGTGGCGCTGGTCGATGGCCGGGTGGAAGGCTATGCCTATGCCGGCGCTTATCGCGCGCGGCCGGCCTATCGCTTCTCGGTGGAGAATTCGATCTATGTGCGCGCCGATGGCCGCCGGCGCGGCATCGGCAAGCTGCTGCTGGAAGCGTTGATCGAAGACTCCGCCCGGCGCGGCTATCGCCAGATGGTGGCGGTGATCGGCGACAGCGCGAATGCGGCCTCGATCGGTGTGCATGCCGCCTGCGGCTTCAAGATGATCGGCACCCTGCCCAGCATCGGCTTCAAATTCGGCCGCTGGGTGGACAGCGTGCTGATGCAGCGTCCGCTCGGTCCCGGCGACACTACGTCGCCCATTTAAGAACAGCGCGACACTACGTCGCCTATCTGAGAACAGCGCGACACGACATCGCCGGTTTGAGCGGGCGTCCTCAGCGGATCAGCGCGTAGAGCACCAAGGCGCAGCCGAGCAGGCCGCCCAGATAGGCCAGGGTGCGCAGCCAGGGCAAGCCGATGCTGTAAACCACGGCATGGCCTAGCCGGCTGTAGAAGAAAATCTGCGCGCCCAGCGCGCTCCAGCCATCGGCCTTGCCGGCGGCCTGCGCCGCCAGCACCAGGGCGGCGAAGGGGATCAGGTTTTCCACCAGATTGAGATGCGCCCGATGCGCGCGGCCCACCCAGCCCTTGCCGGGGGGAAAATCCTCGCGATTGCCGGCCACGATATACAGGCCGCGTTCCAGCACATAGCCCAGGGTGTAAGGCAGGGCCAAGGCCAGGCACAGCACGGCGCTGGCAATCAGCATGACGAGGTCGGTGGACATAGCGGCGCTCCATCGGTGATCAATGCCGCCAAGCTAGCTGCGGCGGGGCGATTCACGCAACGCTGCCAGGGCCGTCTTGTTGTCGCGCCGCCGAGGGCGGAAGACACACCTCTAAATGGATAATGCGCGCTGCACGCTTTGCTCGCGCGAAGGCAAAAC
>JAYSEE010000349.1:0-3021 GCA_041914045.1 Ferrovibrio sp. | reverse complement strand
CATCATTCCTTCCTGCCCGGCTTCAAGGGCGCCAAGCCCTATCACCAGGCGCATGAACGCGGCGTGAAGCTGATCGGCGCCACCGCGCATTACGTGACATCGGATCTCGATGAAGGCCCGATCATCGAGCAGGATGTGGAGCGCATCAGCCATCGCGACACGCCCGACGATCTGGTGCGCAAGGGCCGCGATATCGAGCGCCGCGTGCTGGCCCGCGCCGTGCGCCTGCATCTGGAAGACCGCGTGCTGCTGAGCGGCCGCAAGACCGTGGTGTTCAACGATTAACGCAATATAGGCGCTTCGAACGGCAATCGGCCGCGCGGATCTTCCGCCTCGATCACCCAGAGATCGGGATCGCGCGTTATCGCTTTCGCAATCGCCGCCTCGATGGCGGCATCGGCATCCGGCCCGGTGCGCAGCCAGGCGGCGCGGCCTTCGATATCGCGCACCTGGCTCATCAGCACGGATTTCTCTCGGTCCAGCGCGATTTTCACCAGCACCGCGCCGGCATCGGGATCGCCGCGCCGGCGCAAAGCCACTGGAATCATTTCGCGGTCGTAAAGCCGCAGGATGGCCTGCACCAGCAAGCCGGCTTTCAGCCGCGCATCAATCATCGCCGAGACCTCGCCACCAGCAGACCGCCCAGGATCAGCGCAGCGCCGCCGATCGCATAGAGCAGCAGATAGGAATGGGTGGTGGTGAACAGATAGCCCAGGCTGTAGGCGCTGCCGGCCTGCGCCACGGCAAAAGCGGTGGTCATCCAGCCCCAGACCAGACTATGCCGCGCCGAGCCGACCAGTTCGGCGATGCGGCCGGACAAGATCGCCGAAATGCCCGGCGTCAGCGCGCCGACCAGCAGCGACGACAGCACCAAAGCCGGCCGCGCTTCGCTGAATACCGGCAGCAGCAGGCCCACCGCCTTGATGAAATAGCAAGCCAGCACCGCGCGATGGAAACCCAGCCGCTCGGCCAATAATCCGGCCAGGATCGGGCCGCAAAGCGCGCCCACGCCATACAGCACCCAGAAGCTGCCGCCTTCCGCCAGGCCGCGCCCCAGGCCGCGCGCGATGTAATCCACCCAGAACACCGAATGCGGCACGAAGGCGAAAGCATCCAGGCCATAGGCGACCAACAGCAGTAGCACCGCGCGATCCAAGACGCTGCTATTTGTTCCCGCCTCGGGAAGCGCCGCGCGGTTCGGCGATGCGCCAGCGCCCCAGCCGCGCCAGACCAGCAAGGTAAGCAGCAGGGCCAACAGCCCCATGCCGTTCCACACCACCGACAGATCCTGCCGCGCCAGCATCGGCACCAATGTGCCCGAGGCGACCACGCCGACGCCCACGCCGGTGAACATGATGCCGGCGCTGCGCGCGCGCTGCGCCACCGGCAGCCGCGCCAGGCAAAGCGGCACCGCCAGCACCATCAGCACCGAGCCGATGAATCCGGACAGCAGCCGCCAGGGCACGAACCACCAGAAGCCCAGCGGCAGCGAACAGGCGATCAGGCTGAGCGCGCCGGCCAGCATGGCCAGACGCACCAGCCGCGCCGGGGCATAGCGTTGCCCCAGCCATGCGGCAAGCAGGCTGCCGGCAAGATAGCCGGCCAGATTGGTGGCGCCGAGATACACCGCCTCGCCGGCATCGAGCCATTGCTGCTCGATCAGCGCCGGCAGCAGCGGCGTATAGCCGAAACGCGCCAAGCCGATGCCCAGCAGCAAAGCGGCCAGGCCGGGAAGCGACCCGGCAATGACGCCGGGCCTCGCAGCGGGTGCGGACATTACTTAGGCAGCAAACCCTTCAGGCGGTCGGCCGCGCCGCCGGTATTCTGCTGAATCGCGCCGGCCGCGCCGCTCGCCGCGCCCTTGAGCTGGTCGCCGAGCTGCTTCTGCAAATCGCCCAGCGCCACTTTCGAGGCGCTGGCGGTGATGCTGCCCAGCACGCGGTCGGCCACTTCGGCCGGGGTAGCGCCGCCCTTGCTCTTGCCGATATCGGTCAGATGGATGGTGGGCAGGCTGCTTTCCATCTGCTTGCCCTGCAAAGCCGCATGGCTGATGGCGATGCGGCCATCGCGCACATACAGATTCTCGATGATCAGCTTGGGCTCTTCCTTGCCGCTCTTGCCGGTCGAGGCGGAAGACGAGGCTGAACCGCCGCCCATCTTCTGGCCATAGGCCTGGGCATTCTTCTGGATGGCTTCGAGATTGCTGCCGCCGGAAGCATGCTCATAGGCGATGCGCGGCCGCTCGATGACGATTTCCTTGATCACGATGGGATTCTTGTTGAGGCTGGCGGTATCCAGCTTCACCGAAATCGACCCCAGGCTCATCGCCTCGGCATCGCTGTAGCCTTTCGGGTTCATCACCTTCAGATCGCCCAGGCTGGCCATGCCGTCGGTGGGCTTGATCTGCACCTTGCCCAGCGTGACGCGCGCCTGCGTGGCCTCGCTGCCATAGGTTTCGACAGCGGCCTTCACCAGACTGTCGAGATTGGCGAACAGAAAATAAGCGCCGCCCGCGATCAGCAGAACGACGACCAGGAAACCCAGCGCAACTTTCTTCATCATGGCCTTGCTCTCCAGATATTACTTGGCCGCCGGCATTACCATCACCACATTGCCAAGCACATTGGCGTTGGGGATCAGATGGCGGTTATTGTCGGCATCCAGCACTTCGGTATAGCGCAGGTCGATCTTGCTCACCGTGCCGGTGATGCCGGTGACGGTGATCTTGTCGCCGCCCACGAAGGGCCGGTTGAGCAGGATCAGCAGGCCGGCCATCAGGCTGGAGACAATGTCCTTCAGCGCGAAGCCGAGCGCGAAGCCGGTAAGGCCGAGGCCGGCGATCAGGCCGGTGACATCCACGCCCAGCGTGCCCAGCGCGGTGACGATGCCGAAGCCCATGATGCCCCAGCGCGCCACATTGGCCAGCAGCAGCAGCACGTCGCGGCGATTCTTATCGCGTTCCGCCACCCGCGCGATTACCGTGCGCGCAACGCTGCCCGCGACCCAGAAGGCGATCAGCAC
>JAYSEE010000348.1:0-3054 GCA_041914045.1 Ferrovibrio sp. | reverse complement strand
TCAAGGTCGGCTTCATCCCGATCACCTGCGCCACGCCGATCATCATGGCGCATCCCATGGGCTTCTATTCCAAGCATGGCCTGAATGTGGAAGTGATCAAGACCGCCGGCTGGGCGGTGGTGCGCGACAAGGCGCTGAACAAGGAATACGACGCCGCCCACATGCTGTCGCCGATGCCGCTGGCGATCACCACCGGCACCGGCTCCAACCCGATCCCCTACACCATGCCGGCGGTGGAGAATATCAACGGCCAGGCGATCACGCTGGCGATGAAGCATAAGGACAAGCGCGATCCGAAATCCTGGAAGGGCTTCAAATTCGCCGTGCCCTTCGATTATTCGATGCATAATTATCTGCTGCGCTATTACCTGGCGGAACACGGCATCGACCCCGATACCGATGTGCAGATCCGCTCGGTGCCGCCGCCGGAAATGGTGGCCAATCTGCGCGCCGACAATATCGACGGCTTCCTGGCCCCCGATCCGGTGAACCAGCGCGCGGTGTACGATGGCGTGGGCTTCATCCACATCCTGTCGAAGGAAATCTGGGAAGGCCATCCCTGCTGCGCCTTCGCGGCCAGCCAGGAATTCGTCACCACCATGCCGAATACCTATCAGGCCCTGTTGAAGGCGATTATCGAAGCCACGGCCTATGCCACCAAGCCGGAGAACCGCAAGCAGATCGCGGAAGCCATCGCGCCGGCCAATTACCTCAACCAGCCGGTGACGGTGGTGGAGCAGGTGCTGACCGGCACCTTCGCCGATGGTCTGGGCAAGGTGAAGAAAGTGCCGGATCGCATCGACTTCGCGCCCTTCCCCTGGCACAGCTTCGCGGTCTGGATTCTCACCCAGATGAAGCGCTGGGGCCAGCTCAAGGGCGATGTGGATTACAAGAAGGTGTCCGAGCAGGTCTTCCTCGCCACCGATGCCGCCAAGCTGATGAAGGAAGTGGGCCTCACGCCGCCCGCCAGCACTTACTCGACCTTCAAGGTGATGGGCAAAACCTTCGATCCGGCCAAGCCGAAGGAATACATTGATTCCTTCGCCATTAAGCGGATCTGAGGAAAACGGATACGAGGAAAGCCGGCAGTATGAAAATGTCCTTCCGCCTCCGCGCCGCTGTTCTGTCCGTGGCCCTGCTGGTCGCCCTGTTGGCGGCCTGGCAGATCGCCACCATGGGCAGCGGCACGGCGGCGGATATGGATCCTGAATACGCCAAGCTGATGGGCCTCACCGCCACGCAAGGCAAATCCGCCATGCCGGGGCCGCTGGATGTCGGCAAGATTCTGTGGAAGCACCTGGCCGATCCTTTCTACGTGAAGGGACCCAACGATCAGGGCATCGGCATCCAGCTTGCTTATTCCATCGGCCGCGTGGCGATCGGTTTTTTCCTTGCGGTGATCGTCGCGGTGCCGCTGGGTTTCCTGATCGGCTTGTCGCCGCTGTTCCGCCAGGCGCTCGATCCGTTCATTCAAGTGATGCGCCCGGTCTCGCCCCTGGCCTGGATGCCGCTGGCGCTCTACACCATCAAGGATAGCGGCATCTCGTCGATCTTCGTGATCTTCATCTGCTCGGTCTGGCCGATGCTCACCAACACCGCATTTGCCGTGGCCAACGTGCGCAAGGAATGGCTCAACGTGGCGCGCACTTTGGAAGTGGGCACCATGCGGCGCATCTTCCGGGTGATCCTGCCGGCGGCGGCGCCCACCATTCTCACCGGCATGCGCATCTCGATCTCGATTGCCTGGCTGGTGATCGTGGCCGCTGAAATGCTCGTGGGCGGCACCGGCATCGGCTATTTCGTCTGGAACGAGTGGAACAATCTTTCGATTGCCAATGTGATCAACGCCATCCTGTTCATCGGCGTGATCGGCATGGCGCTGGATCAATTGCTCGGCTGGGTTACCCGGCTGGTCACCTATCCGGAATAATCCGCCATGACCCAGCCTTTCATAACCATGCAGGATCTTGCCCGCCGTTTTCCGGCCCCGAACGGAAAGCAGGGCGGCGGCGGCGAGACCACGGTGTTCGAGCAATTCTGGCTCGGCATCGAACGCGGCGAATTCGTCTGCATCATCGGCCATTCCGGCTGCGGCAAAACCACCGTTCTGAATATCCTGGCCGGGCTGGACCAGCCTTCGGCCGGCGCCATCCTGATGGAAGGCAAGCCGGTGGATGGCCCCAGCCTGGATCGCGCCGTGGTGTTCCAAAGCCATGCGCTGATGCCGTGGATGAGCGTGGAGGAGAATGTCGCCTTCGCCGTGCAATCGCGCTGGCCGAAATGGAGCCATGCCGAGGCGCTCAAGCATGCGCATAAATACATTGCCATGGTCGGCCTGGCCGGCGCCGAGAAGAAAAAGCCGGCGCAGCTTTCCGGCGGCATGAAGCAGCGCGTGGGCATCGCGCGCGCGCTCAGCATCGAACCGAAGATGCTGCTGATGGACGAACCTTTCTCGGCTTTGGATGCACTCACGCGCGGCACGTTGCAGGACGAAGTGCTGAGCATCCGCGCCCGCACGGATCTTACGGTGTTCATGATCACCCATGATGTGGACGAGGCGATTCTGCTGGCCGACCGCATCGTGCTGATGACCAACGGGCCGAATGCGCGGGTGGCGGAAGTGCTGGTCAATACGCTGCCGAGAAACCGCCAGCGCGAAACCCTGCACGAGCAGGCGGAATATTATCCGATCCGCAATCACCTGCTGGATTTCCTGGTGCGGCGCTCGAAGAATTTCGTGCCGCCGGCCGATTACGATCCGCGTAAGCCGCCGCATGTCACGGTTGGCAAGGCGGGCGGTCCGCCAGAATCGAACAATGGCGGCGGCCCGGGGAATGGCATCGTCGATGCCGCCGATTGATTAAGTGTCGTCCACGGAGAAAACGCCATGATGCGCAGTGAAGTCACCGAAAAAATCCTCGACGCCAAGCGCCTGAAGGGCCTGAGCTGGAAGGAAATCTGCAAGAAGATAGATCCGAAGCAATCGGAAATCTTCCTCACCGCCGGCCTGCTCGGCCAGATGAAGCTGACGCCGGATCAGGCCAAGAAGACCGC
>JAYSEE010000347.1:0-3078 GCA_041914045.1 Ferrovibrio sp. | reverse complement strand
CGCCGCAAGGCCCAGGAAGCCGCCGGCTGGCAGCCCGCCAAGCCGCGCAAGCGCAAGGTTTCCACGGCTCTGCGCGCCTATGCGGCGATGACCACATCCGCCGCCAAGGGCGCGGTGCGGGTGATCTGAGCCATTGGCCGTCACCACCGGGCTTGTCCCGGTGGTCCATGGTTCAGCGGTTTCGCTGCGTCAGGCATGGACCCTCGCAACAAGTGCGAGGGTGACGTTTTCAGGAAATACTAAAGTCCGACCGAACAAAAAACGGCCGCCGGAGATAATCCGGCGGCCGTGTTGCGTTTCGGGTGAGGCGGCTCAGTCCTTGGCTTCGCCGTCGGCGTCGCGGGGGCCGCCGGCCGCGGCTTTCACCAGATCGAAGATATGGCGGCGCAGCGACTTGGAATCGATGCGGCTGAAATTGCGCACCAGTTCCATCGCCTGGCGCTGCGAAACCGCGCCGATCAGGTTGGGATCGATCTCGTCCACCGCCGCCTGGCTGGGCGTGGGCTGGTCGGTTTGCTGGCCCTCGAAAAAGTAGCTCGGCGGCACATTCAGCAGGGCGGCGAATTGCTGCAGGCGGCTGGCGCCGATGCGGTTCACGCCTTTTTCGTATTTCTGGATTTGCTGGAAGGTGAGGCCGACGGCCTGGCCCAGCCGGGTTTGGCTCATGCCGGCCAGCGTGCGCGCCGCGCGCAGCCTGCGCCCCACATGGCTGTCGAACTCATTGGTTCCACGACTTTTGGTTGAGCGGACAATTTCCTGGTTTTGCATACGCTGAGTGACTCCTCCGCTCGAAAAATCCCTGTTTCCCCAATATGTTACGAGCCGATTGGGGCAACGTTCGTTAGTGAATCGTTACAATTTGCCGGAATATACAAAGCTATTGAAAAGATTGAGAATTATTTTTCGATAATAAATTCATTAATCACAGGCTGTCGGGCTCAAATTCCGGTGCGAACCATAGGTCGCAAACCATGCTTTCGCCGCAATCTTTCGGGATGATTGGCTGTACGGAAATTCACCCTCTGTTAAGTCTGTCGGGCGAGACTATGGCAGCGTTTCCAGTGCTTGCCGTATTTACCCATGCGCGTGCCCTTTGCGTGCAGCCCGCCGGAGCGTATAAGTTATGCTTAAACCAAAGAAATTCAGGCGAAATCGCGGTTCCGCGGGCTGTTCGGCCCGGTCTGGCGGCTCGCCGGGAGAAAAGGCACCAGCATGACCGGCACCGGCAAGAGCGCGCGCGAGCGCATCGTCATCTTCGACACCACCTTGCGCGACGGCGAGCAATCGCCCGGCTGCTCGATGAATCTGGAAGAGAAGCTGCGCGTGGCGCAGCAGCTCGAGAGCATGGGCGTGGATGTCATCGAAGCCGGTTTCCCGATCGCCTCCAATGGCGATTTCGAAGCGGTGAACGAGATCGCCAAGCGGGTGACGAATTCCATCGTCTGCGGTTTGTCGCGCGCCGGCCGCAAGGATATCGACCGCGCCTGGGAAGCCCTGCGCCCGGCCAAGCGCGCACGCATCCACACATTCATTTCCACCAGCCCGCTGCATATGAAATTCAAATTGCAGATGGAGCCGGATGCCGTGCATCAGGCGGTGATCGACAGCGTGACGCATGCGCGCAATCTCTGCGACGATGTGGAATGGAGCTGCGAGGACGGCACGCGTTCGGAGCCGGACTTCCTCTGCCGTTTGATCGAAAGCGCCATCAAGGCCGGCGCAACCACGATCAATGTGCCCGATACGGTGGGCTACACGATCCCCGAGGAATATACCCGCCTGATGCGCTATCTGATCGAAAACGTGCCGAACAGCGATAAGGCGCGTTTTTCGGCGCATTGCCACAACGATCTCGGCCTGGCGGTGGCGAATTCGCTGGCCGCGGTGCTCGGCGGCGCGCGCCAGGTGGAGTGCACCATCAACGGCATCGGCGAGCGCGCCGGCAATGCCGCGCTGGAAGAAATCGTGATGGCCTTGCGCACGCGCGGCGATGCGATGGCTTTCGAGACCGGCATCAAGACCACCGAGATCACCAAGGCCTCGCGCATGCTGTCGGCCATCACCGGCTTCAATGTGCAGCCCAACAAGGCCATCGTCGGCGCCAATGCCTTCGCCCATGAAAGCGGCATCCATCAGGACGGCATGCTCAAGCATGCCGGCACCTACGAAATCATGACGCCGGAATCGGTCGGTCTGAACCGCTCGACTCTGGTGCTGGGCAAGCATTCCGGCCGCCATGCCTTCCGCAAGAAGCTGGAAGAGCTGGGCCTGCAACTGGGCGAGAACCAGGTTCAGGATGCCTTCAACCGCTTCAAGGATCTGGCCGACCGCAAGAAGGAAGTGTTCGACGAAGATCTGCTGGCTCTGGTGGACGATACGGTGGGCCGCGAGAATGACCGCATCCGCTTCGTTTCGCTGCAGGTGGTGGCCGGCTCGAAGGGGCCGCAATCGGCCGAGCTGGAATTGGAGATCGACGGCCGCCCGGCCGGGGTGAAAGCCACCGGCAACGGCCCGGTGGATGCCACGTTCAACGCCATAAAGGCGCTTTATCCACACGACGCCAAGTTGCAGCTCTATCAGGTGCATGCTGTCACCGAGGGCACCGATGCCCAGGCGGAAGTCACCGTGCGGCTGGCCGAGGGCGGCAAGACCGTGAACGGGCAGGGCGCCGATGCCGATACGCTGGTGGCTTCCGCCCGTGCTTATATCCATGCTTTGAACAAGCTGCTGGTCAAGCGGGAGAAGACCGCGCCGGCCGCGATGAGTGCCTGAAGAATCCGCGTGGCCGGAGCCTTGCGCATGACAGCCCAAGGCACCATAACCACCGCAAATCCGGTTGATGAGGTGAAGTCTCGATGTTCTCGCGTTTGATGGGTTTCATGTCGGCCGATATGGCCATCGATCTCGGCACGGCCAATACCCTGGTTTACGTGAAAGGCCGCGGCATCGTGCTCAACGAGCCGAGCGTGGTGGCGATTTCCAACATGCGCGGCAAGAAGGAAGTGCTGGCGGTCGGCGACGAAGCCAAGCAGATGCTGGGCCGCACGCCGGGCAATATCGAAGCCATCCGTCCTCTGC
>JAYSEE010000346.1:0-3084 GCA_041914045.1 Ferrovibrio sp. | reverse complement strand
TCACCACCGCGCGCGGCCGCGCATCGGGCAGCCAGCGCCGCAGCGGCAGCCGGCGGCCATCCTCGGCATGCCATGCTTCCGCAGCCAGCAAGACGGCCGGCGCATGCGGCGCGCCCGACCAATCGCCACTGGGCTGCAAGCGCGGCGCGCAGGCGGCCATAAACAGCAAACAAGCAAGCAGAACAATCCGACTCAAACGCACCGAACGCATCTCATATCATGCCGCTGCCCAACATGCCGCCGAAATCGCCCAGTTGCGAAACCCGCTCGGGCGGGAAGCGCAAGGTCACGCTGGTGCCCTCGCCCAACCGGCTGACCACTTCGATGCGGCCGCCATGCAGTTCGATCAAGCGCCGGGTGATCGGCAGCCCCAGGCCGGTGCCGGTGAATTGCTGCCGGATCATCTGATTGCCGGAACGGGCGAAGGGTTCGAAAGCGCGGCTGACTTCGGCTTCGTTCATGCCGATGCCGCTATCGCGCACCACGATTTCGAACCAGCCATCGGCGTTGCGGCCGTATTCGATGCTCGCCTCGCCGCCCTGGTTGGTGAACTTCACCGCGTTCGACAGCAGATTGAGCAGCATCTGCCGCAAGGCGCGATCGTCGGCCCATAGCTCGATGCCTTCATGCCGCTTGCCGCGCCGCACGGTAACGCCCTTGCCGCGCGCCTGCACATCCACCAGGGCCAGGCAATCCCGCACCACATCGTCGATCTCCAGCCGCTCCTCATGCAATTCGAAACGGCCGGCTTCGATGCGCGACATGTCGAGGATGTCGTTGATCAGGCTGAGCAGATGCTTGCCGCTCTGCTGGATCGAGGCGACGTATTCCTCATAGCGCGGATTGCCCACCGGCCCGAACATGCCCTGGTGCATGATGTCGGCAAAGCCGATCACGGCATTCAACGGCGTGCGCAATTCATGGCTCATTGAAGCAAGGAAGCTGGATTTGGCGCGGTTGGCGGCTTCGGCCTGGCGCTTGGCTGCTTCCAGGTCGCGCGCCAATTGCGCCAGGCTGGCATGCGCCGCATCGGCCAATTCGGCCTGCCGCAGCAGCATGCGCGCCGTCACCGCAACAGCGGCGAGGCCGAGCAAGAAAAGCACCAGCAGCAGCCAATAGACGGTGTATAGCCGTTCATCCACCCGATCCATATGCGCCAACCCAGCCCGGTCGGCGCCGGAAGAGAAAACGTGATAATCCTGCGTTGCCGCAGCCATGGCAGCCAACAGGTCATGGCCAGCGGCATCGTCGCCGGCGGCGAAGCGCTGCACCATCGGCTGCCATCGCGCCAACGATTGTTGAATCCGCCCAAAAGCATCCCGCAAGGCGGCATTCTGCAGAATCTGCGCGCTGCCCGGCCCTTTGCCTAAACCATGCAGGCTCGCCGATATATTGTCGAAACTCTGCAAGGCGGCCTTGCGCGGCAGGTCGTCGCGGCCGGCAAGAATCTCCGCCACATTGACCCGCAGCAGAAGGAAATCCTTTTCCACCTGCGCACCGGCAAAAGCCGAAGCGTGAAACAGCGTGGAATGGCCTTCGCGCTGCTGCAAATAGAAATAGCTGCCCAAAACAAGCAGAATGGCGGCGGTGACGAAAAGCAGCAATCTTATGAAGCGGCGCGCCGCGCGCCCCATGCCGCCGCCGGGCGGCGCGATGAGTTTAGCAGCGGTCTTTACGGCTGCGGGTTTCGTGAGAGTGAATTGCGTTTCCTCGCTCATGCCTTGCCGCTCCCGCAGGCAAAACACGCCGCCGCGCCATCCGATGGCCCGGGCGGTTTAATCCGACAATCGGAGGTCGACACCCGAACCATGCGGATACCCTCGCTCTTGCGAGACAATGCTAGGCAGCCTCGCGCTCGGGTTCAATAGGCTAAGCGGCAATTCCACTTGCGAATTGCTACAATGTACGCGTAGCGCCGCCATCCACGTCCAGAATAGCGCCCTGAATATAGCCGGCCTGCGGCGAAGCCAGGAAGGCAACCGCATTGGCGATCTCCGCCGGCTCGCCGAACCGCTCCACCGCCAGCAGGCGCGGCAGGGTCTTTTCCGCCTCGGCTTCCGAAATGCCGACCTCTTGGGCATGATTGCGAATGCGGACGCGCAGCCGTTCGGTGACGATGGCGCCGGGATTGATGGCATTGACCCGCACGCCGTCATGCACGCCGCGATCGGCCAGCACCTTGGTGAGGTTCATCGCCGCCGCATTCACACTGCCGCCGATGGCGAATTCGGCGTTGCCGGTGCGGCCGCCGATGCCGATGATATTGACGATGCCGCCGCGCCGCGCCATCAGATGCGGCCAAGCCGCGCGCGACAACCGCATGGCGCCGAAGAATTTCAACGCGAAGCCATCGGCCCAATCCTCGTCGCTCAGGCCGAGAAAATCCCCGCGCTTGGTGGCGCCGGCATTGTTCACCAGCAGGTCCAACCCGCCGAAACGATCCAGCGTCACGGCGAGCATTTCGCCGGCGGCCTCCGGTTCGCGCAGGTCCACCGCCTGCACCAGATGCTCGCCGGGCAATTCGGCGGCGAGTTGTTCGAGCAAAACGCCCGAACGCGCGGCCAGCACAAGTTGCATGCCTTCGCCGGCCAGGCGTTCGGCGATGGCGCGGCCGATGCCCTTGCTGGCGCCGGTGACGATGGCGATCTTGCCCTTGAGTTGCAAATCCATGGCGTTTGTCCTCAGGCGATGCGATAATCCGCGCAAGCATAAGCATAAACGAAGCGCCGGGAGGAACAATGTTTCGCGCCGATCTGCTGCAAGGCAAACGCATTCTGGTCACCGGCGGCGGCACCGGATTGGGCCGCGGGATGAGCCGGCATTTCATGCAACTGGGAGCCGAAGTCTTCATTTGCGGCCGGCGCGAAAGCGTGCTGGCCGATACGGCGGCCGAACTGGCTGCCGAAACCGGCGGCAAAATTCATTTCCGCGCCTGCGATATCCGCGTCGCCCAGGCGGTGGACGAGATGGTGGACGACATCTTTCAGAGTGGCCCGCTGGATGCGCTGATCAACAATGCCGCCGGCAATTTCATCGCCCGCACCGACGAGCTGAGCCCGCGCGGCTTCGACGCCATCGCCAATA
>JAYSEE010000345.1:0-3146 GCA_041914045.1 Ferrovibrio sp. | reverse complement strand
GTTGAACTCGGCGGCCAGCTTGCGGCCAGAGCCGCCCGAGCCGGTGCCAGTCGGGTCGCCGGTCTGCGCCATGAAGCCGGCGATCACGCGATGGAACGCCGAACCGTCGTAAAAGCCGCCGGCGGCCAGTTCCTTGATCCGCGCCACATGCTTGGGCGCCAAATCCGGCCGCAGTTGGATCACCACGCGGCCCCAATCGAGGTCGAGGAACAGCGTATTCTTCGGATCGCTGGCTTGCGCCAGACCATCGCCGGGCAAAGCAGCAGCAGCAGCCAGGGCCGCGCCGCCCGCCAGCACTCCGCGCCGGCGCATATCGACCTTACGGCCCATTAATTATCTCCGCCTTTGCCCGCTGCCTTGATCGAGGCCACGCGCGCCAGCAACCGTTCGGCCACGCGCGGCGACACGAAGGGCGCCACGTCGCCGCCCAGCATGCCGATTTCCTTCACCAGGCGCGAAGCGATGAATTGATGGTTGTCGGAGGCCATCAGGAACACGGTCTCGATTTCGGAATTCAGCCGGGCATTCATGCCCACCATCTGGAATTCGTATTCGAAATCCGACACCGCGCGCAGGCCGCGGATGATCATGCTGGCGCCGACTTCCATGGCGAAATGCATCAGCAGGTTGGAAAACGGCCGCACCTCGAATTCGGTGGCGCCGGGCATCAGCGGCCCGATTTCCTCGCGCACCATGGCGACGCGTTCTTCCATGGAAAACAGCGGACCTTTGCCGGCATTCACCGCCACGCCCACCACCAGCTTGTCGACCAGCTTGCCGGCGCGCTTGATGATGTCGTAATGCCCCTTGGTCACCGGATCGAAGGTGCCCGGATACAGGCCGATCCTCTGCTTGGTCATGCTTCTCCCTCCTCGGTACCCTCGGCTTCTTCGCCGCCGGCTTCGTCGCCACTGGCATCCGCCAGATGCGCGACGGATGCGACCTTCTCCCCTTCACCCAGCTTGAAGACGATGACGCCCTGGGTGTTACGGCCAGCGATACGAATATCGTCCACTGGGCAGCGGATCAACTGTCCGCCATCGGTGACCAGCATGATCTGGTCCCCCTGCTCCACCGGGAAAGCGGCGGCCACATCGCCGTTTTTCGCGGTGGTTTCGATATTGATGATTCCCGAGCCGCCGCGGCCTGTAACACGATATTCATAAGCCGACGAACGTTTGCCGAAGCCTTTTTCGGTAACGGTGAGGATGAATTGCTCGGCCGCCTGCAGGGTGGCGAACCGCTCGGCGGAGATTTCCTCCGGCAAGGTGACGCCGGCTTCGCCGCTCTCGATACGCTCCAGCGCGGATTTGCGCTTCTGATAGGCTTCGCGCTCCTCGGCCGTAGCCTCCACATGGCGCAGGATCGACATGGAGATGACCTTGTCGTCGTCGGCCAGCTTGATGCCGCGCACGCCGGTGGACGAGCGGCTCTGGAAGCTGCGCACGTCGGAAACCTCGAAGCGGATGCACTTGCCCTGATGGGTGGCGAGCAGGATGTCGTCCTGATCCGAACAGGGCCGCACTTCCACCAGGCGGTCGTCGGCATCCTCGCCTTCGAATTTCATCGCGATCTTGCCGCCGGCATTGATCGACACGAAATCCGACAGGTCGTTGCGCCGCACATAGCCCTTGGCGGTCGCGAAAGCCACATGCAGCTGGCTCCAGCTCGCCTCATCCTCGGGCAGCGGCATCACCACGGCGATCTTCTCGCCCTCGGCCAGCGGCAGCAGATTGACGAAAGCCTTGCCGCGCGATTGCGGATTACCGATCGGCAAACGGTAGACCTTCAGCTTGTAGACCCGACCGATATTGGAGAAGAACAACACCGGCTGATGCGTGTTCGCCACGAACATCTCGGTGACGAAATCTTCTTCCTTGGTGGCCATGCCGGAACGGCCCTTGCCGCCGCGCTTTTGCGTGCGATAGGTGGAAAGCGGCGTGCGCTTCACATAGCCGGCATGGCTGACCGTCACCACCATGTCTTCGCGCTGGATCAAATCCTCGGCATCGGCCTCGAATTCCAGATCCTGAATTTCCGTGCGGCGCGGCGTGGCGAAACGCTCGCGCACCGCCACCAATTCGCCGCGCAGCAACGCCATCAGCTTAGCGCGGTCGCCCAGGATGGACAGGTATTCGTTGATCTCGGCGGCCAGCTTGGCCATTTCCTCGGCGATCTCGTCGCGGCCCAGCGCGGTCAGGCGCTGCAGGCGCAGATCGAGAATGGCGCGGGCCTGGGTTTCCGACAGGCGGTAATGCCCGTCTTCCACGCGATGGCTGGGATCGTCGATCAGCGCGATCATCGAAGCCACGTCGCTGGCCGGCCAGAGCCGGGCCATCAACTGCTCGCGCGCCGTGGCCGGATCGGGTGCTGCTCGGATCAGCGCGATCACTTCATCAATGTTGGCCACCGCGATCGCCAAACCGACCAGCACATGGGCGCGGTCGCGCGCCTTGGCCAGCAGGAAACGCGTGCGGCGCTGGATCACGTCTTCGCGGAAATTCACGAAGGCGACCAGCAGCTGCTTGAGATTCAGCAATTCCGGCTTGCCGCCATTCAGCGCCAGCATGTTGACGCCGAACGAGGTCTGCAAGGCCGAATAGCGATAAAGCTGATTCAGCACCACTTCGCCCATGGCGTCGCGCTTGATTTCGATCACCACGCGCACGCCGTCGCGGTCGGATTCATCGCGGATGTCGGAGATGCCTTCGATGCGCTTGGCGCGCACCAATTCGGCGATCTTCTCGATCATCGTGGCCTTGTTCACCTGGTAGGGCACCTCGGTGATGATGATGGCTTCGCGATCCTTGCGGATTTCCTCGATCGTCACCCGGCCGCGCATCACCACCGAGCCGCGCCCGGTGTAAAGCGCCGACTTGGCGCCGGCGCGGCCCAAGATGATGCCGCCGGTGGGGAAATCCGGCCCCGGCAGCAATTCCAGCAGACGCTCCATGCTCACTTCGGGATCGTCGATATAAGCGCAGCAGGCGTCGATCACCTCGCCCAGATTATGCGGCGGAATGTTGGTGGCCATGCCCACGGCGATGCCGTTGGCGCCATTCACCAGCAGATTGGGGAATTGCGCCGGCAGAACGCTGGGCTCTTCCGTGCTGTCGTCGTAGTTCGGCTGGAAATCGACGGTGTCC
>JAYSEE010000344.1:0-3161 GCA_041914045.1 Ferrovibrio sp. | reverse complement strand
GATCATGGCCCCCGCCATGCCGAGGCGGTGGCAGCCGAGCGCGTGGATGAAATGTTTTCCAGCGGCAATTTCGTCGGCCATCTGCTGTGGCGGCGCATTCTGAAGGCCGTGCGCGGCATGGCGCATGCCCGCGCCGTTTCGGAACGCGGCAGCCACTCGGCCGCGCGCGGCCCAGCAAGCCGCTTCAAGCGCTGAAATTTCCTAGCCGTTCCTGCCGTTTTGCGAAGGCAGCCCGCGCGTGCCTTCCACCGCCGCGCCGCGCAGATCGGCATCGGTCAGATTGGCATACATCAGGTTGGCGTCGCGCAGATCGGTGCAGATCAGCTTCGCGCCATGCAGATTGGCATTGGCCAGATTGGCGCGGCGCAGATCGGCGCCGCTGAGATTGATCTGGGTGAGATGCGCCCGGCCGAGATACCAGCCGATCATCTGCGCGCGGCGGCCTTCATGGCCATCGCTATCCACCCAGCGCTGATGCTGGCGCAGGGTTTCGGCCAGGATCACCGGGTCCACCGCTTCGGGCAGTTTGGCGTCGCTGCCGCCCAGATTGGCGAAGACGGTTTCATCCATATCGGCCAGGCGGAAATTCGCGTCATGCAGCTTTGCATTGCGGAATAGCACGCCGTTCAGCGTGGCATAGGAGAAGTCCGCGCCTTCCAGATCCGCGCCTTCCAGTATCGTGCCGTCCATCACCGCGCCCACGAAGGAAGCGCCGACCAGCTTGGCCTGGCTCAGATTGGTGCTGTGCAGAGTGGTTTCGCTCAACGACACCGCGCCGCCTTTGCCATGCGGCATCACCGGCGGCTCGGTGAGCGGACGCATGTCGGCATTCTCGAAGCGGGTGCCTTTCAGGATGGCGCGCGACAGATCGGCGCCGCGCAAGTTGGTCCAGATCATGCGCGCATTGGTCAGATCGGCGCCGGAGAAATCGCAGCCGGTCAGCACGGCCTGGCTGAAATCGGTATCGCGCAGATCGGCGCAATAGAAGCGGCAGCCCTGAAAGATGGTGCGCTGCAGATTCATCCCTACCAGCTTGATGCCGGTCAAGTCCGCGCCGCTCAGCGAAAGCTGCCGGCCGCGATTGAGCTTGCCGTGTTTTCCCGACAGGAATTCGGCATGCAGCTTGATCTGCTCGAATAAATCGCTCTGCGCGGCGCTCAACGCATCACCCAATGCAGCATGGTGCGGCAAATGTTGCGAAACTAGACGAAATTAGGCGGCGATTCTTAAAAAAAACTTAATCGCCGAGGCTTTGCCGATATGCTTGCCCGAGTTCTACATAATGCTGCGGGCCGTCCGCAAGGCGCGCGGATTCCTCCGCCGTCAATTCGCGGAGAAACTTCGCCGGACGGCCACCCCAGAGTTGTCCACGGCCCACACGTTTGCCGGGCGTAAGCAGCGCGCCGGCCGCCAGCATGCCGCCGCTTTCGATCACCGCTTCATCCATCACCACGGCGCCCATGCCGACGAAGCTGTTGCTCTCCACGATGCAGCCATGCAGCAGCACCATATGGCCCACCAGCACATCATCGCCGATGATGGCGGCGTGGCGTGCGGTGGTGACATGCACCACCGAGCCGTCCTGGATATTGGTGCGCGCGCCGATGCGGATGTAATGCACATCGCCGCGCAGCACGGTGTTGAACCAGATCGAGGCGCCGGCGCCGATTTCCACATCGCCGATCACCGTGGCGTTCGGCGCGATGAAGGCATCCGGCGCGATCACCGGCTGCTTGCCGCCGAAGGGCATGATCAGCGGCTTCACGGGAAAACGGCCAACTGATCCAGCCCCATGGTTTCGGGCAGAGCGTGCATCAGGTTGAAATTCTGCACGGCCTGGCCGCTGGCGCCCTTCATCAGATTGTCGATGGCGCAGAACAGCATCGCCCTGCCCTTCACGCGATCGGCAATCACGCCGATCTGCGCCAGGTTGCTGGCCCGCACATGGCGGGTCTGCGGCGCGGTGCCGAAGGGCAGCAGCTTCACGAAATCCTCATGGGCATAACGCTCGGCCAGTACGGCATGCAAATCCTGCGCGCTGGCGCCATTGGCCAGCCGTACATAGATGCTGCTCAGCATGCCGCGGCTCATCGGCATCAGATGCGGCGTGAAATTCACCACCAGCGGGCGGCCCACGGCTTCGCTTAATATCTGCTCGATCTCCGGGCCATGCCGATGCGAGGCCACGCCATAGGGATGCAGGCCCTCGGTCACCTCGCAATACAGCGAGCCTTCCTTGGCGGCCCGGCCGGCGCCCGATACGCCCGACTTGGCGTCGATCACGATGTCGTCGGCGTCGATCAGGCCGGCCTTCAGCAGCGGCAGCAGCGGCAATTGCGCCGAGGTGGGATAGCAGCCGGGATTGGCCACCAGCCGCGCCTTGGCGATGCGCTCGCGGTAATGTTCGGTCTGGCCGTAAACGGCTTCCTTCTGCAGATCCGGCGCGCGATGCTCGTGACCGTACCATTTGGCGTATTCGGCCGGATCGGTGAGCCGGAAATCGGCCGAGAGGTCGACGATCTTGAGATGCGTGGGCAGGCCGGCGATCACTTCCTGCGTGGTGCCGTGCGGCAGCGCGCAGAACACCGCATCCACGCCGCTCCAATCCACCTCGGGGATCGAGACCAAGGTGGGCAGGTCATAGCCGTAGAATTGCGGAAACACCGTGTCGATGCCGGAGCCGGCCTTGCGGTCGGCGGTCAGCGCCACCAGTCGCACGCGCGGATGCCGCACCAGCAAGCGGATCAGTTCCGCCCCCGTGTAACCACTGGCACCCAAAATCGCGACCCGGATCTGCTGGCCCTCGGCCATGACACCATGCTCCTGTTTGAAATGTTGCAACGACCTGCGCCGTCAAGCGGCGCGCGGGGGTGGGATATAGCGCGCGGGCCGCCGCCTGAAAACCTAAATCTTGTCGGGGTACAATGCCTCTCTAAGCCCCCCTTAAGACCGGTCAACGTTTGATCTTTTTCGCCTCCAGGCGGGCGATCAGGCTGGAGGTATCCCAGCGCCCGCCGCCCATTTGCTGCACCTCGGCATAAAACTGGTCCACTGCCGCCGTCATCGGCAGCGAAGCGCCGTTGCGCCGTGCTTCGGCCAGGCAGATGCCCAGATCCTTGCGCATCCAGTCCACCGCGAAGCCGAACTCGAACTTGCTGTCG
>JAYSEE010000343.1:0-3240 GCA_041914045.1 Ferrovibrio sp. | reverse complement strand
AGGCCGAGGCGGAAGCCTTCGCCGAGGTGGTGGATGCCGTGGGGCTGGCGGCCTTGGGCCATGGCCGGCATGCGCGCCATCCGCTCACCTATCTGGTCGAGGCCGCCGATGACATCTGCTATTCGGTGGTGGATGTGGAGGATGGCTTCAAGCTGGGCCGCATCGGTTTCGACGATGCCGAGAGCCGTCTGCTCCGCCTGCTGCCCACCTTGCCGCCGCGCTATGGCGAGATCGAGGATAAGCCCTGGCGCATCGCCTATCTGCGCGCCAAGGCCATCGGCGCCTTGATAGATCAGGCGGTGGAAATCTTTCTCGCCCATGAACGCGAAATCCTGGCCGGCAGCTTCAGCGGCGATCTGCTGGCGCGCGCGCCGGCGGCGCCGCATCTGGCCGAGATCGCCGGCTTCACCCGCGAGCGCATCTTCGAAACCCGCGACCGCTTCCAGACCGAGGTGATGGGCGGCGAAATCCTGGTCAGCCTGCTGGAGGCTTTCTGCGCCGCTCATGCCGCCTTCGAGCGCGCCGGCGGCCGCGAGCAGGATATGGCGCCGCGCGAGCGCGCCTTGCTGCGGCTGATGCCGCGCCGGCCCGATCCGCGCGCCTCGCGCTATGCCTGGCTGCTCGATGTGACCGACCATGTCAGCGGCATGACGGATTCCTATGCTTTGAAGCAGTTTCAGCGTCTGCGCGGATTGCAATGAACCGGGAGAGAAACCATGCCGCACATCGTCGATTACTATGTTTTCCTCAATTCGCCCTGGGCCTATCTCGGCTCGCAGCGTTTCGCCGAGATGGTGCGCCGGCATAACGTGACGGTGAATGTGCGGCCGATGGATTCCGGCACGGTGTTTCCCGCCAGCGGCGGCTTGCCGCTGGCCAAGCGCGCGCCGCAGCGCCAGGCTTACCGCATGACGGAACTCAAGCGTTGGCGCGATTTCATCGGCCTGCCGCTGAATCTGCAGCCGAAATTCTTTCCCGCGCCGGAATCCAAACCGGCCCGCATGGTGGTGGCCGCGCAGCTGGCCGGGCAGGATGCTTTGACCTTCGCCCATGGCTTCATGCGGGCGGTATGGGCGGAAGAGGCGGATATCGCGGCGGCGGAAACCCAGGCCCGGGTCGCGGCCGCCTGCGGGCTCGACGCAGCCGCGCTCGATGCGGCATCGGAAACCGACGCGGTGAAAGCGGCTTATGCCGGCAATGCGGAAGCCGCGCTGGCCGCCGGCGTGTTCGGCGCGCCATCCTATGTGCTGAATGGCGAGATCTTCTGGGGCCAGGACCGGCTGGATTTCCTGGCCCGCGCGCTGGCGAAATGAAAGTTTAAATTCTAAATATGCCGGCGCGGCATGCTCCAGGCCATGGCGCAGCCGATGGCGCAATATAGCGCCAGCAGCATGAAGACATAGCGGAAATCGCCGTCGATCTCGGCGCGCAAAGCCGCCACCTTGGCCGGGTCCAGCGCGGAAAGGCTGGCGCCGCCTTGCAGGATCGCCTGCAGGGTGGCGGCATCCACCAGGCCGCTGGCCGAGACCAGGGCGAAGAGCAGGCTGCCGGCCAGCGCGGTGCCGATGGCCGCGCCCACCGAGCGGGCCAATTGCACGCTGGCGGCGGCGATGCCGATCATGCCCGGCGTGGCTTCCGATTGCACGCTCACCTGCACCACGCCCATCACCGTGCCCAGGGTCAACGACACCAAGCCGAAGGCCAGGGCGACCATATGGGTGCTGAACTGCGCCAGGCCGAAGCTCAGGCCGAGCAATATCAGCGTGGTGAAGACCAGGCCGATGGAAGGCATGATGGCGGTGCGGTGGGTGCGGCTGACCACTTGGCCGGTCATGATCGAACCCACCGCCACGCCCATCGTGGTGGGCAGCAGCAGCAGGCCCATTTCCGCCGCCGTCAGGCCGCGCACGGTGCTGAAATAGATCGGCACGAAGGTGAGCATGGCGACGAACACGGCGCCATGGCACATCGCCAATGCATCGCTGCGCCAGATCGTCGGATTGCTGAGCAGCGGAATCGGCAGCAGCGGATGCTTCACCCGGCGCTCCTGCCATAGCAGCAGCGGCAGCGTCGTGGCGATCACGACGACGAGGCCGATCAGCAGCCAGCTTTCGATGCTGGCCCAGCGGCGGATCTGCTCCAGCAGCATCAGCAATGCGCTGATGAACACCGCGAAGATCAGCAGGCCGAGGAAATCGAAACGGAACGGCTCGCGCGGCGTGCTGCGCGGCGGCAGCCGGAAAACCAGCACCACGGCCAGCAGGATCAGCGGGATATTGACCATGAAGATCGAGCGCCAGCCGAAATGCTGGGTGAGGAAGCCGCCGGCCACCGGGCCGAAGGCGCTGGCGCAAACCGCCACGCCGGCCAGATAGCCCTGATAGCGGGCGCGGTCATGCGGCGGCACCGCCTGGCCCACCAAGGCCTGCGACAAGGTCATCAAACCGCCGCTGCCCAGACCATGCAGCAGGCGCGACAGGATCAGCATTTCCATGGATTGCGCGGCGGCGCAGAGCGCGCTGCGCGCCAGCGCGATGCCCAGCGCCACCGCCATCAGGCGGCGGCGGCCCAACACATCGCCCAACCGGCCATAAACCGGCGTAACGATGGCGGCGGAGATCAAGTAGGAGACGATGATCCAAGGCGTCCGCTCCACGCCGCCCAGATCGGCCGCGATGGCGGATAAAGCCGTGGTTACGATGGTGCTGTCGACCATGGCCAGAAACATCGGCAGCATGATCGAAGGGAAAAGCCGGAAAAAAGAACTCCGCCCGGCCCCGGTTGGGGGCGGCGGCATTGCAGAAGGGTCTGGCATCGGGGGAATGAATCGCTGAACGTGTACCCCGCTATAATGCCCTGCCCGAAAGGCGAGGTCCAGCCAGCGGCAATTGCTTTCAGGCGTCGCGGTGCCTCGATACCGCGCCGCCTGAGGCCGGTTTTAATCCACGCTGGCGATTACTTCGGCCAGAATGCCGAATATCTCGTCGATATGGCCCTTGCTCAGCATCAGCGGCGGCGACAGCGCGATGGTGTCGCCGGTCAGACGCACCAGCAGGCCGCGTTCGAAGCATTTCACGAAGACCTCGTAGCCGCGCTTGGTGGGCGCATTCGGCCGGGGCGCCAGCTCCACGGCGGCCATGATGCCCACATTGCGCAGGTCGATCACGTTGCGCGCGGCCTTCAGGCTATGCACGGCATTCTCCCAATAGGGGCTCAGCGTCTTGGCATTCTCGAACAGGC
>JAYSEE010000342.1:0-3255 GCA_041914045.1 Ferrovibrio sp. | reverse complement strand
GCAGCGTTGTATCTGGCAAAGTGGAACCTTACGCAGTCGTGGCCGGCACGCCGGCTAAATTCATCCGGTGGCGCGATGAGTGAGTTTTCCCGTCAATCCCCCTCGCCGCGCTATGTCGAGATGCTCGATCTCTACAAGCGCATGCATCGCCATGGCGACACCCGCAACAACCTGCCGCCGGAACAGACCTTCGATGGCCATAGCCTGGGCCCGCATGTGCCGGCCATCACAAGGCTGCTCGGCAGCTATGGCGCGCGCAGCCTCACCGATTACGGCTGCGGCAAGGCCATCGGCTATACCGATGCGGTGATCGTGGGCCATGACGGCAAGCAGCATAAAGGCCTGCTGCAATATTGGTCGCCCATCGCCATCACGCTCTACGATCCCGGCAATCCGCTGCATGATGCCTATCCCGAGAAGCAGACCGATGCCGTGATCAGCACCGATGTGCTGGAGCATATCCCGGCGGAAGACATTCCCTGGGTGCTGGACAGCATGTTCAGCCTGGCCCGGCGCTTCGTCTATCTCTCGATAGCCTGCTATGCCGCGGCCAAATCGCTGCCCAGCGGCGAGAATGCGCATATCACGCAGAAAACGCCGGGCTGGTGGCTGGATCAGATCGAGGCCGCCGCCATCAAGCATGGCCGCATGGATTATCACGGCGTGATTTACGCCACCCGCAATCATCGCATCGAGCTCGGCTGCCGCAATGGCTGACGCGCTGCATATCCTGGGCGCCAGCGGGCTGATCGGCGCGGCCATCGCGGCAAGATTGGCGGCGCAGCAGCCGCGTTTGCTCGGGCGCGGCGACGGCATGGATGCGCGGATCGACCTTGCCGATGCCAAGGCGTTGCAGGCCGGTCTGTTCGCGGGCGGCGGCGCGCTGGTGCATGCCGCCGGCGTGACCGACGAGGAATTCGCCAGCGATGCGGCGGCGGCCTGGCAGCGCTCTGCGCTCGGCAGCAAGGCGCTGATCGCGGCCGCCAAGAATGCCGGCGTCACGCGCATGGTTTACGTATCCACGGCGCATGTTTACGGCCCGCTGGAAGGCGAGATCGACGAGGCGCGGCCGGTCAACCCGATGAACGATTACGCCTTGGCGCATTATGCCGCCGAGCAATGGTTCCGCCGCTCTGCCCGCGTGGACGGCATGGATGTGCTGATCCTGCGGCCCTGCGCGGTCTATGGCCTGCCGCCAGATCTGACCCGCTTCAAGCGCTGGTCGCTGATCCCCTTCTCGTTTCCGCGCGAATTGCTGGAACAGGGCTGCATCACCTTGAAAAGCGATGGCAGCCAGCGGCGCAATTTCGTCTCGGCCGGCGCCATCGCCGCCCAGGTGGCCGCCTTTCTGGCCGAACCGGCCTTGCCGGGCCGCTGCCGGGTGGTGAACCCGGTGGGGCCGGACGACATGACCGTGCTGGATTTCGCAGAAAGCTGCGTGGCCCTGCTGGCCCCGCTGATGCCGGCGCGCGGCCGGGTGCTGCGCCCGGATAGCAAGTCAGCCGGCCTAGGTCCCGCCCCTCTGCTCTATCGTTCCGCCTATACAAGCGCGGATGCCCGCTCTACGCTCGAAGAAACGATTCGTGCGCTGGGGGCGCGGCTGCGCGCTGCATCAACCCAAAATGTTTAACCACGCAACGAGGACATAGCGACCATGCCATTGCCCGCGCCGGGCCCAGCCCTCGACAAGGAGATCGCGCAGAAATATCTGCAGCATCTCGTCACCCATGGGGCGACCGATACGCCCGATACCCGCAAAGCCTTTTGCGAGGCCAGCGGCATCCATCCGAAGCTGCTCTATTCCAATCCGCATATCCATGCCATCGCCAAGCTGTATGGCGATCACTCGAATTTCGAGCGGCTGCTGGATATGACCCTGAAGGATTACCTGTATTACCATTACTATTACATCCATCAGGGCTATCGCTACGGCGCTTCCGATTTGCAGCAACGCTGGCTGGGGCATGACCTTATCAAGACCCCGATGGATTGCTGGATCTACCAGGAACTGATCTGGGAGACCAAGCCCGATATCGTGTTGGAATTCGGCGTGATGTTCGGCGGCGCCAGCCATTTCTACGCCTCGATCCTCGATCTGGTCGGCCATGGCGAAGTGATCGGCGTGGACATCACGCTGTCCAAGGTGAAGGAAATCCGCAACAAGCGCATTTCCTATATCGAGGGCTCGTCCACCGCCGAAAGCACCCGCGAGGACATCTTCCGCCGCTGCCACGGCAAGAAGGTGCTGATCATCGCCGATTCAGACCACGAGAAAACCCATGTGCTGAACGAAGCCCGGCTGTATCATCCGCTGGTGCCGGTGGGCGGCTATTACGTGTTCGAGGATTCCTTGAACGACGTGATGGGCTATCACCCAGTGCCCAATGAAGGCCCCAAGGCCGCGGCCCATGCCTTCCTGGCCGAGAATAAATCCTTCGAAGCCGACATGCGCTTCGCCGAACGCTACATCATGACCCTCAATCCCTATGGTTTCCTGCGGAGAACCAAGCCATGAGCATCGCGATCTCCGCCGCCCCGCATATCGACACTTCGGCACTGGTGAAGAAATTGGCCGCCGAAAGCAAGCTGGACGTGGTGGCCGACCCCACGCCCACGCTGGTGCGCGCCTATGGTTTCCAGACGCTGTACGACATGCCGCTGCCCTTGCAGACCGACATCCGCAAGCGCCTGATCGCCGAGCATAAGGCCGCCCTGGTGGGCAAGCCCTGGCTGTTCGAACACGGGGTGTTCCCCTGGCTGGCCGATTGGATGCGCTGGCATTGGGGCCATACGCCGGCCGAAGCCTGGGAAGAGATCATCGCGCTGGGCCAAGCCTGCGCCGCCGGCTATGGCCGCATCGTTCATGTGGCCGATGGCCCGCGCAAAGGCTATGACGGTTATGCTTGGCTGGATGTGCGCAACGGCCGCCAGATCGACATCCTGCT
Source organism: Ferrovibrio sp. (assembly GCA_041914045.1). Taxonomy (GTDB): domain Bacteria; phylum Pseudomonadota; class Alphaproteobacteria; order Ferrovibrionales; family Ferrovibrionaceae; genus Ferrovibrio. Next base: position 310 of record JAYSEE010000342.1, on the reverse strand, counting down.
GCACCAGCTTTACGCGCAACTCGGCGTCGCCGACAAAGTGGAGGTCGTCAGTCTCTAAGACTGACGATCACTCCTCCTCGAAATCCTCGAGGCCCTGGCAGTTCGCGATTTCAGCGCCGCTGATATTCAGATCAGTGGTATCGGCTTCGCTGAAATCAATGCCTTCCAGATGCGCGCCGCGAAAATCCGCGCCGATCAGTTTCGCGGCCGCCACGATGGTGTGATACACGCGCCCGGTGCGCGTGCTGTCGGCCGAATAGATATCCGCGCCGATCAGTTTGGCCCCGCGCATCGACCCGCTGCTTAAATC
>JAYSEE010000341.1:0-3314 GCA_041914045.1 Ferrovibrio sp. | reverse complement strand
AGCTTTCTTCCATACCGCGCTTTCGGTGACCACATAATCAATGCGGCCATCCAGCAGCGCGCGCAGGCATTCCGCCGGCGTATTGATGATCGGTTCTTCATGCACATTGAAGCTGGTATTCACCAGCACCGGCACGCCGCTGCGCTCGGCATAGGCGGTGAGGATGTCGTAATAGAGCGGATTCGGCTCGCGCGCGATCACCTGCGGCCGCGCGGTGCGGTCCACATGCACCACGGCGGGAATGCGCATGCGCCATTCATCCCGCACCTGACAGGTGATGGTCATGAAGCGCGCGGCATAAAGCGATTGCGGCGGCAGATCGAATACCCGCGTGGCATCCACATCGCGCACCACCGGCGCGAATGGCATGAATTCCGAACGCTCCAGACGGTCGTTCAGCGTCTGGTTGATCTCGTTGCGCAGCGGCGCGGCCATGATGGTGCGCGCGCCCAGCGCACGCGGGCCATGCTCCATGCCCTTGGCATAGATCGCCACGATCTTGCCGTCATGCAGCAATTCCGCCGATGTCTGCACCGGATCGCCCGGGGTGGAACCAGCCTGCACAAGGGCGGCGCCGCCGTTAGCGAGGATCGGGTCGATATCCGCCGTGTAATCGCGGCCCAGGTAAAGATGCGGAAAGCGGTAGCGCTTGCTCAGCCAGGTTTGCAGCCCGTCGCGCGCCAGCAGGTAATCCAGCGCACCGCCGGCGGCCAGGCCCTGGTCGCTCATCGCCGGATAGATGAATACTTCATCCACCGGCAATTCCTCGGCCAGGCGTTGGTTCAGCTTCACATTGGCGAATACGCCGCCGGACAGGCCCAGCTTGCGCAGGCCATGCTTTTTCAGCAGCCGGCTCACCGCCAGCAGCACGAAATCCTCCAGCACCTTCTGCACGGAAGCGGCCACCACTTCGCGCGGATGGCCCTCGGCCCAGGCGAACACCCAGCGCCGCATGGCCGGATAGCTGTCGAAATCGCTGCTTACGCGGCCTTCGTCGTCCACGCTGAAATGCGACGCCAAGGCCTGGGCGATGGCCGGCTCGCCGAGAGCGGCCAGGCCGGTCAGCTTGCCTTCATGCTTGTTGATGCGGAAGCCCAGCGCCTGGGTGGCATAGCCATAGGCCAGGCCCAGCGAGTCGATGCGCATCGGCTGCAACAATCCATCGTCGCCGCCATAGAGCGTTTCCAGCTTGCCGTCGCGCAGAATGCGATGGCTGTATTGCACATTGTCGCCGCCGCCATCGGCGGTATAGATCAGCGCTTCGTTCCAATCCGTATGGAACAAAGTGGCCAAGGCATGCGAGCAATGATGGTTGTAGAAATGCAGCTTGGCATTGGGCCGCAAGCCGGCATCGCGCAGAAAGGCCGGCACATCGAACATGTTCACGCTGTCGATACGGCCATAGCGCACGCATTCGCGCTCCATGCTTTTCTGCTTTTCCAGCCCCACCATTTCGCGCACGCGGTTCTCCACCAGGCGCGGCAGCGGAAAATGCGTGAAATAGCGGCTGGGAAACGCGCCGCGCGACAAGGCCACGGCCGAAACGTCCCGAGGCTCGATCCCGGCGATGCCTAAGCATTCCGCAATCGCCTCGTCAGGCATGCGGCCGCCATCTATCTTGCGCCGCGTCATGCGCTCCAGCGCCACGGCGGCCACCAGTTCGTAATCGCGATACAGCGCCGCGCAGGCGTCGTGATAGCCGGAATGAATGCCGAGCGTATACATGCGATCAGGCCCGCAATGCCGCGCCGCAAGCCTTGGCCGCCGCGTCGATCACCTTCTTGCCCACCGCTTCGATCTCGGCATCGGTCAGCGTGCGATCCTGCGGCTCCAACCGCACCGAAATCGCCACCGACTTCTTGCCGGGCTCGATGCCCGCGCCGGCGAATACATCGAACACGCTCACTCGCGCGATCAGCGTCTTCTCCGCGCCGCGCACCGCCTTGAGCAGCGCATCCACCGCCAGGCCGGCATCCACCAGGAAGGCGAAATCGCGTTCCACCGCCGGATAGTCCACCAGCTTCAGCGCCGGCTTGGCGCGGCCGGATTTGGCGCGCGCCGCCGGAATGCGGTCGACGAAAACCTCGAAGCCCACCAGCGGGCCGCGCGCATCCATCGCCTTCAGCACGCGCGGATGCAGTTCGCCGAAATACGCCAGCACCGCTTTCGGGCCCAGGCGCAATGTGCCCGAGCGGCCGGGATGATACCAATCCGGCGCGCCATCCATCACCATTAGGTTTTCCACCGGCGCGCCGGCGGCGGCCAATGCCGCAATCGCATCGGCCTTGGCATCAAAGGCATCCACGGCGCGCGGTTTTTCGCGCCAATGACGCGGGCCGCTCATGCCGCGCCGAATGCCGCTGGCCACCAGCGACTGGCCTTCCGGCGTTTGATCGGCATATTGCGGGCCCAATTCGAACAGCGCCACATCGCCGAAGCCGCGATCCATGTTGCGCTTGGCCGCTTGCAGCAGGCCGGGCAGGATCGAGGGCCGCATGGCATCCATGTCGGCGCTGATCGGATTGACCAGTTGCAGATCGTCCTTGCCGCCGCCGAACAACGCCGCGTCGGCGCGACGGATGAAGGAATAAGTCACGGCTTCCACCAATCCGCGCGCGGCAAGCCCGCGACGGGCCAGCCGGGCGCGGCGCTGCGCGGCATTCACCGCCGGCAACGGCACGGCGCGATCCACCGGCAACGGCGTGGCCGGAATAGATTCGAAGCCGGCCAGACGCGCCACTTCTTCCACGATGTCGGCTTCGCCATCAATATCCGGCCGCCAGGACGGCACGTCGATGGTCAAACGCTCCTGATCGTCGGAAACGCCGAAGCCCAGCGCGCGCAGCAATTCGGCCTGGCGCTGCACCGGCAGATCGAAACCGACCAGGCCGAGCAAACGCGAGGGACGATAGCTGATCCGTCGCGACCAATCCGGTTCATCGCCGGCCGCTTCCACGATGGAGGCTTCGCCGCCGCAAAGCTCGAGGATCATCCTGGTGGCGAGTTCCATGCCGTCATGCAGGAAGGCGGGATCGACGCCGCGCTCGAAGCGATGCCGCGCATCGGAATGAATGCCGAGCTTGCGGCCGGTCTGCGCCGTGCGCACCGGATCGAACCAGGCGCATTCGATGAAGACATCCCTGGTGGCGTCCGAACAGCCGGAATGCTCGCCGCCCATCACGCCGCCGATGCCTTCCGGGCCGGCATCGTCGGCGATCACGGTCATCGTTTCATCCAGCGCGTATTCGCGGCCATCCAGCGCCAGCAGCTTCTCGCCGGGTTTGGCCAGGCGGGCCACGATATCGCCCTTCACC
>JAYSEE010000340.1:0-3329 GCA_041914045.1 Ferrovibrio sp. | reverse complement strand
GTCGCGCTTGATTTCGATCACCACGCGCACGCCGTCGCGGTCGGATTCATCGCGCAGGTCGGAAATGCCTTCGATCTTCTTAGCCCGCACCAGCTCGGCGATCTTCTCGATCATCGATGCCTTGTTCACCTGATACGGAATTTCGGTGACGATGATCGCCTCGCGATCCTTGCGGATCTCCTCCACATGCACCTTGCCGCGCATGATGACGGAACCGCGTCCGGTCCACATCGCCGCCTTGGCGCCGGCCCGGCCCAGGATGATGCCGCCGGTGGGGAAATCCGGTGCCGGCAGGATGTCCAGCAACTGCTCCAGCGTCACATCGGGATTGTCGACATAGGCGCAGCAGGCATCGATCACCTCGCCCATGTTGTGCGGCGGGATATTGGTGGCCATGCCGACGGCAATGCCGTTGGCGCCGTTGACCAGCAGGTTCGGGAACTGCGCCGGCAGCACCGAAGGTTCCTTCGTGCTGTCGTCGTAGTTGGGCTGGAAATCGATGGTGTCCTTGTCGATATCCGTCAGCAGCGCTTCCGCCGCCTTTTCCAGGCGGATTTCGGTGTAACGCATCGCCGCGGCCTTATCGCCGTCCATCGAGCCGAAATTGCCCTGGCCATCGAGCAGAAGCTGGCTCATGGAGAATGGCTGCGCCATGCGCACCATGGCGTCGTAGATCGACTGGTCGCCATGCGGGTGATACTTACCCATCACGTCGCCGACGATGCGCGCCGATTTGCGATAGGGTTTGTCGGAGGTGTAGCCGCTCTCCTGCATCGCATAGAGAATGCGGCGATGCACCGGCTTCAGGCCGTCGCGCGCATCGGGCCGGGCGCGCCCGACGATCACGCTCATCGCGTAGTCGAGGTAGCTGCGCTGCATCTCCTGCTCGATGGAGATGGGCTGGATATCGTGCGGAAGCGTCGGCTGATCGGTCACGCTGGATAAGGTCCGGTGCTAGGTAGAAATCATGGGCAGGAAGGCGGTTTCGACTGCCCGACTCAGGCGGGCTTTCCCGCCCGGGAATCAGGCTGCGAAATCTAGCATTCGGGGCCTTCCGGAGCAATGTGGCGGGGCTTTTTCAATCCGCCGCGGCAGTTAAATTTAATTCATAAAAATCAATGTTTTACGCAAATCGAAACAAAGCCGTTGGAAAGCCGATCAGGGATTGAATATCCCATCCCGCAGCCAGGCCCATTGTTCGGCGCCGCAAGCGGGCACTAACGGGCTGCCCCAGGGCTTGTCGGCGGCGCGATACCGGCTGCCATCCAGCCGCTTGGCAACCCCGCCGGCTTCCTCGATCAGCAGGCAGCCGGCCGCATGATCCCAAGGCAGCGCGCGGTTATACAGCGCGAAATGCATCTGGCCTTCGGCAATGGCGATGTATTCCTGCCCGGCGCAGCGCAGGATCATCACGCCGGCCAGTTTGTCGGCGCGATAACCGATGCGGGCGGCGAAATCGCGGTCGCCATAGCGGATATTCGGCGCGCCGGAAAGATGCGCCAGGCTGGGCGGCTTGGGCATGATCAGCTTGCGGCGCGAGCCATCGGCCTCCAGCATCCAGGCGCCCCGGCCGCGTTCGGCCAACGCGGTGATGCCGCGCAGCGGATCGTGGATCCAGCTTGCCACCGCATCGCCGTCTTTCACCAGACTGACCATCACGGCGAACAGCGCATTGCCCACGGCGAAATTGGCGGTGCCATCCACCGGGTCGATCAGCCAGACCAGGCCGGGCTGCTGCAAAGCATCGGCCACCGAAGCATCGGCGCTGGTCGCCTCCTCGCCCACCACCCGCGAACCGGGCAGCAATTCCATCAGGCGCGGCGTGAGCCAGGCTTCCGCATCGCGGTCGGCAATCGTCACCAGATCATGCGGGCCGGTCTTGGCGTCCACTTCATGCTGCTGCAATTGCCGAAAGCGCGGCAGAACGGTTTCCCTTGCTGCCTGCACCAGCAAGGCGTTCACCGATTGCAAGTCGATCATGGTCCGCGCTCCCGCCGCTTTTCCCAACGCCCCACATCGCCGGGCGACAGCGCCACGACCAGATGCAGCATGCCGCCATCCTCGCGCATCGTCTTCACCTCGCCATGGCGATGCAGCCAGGCAAGGCCGGCGCCGTCGCTGGCCGGCAGGGTGATATCCAACTGCACCTGGCTGCCCGCCAGTTCGGCATCAATCCGGCGCAGCAAGGCATCGCAGCCGCTGCCATCCAGTGCCGAGATCGCCATGGCATCGGCCTGACGCTCGATCTGGTTTTCCAGCATCTGGCGCTGATCGGGGGCCAGATTGTCGATCTTGTTCCAGGCTTCCAGAATGCGATGCCCGCCTTCCGGCGTCACGCCCAGGGTGGCCAGCACGCCGCGCACATCCTCGGCCTGGGCCGGATGATCGGGATGCGACATGTCGCGCACATGCAGCACGAGGTCGGCCGCCACCACCTCTTCCAAGGTGGCGCGGAAGGCCGCCACCAGATGGGTGGGCAGGTCGGAGATAAAGCCCACGGTATCGGACAGGATCACCTGCCGGCCCGAAGGCAGCTTCACCGCGCGCATGGTCGGGTCCAGCGTGGCGAACAGCAAATCCTTGGCGAAGACTTCGGCGCGGGTAAGCCGGTTGAACAAGGTGGACTTGCCGGCATTGGTATAGCCCACCAGGGCCACCACCGGATAAGGCACCTTCTGCCGGGCGCGGCGATGCAGGCCGCGGGTATTCACCACCTGCTCCAGTTCCGCCTTGATGCGGGTGATGCGCTCGCCGATGATGCGGCGATCCATTTCCAACTGACTTTCGCCGGGGCCGCCGAGAAAGCCGAAGCCGCCGCGCTGGCGTTCCAGGTGGGTCCAGGACCGCACCAGGCGCGAACGCTGATAGGTCAGATGCGCCAATTCCACTTGCAGCCGCCCCTCACGGGTGCGGGCGCGGGCGCCGAAGATTTCCAGGATCAGGCCGGTGCGGTCGATCACCTTGGCCTTGAGGTCTTTTTCCAGATTGCGCTGCTGCACCGGCGATACGGCGGCATCCACCACCACCACATCCAGCCGCCCGCCTGCCTCGCGGATCGCCTCGATGCGCGCGGCCAGTTCCTCCACCTTGCCTTGGCCGATCAGCGTGGCCGGCCGCCAGGCGGAAACCGGCACCGTCTCGGCATGGCAAACATCCAGCTCAATGGCGCGGGCCAGGCCCGCAGCTTCCGCCAGCCGGGCATCCGGCATGCGTTTAGCCTCGGCGCCGGGCCTATCCGATGCCAAGGCAGCCGACGGCGCATTGCGCGCCGTGGCCTTGAGATAAGGATGGATCACCATCGCCTGCCCGGTACTCGAGGTATCGGGCGG
>JAYSEE010000339.1:0-3383 GCA_041914045.1 Ferrovibrio sp. | reverse complement strand
TTCGGCGTCATCAGGATCAGCGGCTTGCGGAACTTGCGATGCATCTGCCGGCGCAGGATGTGGAAATAATTCGCCGGGGTGGAGCAATTGGCCACCTGCATGTTGTCTTCCGCGCAGAGCTGCAAATAGCGCTCCAGGCGGGCCGAGCTATGCTCCGGGCCCTGGCCTTCATAGCCATGCGGCAGCAGCACCGCGAGGCCGGACATGCGCATCCACTTGGCTTCGCCCGACGAGATGAACTGATCGAACACCACCTGGGCGCCGTTGGCGAAATCGCCGAACTGGCCTTCCCACATCACCAGGGTGTTCGGTTCGGCAAGGCTGTAGCCGTATTCATAGCCGAGCACGGCTGCCTCCGACAGCAGGCTGTCGATCACCTCGTAATTGGCCTGGCCTTCCTTGATATGATTGAGCGGCACATAGCGCTCTTCGGATTGCTGATCGTGCCAGACGCTGTGGCGCTGCGAGAAAGTGCCGCGGCCGCAATCCTGGCCCGACAGGCGCACGCCATAGCCTTCCAGCATCAGCGAACCGAAAGCCAGCGCTTCGGCCGTGGCCCAGTCGATGCCTTCGCCAGCATCAATGGCGGCCTTCTTGGCGGCCAGCTGGCGGGTCAGGGTCTTATGGATGTTGAAGCCTTCGGGCACCGTGGTGATCGCATCGCCCACCTTGCGCAAGGCTTCCATTTCCGCGGCGGTGGTGCCGCGGCGTTCGTCGCCGGAGGCGATTTCGAGGCCGGTCCACTTGCCTTCCAGCCAGTCGGCCTTGTTGGGCTTGAACGACTTCGAGGCTTCCAGTTCGTCTTCCAGCTTGTTCTGGAAGTTGGTCACCATGCCTTCCGCATCGGCATCGCTGAGCGTGCCCTCTTCCACCAAACGCTGAGCATAAATCTGCCGCGTGGTGGGATGGCTGGCGATGGTGCGATACATGATCGGCTGGGTGAAGGACGGATCGTCGGTTTCGTTATGGCCATGGCGGCGATAACAGAACAGGTCGATCACCACATCCTTCTTGAACATCTGGCGGAATTCGGTGGCGATCTTCGCCACATGGGTCACGGCTTCCGGATCGTCGCCATTCACATGGAAGATCGGCGCCTGCACCACCTTGGCGCCGTCCGACGGATAGGGCGACGAGCGCGAATAGGACGGATTGGTGGTGAAGCCGATCTGGTTGTTCACGATGATATGGATCGTGCCGCCGGTGCGATAGCCGCGCAGTTCGGAAAGCGCGAAGCATTCCGCCACCACGCCCTGGCCGGCGAAAGCGGCATCGCCATGCAGCAGCACGGTCAGCACCGAGCCGCGCTCGGTATCGCCCCATTGCGTCTGCTTGGCGCGCGACTTGCCCAGCACCACCGGATTGATGATTTCCAGATGCGACGGATTGGCGGCCAGCGAGAGATGCACTTTGTTGCCGTCGAATTCGCGATCCGACGACACGCCCAAGTGATACTTCACATCGCCCGAACCCTGGAAATCATCCGGATGGTAGGCCATGCCCTTGAATTCGGAGAAGACCGCGCGATAGGGCTTGGCCATCACATTGGCCAGCAGGTTGAGGCGGCCGCGATGCGGCATGCCCAATTCGATATCCAGCACGCCGAGCTGACCGCCGCGCTTGATGATGGCTTCCAGCGCCGGAATCAGCGCTTCGCCGCCTTCCAGGCCGAAGCGCTTGGTGCCGGTGAATTTCATGTGGCAGAAGCGCTCGAAAATCTCGGCTTCCACCAACTTGTTGAGGATCGCCTTCTTGCCCTCGTTGGTGAAATGGACTTCCTTGTCGCGGCCTTCGATGCGCTGCTGAATCCAGGATTTCTGCTCCTGGTGATAGATATGCATGAACTCCACGCCGATGGTGGAGCAATAGGTGCGGCGCAGGATTTCCAGAATCTCGCGCAGGGTCGCGGTTTCCAGACCCAGCATGAAATCAATGAAGATCGGCCGGTCCATATCGGCATCGGTGAAGCCGTAGGATTGCGGCTCCAGCTCGGGATGCGCGCCCGGCGCCTGGATGTTCAGCGGATCCAGATTGGCCATCAGATGGCCGCGAATGCGGTAATTGCGGATCAGCATGGCGGCGCGGATGGTATCCAGCGCTGCGGCGCGCGCATCGGCGGCGGTGGCCCCGCCCTTCAGCGCCTTATCGGCCGCCTTGGCGGCCTTGCCCTGCGACCCCAGCAGGCCTTCGTCTTCCAACTGCACCAGCGGCGGAATGGGCTGCCAGCTCGGCCGGCTCTTGGCCTGGGCCGGGCTGGCGAAGCTGTCGCCCAGCGCGCCGAAGAATTCGCGCCAGGAGGCATCCACGCTGTTCGGATCGGCGACGAACTTGGCGTACAGCTCCTCCACGAAGCTGGAATTGCCGCCGTAGAGGAACTGGGTGCGTTCGAGCTGCGCCGTCATGGGGCCTTTCGCGGCGCCGCTTGTTGGCCGGCGCCGCCCTCTAGAAGTGTTGTTGGCGTTACTTTCCGTTCAACAAATCAACCAGGGTGGTGCCGAGCGCGGCCGGGCTGTCCGATACGCGGATGCCCGCCGAACGCATGGCCTCGAGCTTGGTGCCCGCATCGCCCTTGCCGCCCGAAATGATCGCGCCGGCATGGCCCATGCGGCGGCCCGGAGGCGCCGTGCGGCCGGCGATGAAACCGACGGTCGGCTTCTTCACCTTGTTCTTGCGCAGGAATTCGGCGGCTTCTTCCTCGGCCGAACCGCCGATCTCGCCGATCATGATGATCGCCTCGGTCTCGGGATCCTTGAGGAACATGTCCAGGCAGTCGATGAAATTGGTGCCGTTGACCGGATCGCCGCCGATACCGATGCAGGTGGACTGGCCGAGGCCGGCCGCCGTAGTCTGCGCCACCGCTTCATAAGTCAGGGTGCCGGAGCGCGACACGATGCCAACCTTGCCGCGACGATGGATATGGCCGGGCATGATGCCGATCTTGCATTCGCCGGGCGTGATCACGCCGGGGCAATTGGGGCCGACCAGACGGGTCTTGCTGCCGGCCAGGGCGCGCTTGACCTTCACCATGTCCAGCACCGGGATGCCCTCGGTGATGCAGACCACCAGCTTGAGCTGGGCGTCGATGGCTTCCAGGATCGAGTCGGCGGCGAACGGCGGCGGCACATAGATGACGCTGGCGCTGGCCTTGGTCTTCTTCACGGCATCGGCCACGGTATCGAAAACCGGCAGGCCGAGATGCTGGCTGCCGCCCTTGCCGGGCGTTACGCCGCCGACCATCTTGGTGCCGTAAGCGATGGCCTGTTCGGTATGGAAGGTGCCTTGCGAGCCAGTGATGCCCTGGCAGATGACCTTGGTGTCCTTGTTGACGAGAACAGCCATTACGCGGCCTCCTTCACTGCCTTCACCACCTTCTGGGCGGCGTC
>JAYSEE010000338.1:0-3399 GCA_041914045.1 Ferrovibrio sp. | reverse complement strand
GATGCCGATTGATACCAGAGCGTCTTATATCGAACGGTTGCGCCGCGCGGTGAAGCCGCCGCCGCTGCTTTCGGCTTTGCCGCTGGCGCCCGAACAGGCCGGGGGCGGCGATTTCCAGCTCAACCCGAATTTCAAGCCGCTGCGCGCCGGGCCGTTGATGCCGGCCGCCGTGCTGGTGCCGGTGGTGGATTATCCGCAGGGCGAAAGGCTGATCCTCACCCGGCGCAATGCCAATCTGTCCAATCATGCCGGGCAGGTGAGCTTTCCCGGCGGCCGCGTCGATCCCACCGATGCCGATATAACGGCGGCGGCCTTGCGCGAGGCCGAGGAGGAGATCGGCCTGGCGCGCAGCCATGTGGATGTGCTGGGCGCGCTGGATCCTTATGTCACCGGCACCGGCTTCGCCGTGGTGCCGGTGGTGGCGCGCGTCGAGCCGGGCTTCCAACTGCATCTGGCGCAGCAGGAAGTGGACGAGGCTTTCGAAGTGCCGTTCGACTTTCTGATGGATGCGCGCAATCACCAGCAGCATCGCGGCGTATTCAACGGCGTGGAGCGGCAATGGTGGGCTATGCCTTATCAGGGGCATTACATCTGGGGCGCCACCGCCGGCATGCTGCGCAATCTGTATCAGCGCATCGTCGCCGAGCAGGATGAAACGATAAATGGCGCGCATCCTCATCCATGGCGGGCTGCTGCTGCTGCCTTTCGCGCTGTATTTCCTCTACGTCTGGCAGGTGCGCCGCGCCGGCAGGGATGGCCCGGAAACCACGCCGTGGTTCATGCTCAGCCTGGCCGGCATGCTGCTGATGATCGTCAGCTTCGCCGTGGTGCATCTGCTTGGCGAGCAATCGTCTGGCCAATATACGCCGGCCCGGATGCAGGATGGCCGTATTGTACCCGGTGAAATCAAAGCCGGTGAAATCAAAGCCGGGGAAACTCGGCCCGGCGAGAGCAAGAACTGATCCGGCCATGGCCAGCGCCGCCGAAACCATCCATCGCATTCAGCCGCCGGGCTGGATGATCCAGCCGCAGACGCGCGCCATCATGGCGGCGCTGATGGCCGATGGCTTGCCGGCGCGGTTCGTCGGCGGCTGCGTGCGCGATGCCATCCTGGGCCTGGCTCCCGCCGATATTGATATCGCCACGCCGGCTGCGCCCGAGCGCGTGCAGAAGCTGCTCAAGCGCGCCGGCATCAAGGCGATTCCCACCGGCATCGAGCATGGCACCGTCACCGCCGTGCTGCCGCCGGCGCAATGCGAGATCACCACGCTCCGGCGCGATATCGACACCGATGGCCGCCATGCCGTGGTGCAATTCGGCACCGATTGGGCCGAGGATGCGGCGCGGCGCGATTTCACCATCAATGCGCTGTATGCCGATGGCGATGGCGGCATCTTCGATCCCACCGGCCAGGGGCTGGAGGATTTGCGTGCCGGCCGCGTACGGTTCATCGGCGACGCCGAGCAGCGGGTGCGCGAGGATTACCTGCGCGCCCTGCGCTTCTTCCGTTTCCATGCCCGCTACGCTTCCGGCGCCCCCGATCCGGCGGCGCTGGCGGCCTGCCGCGCGGCCGTGTCGGGCATGGCGCGGCTTTCGGCCGAGCGGGTGAGCGCCGAGCTGATCAAGCTGATGGCTCTGCCCAAGGCCGCTCCGGCCCTGGCGGCGATGCAGGATTGCGGGCTGCTGGCCGCCTTGCTGCCCGAGGCGCGGCTCGACCTGCCGGCGCTGGAACGCCTGATCGCCCTCCAGCAACGGCTTGGCGGTGCGGGGCTGGCCGATCCGGAAGACCCTTGGCCGCGTTTCAGCCTGTTGCTGGGCGAGGGTTGGGACGCCGCCGCCGACCGGCTGAAACTGTCCAATGCCCAGCGCAAGCGGCTGGAAGACCTGGCCCAGCCGCTGGATTGGGCGGTCTTTGCCGATCCGGAAGGCCGGGCGGCGCTCTATTACGATTATGGCGCGCCGATCTGCCGCGACCGCGCCCTGCTGGCAGCCACTAGGGATAGTGGGGGGGCGGGGGCCGGCCAGGCGGCTGAATCAGGGGCTGCCCCAGGGTTTGCTGCGGGCTCCGGACAGGGGGCGGCATTGGCTGCGCGGGCGGCGGTTCTGCCGGGCCTGTTGGAGGCTATGCGCGATTGGCGCAAGCCGGTCTTCCCCCTGCGCGGCGCGGATCTGCTGGCGCATGGCCTGCGCCATGGCCCCGGCCTGGGCGGCATGCTGAAGGAACTCGAAGCCTGGTGGCGTCAGGATGGCTGCCGCGCCGATCGCGAAGCCTGTCTTGCCCATTTGCGTCGGCGCGTGGTGATCGAGGAAAGCGAATTGCCGCTGCCGAAGGAAGCGAAAGCCGAGGCCAAGCCGCCGAAAGCATGAGCGGCGCTTCGCCATCGCGCATGATGGCGATGCCTTGCTCGCATGCCGGCGGCCTCCTGCAAAAGGATAGGATCGCCGGCTGCCGGAACCCTCTCGTTCAGAGGAGAGGGCGGCCCAAAAAGAAAAGGGCGCCGTCTGGCGCCCGCAAGTTTCATACTCGATTAAGCTTTCCGGATCCGATTGCCTTACCTGCCTGGCGGTTGCCTGGAGGGGGTGCCCTTACCCCGGAAAGAACTCGAGCTCCACGTCGGCGCTGAAAATCCAGTCGTCGATGTGGAGCTCGAGGCCATACTCAGAAAATTACTTCTTCTTGGCGGCCTTCTTGGCGGCCTTCTTCACAACCTTCTTGGCGGCCTTCTTCACCACCTTCTTGACGGCCTTCTTAGCGGCCTTCTTCTTCGCAGCCATGTTCTCCTCCATGGAAGTGATGTGGTCCGCGGACCACGATATTTCGAGAAATGTTTCTCGAACATCATTTCTCTAGCATAGAGATTGGCTGTTAACCACAAAATCTTGCGTTCATGCAAAAAATTTTTGACAGCGTGGTTTTTTTGCAATAGGCCCCCTCCGCGCATGCCGGAGGGCGGTGTTGCAGGCGATGCGAAAGCGCGTTCGAAGCAGTGTTCGCATGCAGTGCCGAAAATCCTCGCGCATATAAAAAACCCGCATGAAATATGGCGTTTTTTATCACGGCCATTTCACTTCGGGCGGCAGCGACATGAGGATCGCTTCGACGTTGCCGCCGGTCTTCAGACCGAATGTGGTGCCGCGATCATAGAGCAGATTGAACTCCACATAGCGCCCTCGGCGGACCAGTTGATGCTCCCTGTCGGCCTGGTTCCAGCCCTCCGACATGCGTCGGCGGACGATTTTCGGGTAAGTTTCGAGGAACGATTCGCCGAGCGCCTGCGTGAACGAAAAATCCCTCTCCCAATCCCCGCTATCGAGCTGATCGTAGAAGATGCCGCCCACCCCGCGCGGCTCGTTGCGGTGCGGCAGGAAGAAGTAGTCGTCGCACCATTTCTTGAATCT
>JAYSEE010000337.1:0-3402 GCA_041914045.1 Ferrovibrio sp. | reverse complement strand
GGGGTCCCGCCGATACAGGCCAAGCCCGATCAGCGTGCCCTTGGCGCGCATCGGCTTGCGCCAGAACAGCCGCGTAGCAGAGCGATAGCGGCCATAGCCGGCGAAGATTTCATCGCCGCCCTCGCCCGACAGCACGACCTTCACTTCGCTGGCCGCAAGCTGCGCCAGCTTCAAGGTCGGCAGGCAGGCATAATCGGCGGCCGGATCGTCCATCGCCTGGGCCATGGCCGGCAGCAGCCGCCAGAAATCGGCTTCCACGAAATCCACGCTGCGATGCCGCGCGCCCACCCGCTGAGCCAGCCGGGCCGCCAGCATGCGTTCGTCATGCAAGCCGCTATCGGGAAAGCCCAGGGAATATGCCAGTACCGGGCGTTCGTTCAGCCGCGCCATCATCGCCAGCAGAATGCTGGAATCGATGCCGCCGGAGAGAAACAATCCGTAGGGCACATCGGCGCGCTGATGCAATTCCACGGCTTCGGCCAATTCGGCATCCAGGCGGGAAAGCGCCGCTTCCTCGTCCATCATCTCGGGCACCGCCGGCGACAATGCCGCGCGGCGATGCTGGGCGATCACTTCGCCATGGGCGCAGACCAGCAATTCGCCCGGCAGCAGACGATAGACGCCTTGGAAAATGGTTTCCGCCCCGGTGGTGAATTGCAGATTGAGCAATTCATCCCGCGCTTCGGCGCGCAGCTCTTTCCGCAGCAGGCCGCTGGCGAAAATCGCGCCGATCTCGGAGGCGAAAATCAGATGCCCGCCGGCCAGCGCGTAATACAGTGGCTTGATGCCGAAAGGATCGCGCGCCAGCAGCAGATGCCTGTCGGCCGGATCGTAGATCGCCAGCGCATACATGCCGCGCAGATGATCGTGAAAGCCCAGACCTTCCTTGCGATAGAGATGCAGCGGCGGTTCGCAATCGGATCGAGTGGCGAAAATTTGATCCGGCAGGCGGGCGTATAATTCGCGGTAATTGTAAATCTCGCCATTGGCCACCAGCGCGGTGCCGTCGGGCGCGATGATCGGTTGATCGCCGGTTTGCAGGTCGATGATAGCCAGCCGGCGCTGGCCCAGCGCCACCGCATCGGCGGCATAGATGCCTTCGCCATCGGGGCCGCGATGGGCGATGGCATCCAGCATCGCGCGCAGCCGCGCCGGATCGGGGGCCGCGCCATCGGCGCGCATCAGGCCGGCTATGCCGCACATGTCGCTTGCCCGCCTGCCGCAAGCACTTCGGCGAACAACTCGCGCCATTGCGCCACGATGGCGGCTTCGTCATGCGCCGCCTTGAAGCGCGCCTGCCCGGCCTTGCCCAGCCGGGCCGCCAGCATTTCATCATGCAGCACGGCATGGATGGCGGCGGCCAATGCATCGGCATCGTCGACAGGCACCATCAGGCCGGTGACATCGGCCTGCACGAAATCGCGCGGCCCTTCGCTGGCGGTGCAGACCAGCGGCTTGCCCGCGCCCCAGGCATCGAGCAGCACATTGCCGAAAGGTTCATGCCGCGACGGCACGACATACACATCGCAAGCCGCCGCCAGCGCCTCGCGGTCATTGCGCCAGCCGAGGAAACGCACGCGCTGCGCCACGCCGAGATCCTGCGCCAATTTCTGCAACGCCGCGCGCTCCGGCCCTTCGCCGGCCAGCCAGAGATACGCGCCGGGCAGCAGCACCAGGGCGCGCAGCAGCACATCGAAAGCCTTGTTGGCATGCAACCGGCCCATGGCGAGCAGCAAGGGCGCGGTTTCCGGCGTATCCAGGATGGCGCGCGGCACTTTGGGCGCGGCATCGAAGCGGCCGTAATTGGCGATCATGCGCACGCGGTCGGCGCGGAAGCCGGCATTGACGCAATGGCGCGCGATATCCGGCGTATTCGCCACCAGCCAATCGGCCTTGGCGTAATTCTTCAGATCGTAATAACCGCCCAGCCGCGCCACGATGGGATAACGGCCGCGCGGCATCATCGCGCTGGCGCGGTTCATCCAGGTAAGCACGATATCGGGCTTGTATTCGCCGGCCAGCAAGCGCAGCCGCAATGGCGTGAGGATATCCAGCTTGCCGCCGAAGCCGAATTGCTCCACCGCCACGCCGCCGGCGCGTAATCGCTCGGCGCGTTCAAAATGCCGGCGGATCGCCACGCGCTGCTCGATGCCGGCGGACTGAAACGCCAGCGCCAGATTGACGAAATAGGTTTCCGCGCCGCCCTGGCGCGCGCCCGCCATCGCTTGCAGGAGCCGCATGGCGTCAGGGCTCCCGTTCCAGATTGGCCTTGAGATAGCTGAGGATCGGATACAGCCCGGCCATCAGCGCGATCAGGAAACCGTATTGGCCCTCGCGGTAGCCCTTGCGGGCGACATAGCATTTCCAGAATCGGCTGAAGATGCGCCGCACGTTGGGCCAGAAGGCGCCGATATCGCCCTTCTCGCGCAGATCGGCGGCGCGCGCCGTGGTGTAGCGGTCGAGCCGGCGCAGCATGTCGGAAATATTGGTGTCGACGAAATGCGCCATGGGATTTTTCAGGCTGCGCTTCTCGCCCTGCAATTTCAGCGCCGGATGGATGCGCTGATCGCCCCAGACTTTCGCGCCGCGCGAAAACAATCGCGGCGCGGCGGATACGCCCCAGGCCGCGCCCCAGCCATAGCGCACCAGGCGCGCGCCGATATAGTTGTCGAACGGGATCAGGAAATAGCCGGGCGCGGCCTGAACGATAGTGGCGCGGATTTCGGCGGCGAGTTCCGGCGAGACGCGCTCATCGGCATCCACTTCCACGATCCAGTCGCCGCCGCAAATGGCGATGCCGGCATTGCGGCGCGGGCCTTCCAGCGGCCAGCCGCCTTCCAGGATGCGCGCGCCGGCCGCCAGCGCGATCTGCTTGGACGCATCGGTGCAGCGATCCAGCACCACCACGATTTCATCGGCGAAGCCCAGCCGCCCCAGGCATTCGCCGAGCTGCGCTTCCTCGTTATGGGCGACCACCAGGGCGGAAAGCTTCACTGTTCTTCATCCTGAATATAGCGCCAGAGCCGCTCCACGCCGCTTTGCGCCTTGTCCACGCTCAGGCTCAGCATATGGCTGTCCTGCTTGCGATGATCATAGCCCGGCTGGGCGAGGATTTCATGATAGCGCAAATCGGTGCGGATCGCTGCCGTGCGCTGGCCCCAGGGGCCGTAATTTTCCTCGCGGCTGGGGCCGAACAGGCCCACCGTGGGCACGCCGCTGGCCGCCGCCAGATGCATCAGGCCGCTATCGTTGCCGATATAGAGCGCGCAGCGCCGCAAGGCCGCCGCGATATCCAGCAAATCCAGCTTGCCGATGAAATTCATCACGCGATCCGCCGGCAAAGCGGCCAAAACGGGGCCGGCCAAAGCCTCCTCGCCCGGGCCGCCGAACACGGCGATGCGG
>JAYSEE010000336.1:0-3433 GCA_041914045.1 Ferrovibrio sp. | reverse complement strand
GGCCGGCCTGAGCCGCGTGGAGCATGTCTTCTACGACGACGCCCGGCATGAATTGCTGAACGAAACCAATCGCGATCAGGTGACGGCCGATATCATCGGCTTTCTGGATCGCTGCCTTATTTCTCAGACCTGAGATTGAGGTAGACCCGCCGCAGCAGGTCCTTCAATTGCCGGGTTTCCGCCGCATCCAGCCCCGCCAGCGCAGCCTGTTCCAGCGCGCGGCCCGACGGCATCAGCTTGGCCGCCATCGACAGGCCGCGCGGCGTGAGCCGAATGGAAACCGCGCGGGCATCGCGACCGTCCCGGTCGCGATGCAGCAGGTGCGCCTTTTCCATATTGGCGACCACGCGCGACAGCGTGGAAATCTCGATGGCGGTGCGCAGCGACAGGTCGGATAGCCGCATGCCGGTCTTTGCCGGCGCATGCAGGGAAAAGTCCTGCAACGCCACCAAGACCCGCCAATCCTGGATTCCCAATTCCTCTTCGCGCAGCACGGCGCCGAAGCGATGCACCAACGACACGCCGGCGCGATTGATCAGATAGGGCAGATAGTCTTCCAACGCCAGATGCGTTGCCGCGCCATCGGCCGCGGGTCGGCCGTCCCGAAGAACCGGACCCTCGGCGGCAACCGGTGCGGTATCAGCTGCCGAGCTTACCAAGCACCGCCTCGATCTTCTGCTTCATGGTAGCGGCGTTGAAGGGCTTCACCATGTAGTTGTTCACGCCGGCCTGGATGGCGGTCTTCACCAGTTCGGTGTCGCGCTGGCCGGTGGCCATGATGAAGGGCATGCGCTTGGTCAGGGGATTGGCGCGGATGGTCTTGAGCAAGGTGAGACCGTCCATGCCGTCCATGTTCCAATCCGAGATGATCAGATCGAACTTGTTGGAATTCATCGCCAGCAGCGCTTCGCTGCCGCTCTTTGCCTCCACGACATTCTTGATGCCGATTTCCTGCAGGCAATAGCGGGCGATGCCGCGCATGCTCATCTGATCGTCCACGATCAAAACGCGAAGTTGGCTGGCCGCAGGCATTTCGGTTCTTGCTCCTCAACTAGTCTGTGCCGATGCGCACCCCTCACCCGGCAATCAACATACGCACTCTGTACACTCTTATCGAATACTCCAAAAGACCCGGCATCTCAATGCTATACAGGCCCGGAAAAGCCCTGAAAAACTAGCGTTGCTTGCATCGCGCCAGGATTTCCGCCGCAACCTGACCAATCGGCGCCTCGGTCTGCACCGCGCCCATCAGCTTGGCGGCTTTGGGCATGCCGTAGACAAGGCTGGTGGCTTCGTCCTGGCCGATGGTGCGCGCGCCGGCCTCGAGCATTTTCTTCAAACCCGCCGCGCCGTCCTTGCCCATGCCGGTGAGAATCACGCCAATGGCGTTATGGCCGGCATGTTCCGCAACCGAAGTGAACAATACGTCCACCGAGGGCCGGTGGCCGGAGACCGGCGGATCGTGATTCAGCTTAGTGTAGTAATGACCGCCGGAGCGATGCAGCGTGAGGTGAAAATCGCCAGGCGCGATGTAGACATGGCCGGGAAATACGCGCACGCCATCCTTGGCCTCGCTCACCGACACCGCCGACAGCGAATCGAGGCGGGCCGCGAAGCTGGCGGTGAAGCGCGGCGGCATATGCTGGGTGATCATGATCGGCGGACTGTCGGCCGGCAGGATGGTGATCACTTCCTTCAACGCCTCGACGCCGCCGGTGGACGAGCCGATGGCGACGATCTGGTCGGTGGAGGTGAAGCCCGGGCCGGTGGAGAGCCGCTTGATCTCGGCGCCTTCCGGCGGCCGCGAACGGGCGACCACGCGCGCGGTGGCGGCCAGCTTAACCTTGGCCACCAATTCGCTCTTGATCTCCTCCAGGGCGTGCTTGATGTCCAAGGTCGGCTTGGGCACGAAATCCACCGCGCCCATTTCCAGCGCCTGCATGGTGATGCCCGCCCCCTTCTGGGTGAGGGTGGAAACCATCACCACCGGCATCGGCCGCAGCCGCATGATCTTGTCGAGGAAGGAGATGCCGTCCATGTTCGGCATTTCCACATCCAGCGTCAGCACGTCGGGATTCAGCTCCTTGATCATGCTGCGCGCCACCAGCGGATCCGGCGCCGCGCCCACCACTTCGATCTCCGGATCGCTGCTCAGGGCCGCCGTCAGCAATTGGCGGATCAACGCTGAATCGTCGACGATGAGAACTTTGATTTTCTTGGCCACGCTGAAAATCCCTTTACGCTGTCCCTAAACCATCGGCTGCTTCAGCCAACCATCGAGCAATCCCGCTCATCCCGTCAGGCGATCTTGCGATGGATATTGCGGCCCAGCAGCTTGAACCGCTCCGTGATGCCGAACAGGTTCTCCGAATGGCCGATATAGAGAAAGCCGCCCGGCACCAGCAGATTGGCATAGCGTTCGAATAATACGCGCTGGGTATCCTTGTCGAAATAGATCACCACATTGCGGCAGAAAATCGCATCGAACGGCCCCTTCATGGGCCATTTTTCCATCAGATTGAGATGCTTGAAGGAGATCAGGCGGCGCACATCCTCGCGCACCCGCACCTTGCCCGCGGCATACGATTCGAAATATTTGCCGCGCAGTTCGGGCGCGATGCCTTCCAGCGCATCGGCATTGTATATGCCCTCGCTGCCGCGCCGCACCATCTCGGTATCAATATCGGTGGCCAGTATCTTGGCGTCCCATTGTCCGATATCGGGCATGTTGCGCATCAGCGTAATGGCGATGGAATACGGCTCCTCGCCCGAGGAGCAGCCCGCCGACCAGATGCGCAGCCGCCGTCCCTGGCTGGCGACGCGGCCGCGGATTTCGCTCAGCGCCTGATCGCCCAGATGCTCGAAATGATGATTTTCGCGAAAGAACTTGGTGAGATTGGTGGTCAGCGCATTCAGCGTCGCACCCAGTTCGTCGACGCCTTCCGGGCTGGCGATCAGGTCGCAATAGGCGCGGAAGCTGGGCAGATGCAGCTTGCGCAGCCGTTTGGCCAGCCGCGCATAAACCATGTTCTGCTTGCCCGGCCCGAGATCAATGCCGGTCTTTTCCTTCAGCAGCTTGGCCAGAAAGGCGTAATCCGAACTGGAGAACGAAAACTCCCGATCGCCCTGCAGGTTGTCGTCGCCGGGCGCGTCGTCGTCTTTTGCCGCTTTATGCAAGGTCATGTCGTCTTCCGCCTCAGGCGGCGCCCGCGCTCTCGGCCGACGGGCCGGCCAGCATCGGCCGCTGCGCGCTTTCGGCGGCTTCCAGCATGCGGCCGGAGAACATGCGATCCAGCCCGATCAGGCCGACCATGCGTTCGCCAACGGTGATCAGGCCTTCCATGAAGCCGATCCCGGAAACCTGCTCCATCTCGGGCATCGGGCGGATCTCATCCTCGTTGATGTGCCAGCGATGCCAGCATCGTCCGCGCCG
>JAYSEE010000335.1:623-3442 GCA_041914045.1 Ferrovibrio sp. | reverse complement strand
GCGGCAGAGCCGCCTCGTCCTTGGCGGAAGACAGCGCGATCACCGTATGGCTGCGCGGTATGCCGGGCAGCGCCTTGATGCGCCGGGCGATCAGGGTTTCCAGCCCGGCCATGTCGGCGGCGCGCAGCTTGAGCAGATAGGACCATTCCCCGGTGACATGATGGCATTCCAGGATGGCCGGCGTTTCCCGCACCATGGCCAGGAAGGCCGCCTCATGCTCGGGCCGCTCGATCATCACCTGCACGAAGGCCAGGATCGGGCAGCCCATCGCCGCCGGATCGAGCCTGGCCTGATAGCCCTGGATCACTCCGGCCTGCTGCAGCTTGCGCAGCCGTTCGGTGACCGGCGCCGGAGATAGCCCGACCATCTCGCCCAACCGGACCGCGGAAATCCGGCCGTCGGATTGCACAATGGCGACGATTTTTCTGTCTATTTCATCCATGACAGAATTATTGTCTGTATAATAATTTTAATGCAAGTTTTTATTCTGCAATATCGGTATAAATCAGTATATTTCACCGCCAATTCAAGCAGCCCGGATATTCGCATCCGCCGGCAAGCGCCTTATACTTTCCCCTTAACGCATCCTTTTGCTTCCGATCGGTGATTCCATGGCCTCGCAATTTCAGAAGTTCGACAGCGTGAATGATCCCGCCGCCGCCCGGCCCCGCCTGGCCGCCCTGCGCGAGGAATTGCGCCGCCAGGGCCTGGATGCCTTCGCCGTGCCGCGCGCCGACGAGCATCAGGGCGAATACGTGCCGGAGAATGCCCAGCGCCTGGCCTGGCTGACCGGCTTCACCGGCTCGGCCGGCGCTGCGATAGCCGGGCTGGAAAAGGCCGCCATCTTCGTGGATGGACGCTACACCATCCAGGTGCGCGAACAGGTCGATCCGGCGCTGTTCGAACCGCTGGAATACGGCGCCTCGGCGCAGGAGCAATGGATCAACGCCAATCTGCCCAAGGGCGGCGCGCTGGGCTTCGATCCCTGGCTGCATACGCCCGACAGCGTGGCGCAACTGGAAAAAGCGGTGGCCAATGCCGGCGGCAAGTTGGTGCCCACCCGGCGCAATCCGCTGGATGCCGTGTGGAGCGACCGCCCTGCCCCGCCGCAGGCGCAGATCAAGCCGCACGGCCTGATGTTTGCCGGTGAAAGCGCCGAGGACAAACTGAAGCGCGTACGCGCCGCCTTGCAGCAGGCGCGCTGCGCGGCGCTGGTGATTTCCGATCCCCATGCCATGGCCTGGCTGTTCAACATCCGCGGCGGCGATGTGGGCCATACGCCGCTGCCGCTAGGCTATGCGCTGGTGCCGGCGGAAGCCAAGGCGCAGCTTTTCCTCGATCCGGCCAAACTGAATGATGAGATGCGCGGCTTGCTGAAGCCGCTGGCCGATCTGGGCGCGCCGCAGGATCTGGAGCTTGCGGTGATGAAACAAGCGAAAGACGGCGCGCGCATCCGGCTGGATGCCGCCACTGCCGGCTTCGCGCTGAAGCGCCTGGTGGAAGAAGCCGGCGGCATCGCCGATATCGGCGCCGATCCCATCGCGCTGATGAAAGCCGTGAAAAATCCGGTGGAGCGCGAAGGCACCCGCGCCGCCCATCGCCGCGACGGCGCCGCCGTGACGCGCTTCCTGGCCTGGTTCGAACGCGAGGCCGCCGGCGGCAAGCTGACCGAGATCGCCGCCGCCGAGGCGCTGGAGGATTTCCGCCGCGAGACCAATGCGCTGGCCGATCTCTCCTTCCCCACCATCTCGGCCGCGGGCCCCAATGCCGCCATGCCGCATTACCGCGTGATGCGGGCAAGCAACCGCCGCATCGAACACGGCATCTATCTGGTGGATTCCGGCGCGCAATACAACGACGGCACCACCGACATCACCCGCACCATCGCCGTCGGCACGCCCAGCGCTGAAATGCGCGACCGCAATACCCGGGTGCTGAAAGGCCATATCGCCATTGCGCGCGCAGTGTTTCCGCAAGGCACGTCCGGCGCGCAGATCGACGCCTTCGCGCGGCAATATCTGTGGCAGGCCGGGCTGGATTTCGACCATGGCACCGGCCATGGCGTCGGCTCGTATCTTTCGGTGCATGAGGGGCCGCAGCGCATCTCAAAGCTGGGCACCACGCCGTTGCAGGCCGGCATGATCCTGTCCAACGAACCCGGCTATTACAAGGAAGGCGCTTACGGCATCCGCATCGAAAACCTGGTGATGGTGGAAGAGCGCGCGATCCCGGGCGGCGACCGGGCGATGCTGGGCTTCGAGACCCTGACGCTCGCGCCCATCGACCTGGCGCTGATCGAGCGCAGCCTGCTGACGGCTGAGGAAACCGCTTGGCTGAATGCCTATCATGCCCGCGTGCGCGAAAGCCTCGGCGCCCAAGTGGATGCCGAAACCGCGCGCTGGCTGGAACAGGCAACCCGCCCGATCTGACCGCCCGATCTGAGCCTCGCTATTGCCGGGACAAATAACGAAAAGAAAGTTTCCGCCATGCCGCTCTCGCCATCTGCGCCGCGCCGCCCTTTCCATACCCGCCGCATCACCGCCGAAGGGTTCCGCCGCGATGCCGGCGGCTGGGATATCGAAGGCCATCTGGTCGACACCAAGCCTTTCGCCTATCGCGAATATTATCGCGGCGAGATGCCGGCCGGCCGGCCGGTGCATGAAATGCATATCCGGGTGACGGTGGACGACGACCTGGTTGTGCAGGAAGTGGAGGCAGTGACCGAGCATGCTCCCTACAAACCGTGCTTCCAGGTAGCGCCGAATTTCCAAGCGCTGCTGGGCGCGAAGATGGGCGGCGGCTGGCGCAAGGAAGTGCGC
>JAYSEE010000335.1:0-598 GCA_041914045.1 Ferrovibrio sp. | reverse complement strand
GGCGGATGGGCGGCACCCATGGCTGCACGCATCTGATCGAATTGCTCGACATCCTGGGCACCGTGGCCTTCCAGACCTCGGCGCATGGCCCGCATCCGGAAAACGTGGATCCCAACGATTACTGGCAGACCTTCAAAAGCAAGCCGTTCTTCCTCGATGGCTGCCATGCCTGGTCGAGCAAAGGCGAAGTCGTGCGCGACCGGCTGCCGGATTATTACACCGGCCCCGATGCTCAATAGCCAATCGCCTCGCAATCATCTGGACGGCTTCGCCATCGTCACCCTGATCGGGCTTTCCGCGATTTGGGGCGTGCAGCAGGTGGTGATCAAGCAGACCACGGCGGATGTTGCGCCGCTGCTGCAAGCCGGCCTGCGCTCGGCCGGCGCCGCCATTCTGGTGACGCTGTGGATGCTGTGGAAGCGGATCGAGATTTTTCCGCGCGACGGCACGTTCTGGCCGGGCTTGCTGGTCGGCGTTTTATTCGGCCTGGAATTCGCGCTGTTCTACACGGCGCTGCAATTCACCCTGGCTTCGCGCGCCGGCATCTTGCTATACACCGCGCCGTTCTGGGTGGTGCTGGGGGCGCATTTCCTGCTGC
>JAYSEE010000334.1:0-3448 GCA_041914045.1 Ferrovibrio sp. | reverse complement strand
CGATCCATGCGGATGCCGTTGCGGATCGCCTCGGTGAGCGCCACGGTCTGGCCCACGCCCGCGCCCCAGAACACCACCCAATCCGGACGGGCGCGACGCACCTGCGGCCAGATCGCCGACTGGTCGTTGCCTGGCGGCGTATAAGGGAAGGTCTGCAACTCATAGCCCAGCTTGTCGCGCAGGGCTTCCAGGATCGGCAGCGGTTCCTTGCCGAACGGCGTGTCGATATGCACGAAGCAGATCTTCTTGCCCTTGAGGTTGCCGTCGGTCTGGCGGAAATAGTCGATCAGCAGGCCCATCTGCGTCCAATAATTGGGCGAGAGCGGGAAGATATAGGGGAACACGGTGCCATCGGCGGCATCCGAACGGCCGGAGAAGGCCGTGACCATGTTCACCTTGTCGGCCAGTACGCGGGTGACCAGCGCACGCGCCACCGGCGTGGAAAGCGGGTCCACCAGCACCATGCCCTGGGCCTTGGCGCGTTCATAGCTTTCGATGGCGCGCGGCAGATCATTGCCGTGGTCGGTCACTTCCGCCACGATCTTGTGGCCGTTGATGCCGCCGCGCTCATTGATCAGCGAAATGTAATCGCGCTGGCCCTGGCTGTATTCAGCCGTAACGAAGGTGTAAACGCGGGTGAAATCCTGCGTCAGCAGGAAGCGGATGGTCTTGTCCTGGCCGAAGGCGACGCGGACCGGAACCTGCGACGCCAAGGCGGCGGCGCCCATACCGGCAAGCATATTGCGACGATCGATCTGCATTGTTTCCTCCTGGTTTATCGTTATACGCGGTCTTGTCTTCATCGTTGGGCATGGCGAAACGGCCATACCAGAAAGTAATTCCTCATATTGTTGTAGATTTTCGCCAGGCCGAGCGGCTCCCAAAGCAGGAAGCCGACGATCAGGCCGCCATACAGCATCAACGGCACATGCGCGCGCAGATCGGTACTGATCTGCATCTCCAAGCTATCCGCCATGAAGCCGATCAAGTTGTTCAGCACGATGGGCGCGAACAGGATCAACGCAGCGCCGAAAAAGCTGCCCAACACGCTGCCCATGCCGCCCACGATCACCATGGCGACCAGTTGGATCGACAATTCGATATGGAATTGATCGGGCGATATCGAGCGCAGATAGCAAACCGCGAGCACCGCGCCCACCACGCCGCCGATGAAGGACGAAACCCAGAAAGCCAGCAGCTTGAAGCGGAACGTATCCACGCCGATCACCTCGGCGGCATAATCCTTCTCGCGCACCGCCGCCAGCGCGCGGCCAAAGCTGGTGCGCCGCACATTCAGGATGAACAGCGTCACCACGATGCAGACCGCCAATGCCATGTAATACACGGCGGCATCGCCAACGATGGGAATGCCTAAAAACCGCACCGGCGGCACGGTGATGGTGGCCTGGCTGCCTCCGCTGATGGCAGGCACATGGCTGATTACGAAATCGACGATGTATTGCATCGCCAAAGTCGCCATTGCCAGATACAGGCCTTTCACGCGCAAGGCGGCGGCGCCGAACACGATGCCCACCGCCGCGCTGATCAAGCCGCCAGCCAGCATGGCAAGCTCCAGCGGCGCGCCGGCGCGCACCATATGCACAGAGCCGTAAGCGCCCATGCCGATCACCGCGCCATAACCCAGATGCACCTGCCCCGCCGTACCCATCAGCAGATTCAGGCCCAAGGCAGCCGTGGCCCAGATGATCCAGGGCAGCAGATAGCCCACCAGATACAGCCGATCCAGCATGAAGGGCGCGGCCAAAGCCAGCAGTAGGATCAGCAGCACAAGCCGACGATCCAGCGGCAACGGCCAGATTTGGCGTTCCGCGCTGTAGCGGGTGAAGCGTATGCCGGCGCGTCGATAAAACATCAGATTCGCTCGATATGTTCGCGGCCGAACAGGCCATGCGGCTTCAGCAGCAGGGTGAGCAGGATGATCACCGAAGCCACGATATCGCGGGTGCCGCCGCCCACCAGCGGATCGAGCAGGCCGGTCGCCACGCTTTCGGCCACGCCGACGATCACGCCGGCGATCAGCACGCCGGGGATGGAATCCAGCCCGCCGAGAATGGCAATCGCCAGCGCCTTGATCAGCAGCAGCGACAGCGACCAATCCACGCCCTGCGTCGCCCCCCATATCACACCTGCCACCGTGGCGCTGGCAGCAGCCAGACCCCAGGAAATCGCGATGGCGCGCTCCACCCGGATGCCCACCGCCCAGGAGGCCGTCTGGTCATCCGACACCGCGCGCATCACCACGCCGAGGCGCGAATTGAACAGCAGCAGCGAGAGCAGGATCATCGCAAAGGATACGCCGCCGCCGATCAGCGTGGCGCGGTTGATCAGCAGATCGCCCATGAAAAGCGGCGTGGTGGGTATGCCGATATCCAGCCGCTTCACGGCGGCGCCGGCAAAGCCCGGCAGCAAACCGCGCAGCATGATTTCGATGCCCAAAGTAAGCATGATCGCCATGATCACCGGCTGGCCGATCATGCGGCGCAGAGCCAGACGTTCGGTTATCGCGCCGAAACCGAACATCGCCACCAGCGATAGCGGGATCGCCAGCCAGATCGGCACGCCCAGAGGCACCGATATGGCCCAGGCGGCATAAGCCCCGGTCATCGCCAATGCGCCTTGCGCCAGGTTCGCCAGGCCCGAGGTCTTGTAAATCAGCACGATGCCGAGCGCGACCAGACCATACATCAGGCCGACGAAGATTCCGTTGATGCCGAGTTCGGCGATAAGCAGCCAATCCATCAGGCCGGCACCTCCCTGATTGCGAGAACGCGGCTCAGCTTGCCCTTGGAGCCGTCCTCGTAGGTAATCTCGGCATCGAAGGAGACGCTGCCGGCATCGCCATCCAAAGCGGCGATCAGCGGCGCATAACGCTCTTCGATGATATTGCGGCGCAGTTTGCGCGTGCGGGTGATTTCGCCGTCATCCGCATCGAAATCCTTATGCAGATTCACGAAGCGCCGCAGTTTCAAGCCATCGGGCTGGGCGGCATTCACATGCTGCAGCACGCCGGCGATCAGGTCGTAGACTTCCGGCCGCTGCGACAATTCAGCATAAGACGTATAGGCGATGGCGCGCTTCTCGGCCCAATGCCCGGTCGCTTCCAGATCAATGCAGACGATGGCGGTCAGAAACGGCTTGCCCGCGCCGATCACCGCCACATTGCGGATATACTGGCTGAACTTGATGCGGTTCTCGATGTAATTCGGGATATAGCGTTCGCCGGCCGCCGTGCGCACCACTTCGCTCACGCGGCCGAGCACCGCCAGATGGCCATCCTCATCCAGATAGCCGGCATCGCCGGTATGCAGCCAGCCATCCACCAGCGCCTTCTCGGTGGCGGATGGATCGTCGAAATAGCCATCAATCACCGAAGCCGAGCGGATCAGGATTTCGCCATTATCGTCGATCTTGATATCCACGCCGGGCA
>JAYSEE010000333.1:0-3459 GCA_041914045.1 Ferrovibrio sp. | reverse complement strand
CCTCGGGCGGCGGCCGCGATATCACCATCAATTCAATGGTCTGTTTACCTGGAACCGATTATAAAACCATACTGAAACATGGTTTCGACTCGGCTGCCGCGTGCGCTCCGGCATTTCCGCGCCGGGCCGCGAGACCGGGCCTTGAGGGGATTTCAGAATGCTGATCGTCATCGGCACCGTTGTCGGCCTTGCTTGCGTGCTGGGTGGCTATATGGCCATGGGCGGCAAGCTCGGGGTGCTGTATCAGCCTTTCGAGCTTGTCATCATCGGCGGCGCCGCCGTGGGCGCGTTCATCGTCGGCAACCCCAAGCCGGTGCTCAAGGCCGCTTTGGGCGGCTTCAAGCAGGCCTTCAAAGGCCCCAAGCATACCAAGGACGATTACCTGGAATTGCTCTCCCTGCTCTATTCGGTTTTCAAGCTCGCCAAATCGAAGGGCATGCTGGCGCTGGAAGCGCATATCGAGAAGCCGGAAGAGAGCAAGCTGTTCAACCAGTTTCCCAAGTTCACCGCCGACCATCATGCGATGGACTTCCTCTGCGATTATCTGCGCCTGATGACCCTGGGCAGCGAGAACCCGCATGAGATGGAATCGCTGATGGACATGGAACTGGAAATCCACCATCAGGAAGATCATCTGGCCCAGGGCGGCGTGTCGGCCTTCGGCGAAAGCTTTCCGGCGCTGGGCATCGTGGCCGCGGTGCTCGGCGTTATCAAAACCATGGGCTCGATTTCCGAGCCGCCGGAAGTGCTGGGCAAGCTGATTGGCGGCGCGCTGGTCGGCACCTTCCTCGGCATTCTGCTCTCCTACGGCATCGTGTCGCCGATCGCGGCGGCGCTGAAAGCCACGCAGGAGCATGACGGCAAATATCTGCTTTGCGTGAAGGCCGGCCTGCTGGCGCATTTGCAGGGCTATGCGCCCGCCGTGTCGGTGGAGTTCGCCCGCAAATCGCTGATGTCGAGCGTGCGGCCGAGTTTCTACGAAGTGGAAGAAGCCACCAGCAAGGTGCAGTCGATCTAACCCGTAACCTGACCCCGTCAACCTGAACCCGGGAGGGTGATGCCGTGGCTGCCGCCGAAGGCGAACGCCCAATCATCGTCAAGAAGATCAAGAAGGGCGCTCATGCCGCGCATGGCGGCGCCTGGAAGGTGGCGTATGCCGACTTCGTGACCGCGATGATGGCCTTCTTCCTGCTGCTGTGGCTGCTGAACGTCACCACCGACGAGCAGAAGAAAGGCGTGGCGGATTACTTCTCGCCGGCCTCGGTCAGCCGCAGTTTCTCCGGCGCCGGCGGCGTGATGGGCGGCCGCACCATCATCGAGGATGGCGGCAAGATCAGTTCCTTCGGTTTGCCGACGATGATCGTCGGCCCCTCCTCGGAAAAATCCGATCAGCCCGACCAGCCGCAATACGACCAGAAATATCAAGATGTGCGCCAGCCGCCGCCGGCGCCGGGCCAGCAAGGCATTCAATCGCCGGATCGCACCGATGGCTCGGCCGGTCCGGGCCAGTTCATGCGTGAAGGCCAGATCGACGCCCAGGCCGCCGCCGAGCGCGTGGCCGCGATGGAACGCGAAAGCTTCCAGGAAACCGAACAGGCGATCCGCCAGGCGATTCAGGACAATCCGCAATTGGCCGATCTGGCCAAGCAGATCGTGTTCGACACCACGCCGGAAGGCTTCCGCATTCAGTTGGTGGATCAGGAGCAATCCTCCATGTTCCCCTCCGGCAGCGCCTCGATGAGCGACAAGACCCGCCGGCTGATGCAGCAGGTGGCGCAGGCGGTGTCCAAGCTGCCCAACAAGCTGGCGATCAGCGGCTATACCGATGCACAGCCCTTCCGCGGCGCGGGCAATTATTCGAATTGGGAATTGTCCACCGATCGCGCCAATGCCAGCCGTCGCGCCATGATCGAAGCCGGCGTGCCGGCCGACCGCATCCGCCAGGTGACCGGCAATGCCGATCAGGACCCGCTGATCAAGGATAATCCGCTGGATGCCCGCAATCGCCGCATCGCCATCATGGTGTTGAGCGATGCGAAGGTGAGCAATACCGGCAATGCAGCCGGCGGAGGCGCACCGTCCGGCTCCGGCAGCCGGCCAGGCAGCGGCTCCCTGCCCTCGCGCGGGCTTCAGCCTCCGCCGCCTCCGCCGCCGCCGCCTGGGCTGAACGGCCCCACGCGCACCAGTGCTCCCGGCGGCAGCCTCGGCGGCGAAGGCATCCGCGTAACCCCGGCTCGCTGATCGACGCATGACACAGACTCCCGCACCGTTTTCCGTCGGCGCGCCCAGCTACGCGAATTTCGATCCCGCGCAATTCGATGGCGTGCTGCCGCGCCGCGCCATGGCCTATATCCTGGATGTGCTGATCCTGATCGGCATCGCCATCGTGTATCATCTGGCCAGCGGCCTGCTCGGCCTGCTCAGCTTCGGGCTGCTTTACGGGCCGCTGCTGGCGCTGGCCGCTTTCGTGCCCATCGCCTATCACACCCTCACCATCGGCAGCCCGGCCTCGGCCACGATCGGCATGCGCATGTTCGGCCTGGAGGTGCGGGTCTGGCATGGCGGCCGGCCCGGCTATCTGCAAGCCTTGCTGCACACCATCGTGTTCTATTTTTCCATCGGCATCAGCGGCGGCCTGATCCTGGTGGTGCCGCTGTTCCATAATCGCAGCCGCTGCCTGCACGATATCGTTTGCGGCACGCTGGTGGTGCGCCGCGCGCCGTGACCGCCGGCCTGCGCTTCACGGGTTGCCCAAGCATGCATTTTCGCTGTCGCTTTCTTGGGCATATGCGCTAAGGTTGCCGTGTGAAACACCGATTGCAAATCCCGCTGCGGCATTTCTTCGCCACGCCGCCCACGCCCTGCCCCTACCTGCCGGGGTTGATGGAGCGCAAGGTGGTGACCTTGCTGGCTGGCGACGATCCCGATGGGCTGCACAACGCGCTCAGCCAGGCCGGTTTCCGCCGCAGCCAGGATCTGGCCTATCGGCCGGCCTGCGAGAATTGCAATGCCTGCGTGCCGGTACGGGTGCCGGTGGCGGATTTCCGGCCCAGCGAATCCCAAAAGCGCATCTGGCGGCGGCGCGGCGAAATCACCACGCGCCAATTGCCGGCTTATGCCACCCGCGAACATTACATGGTGTTCCGCCGCTACGTGACCGCGCGCCATGAAGGCGGCGGCATGGCCGATATGGAATTCGCCGATTACCGCGCCATGGTGGAAGACAGCCCGGTGCGCACCGGGCTTACCGAATTCCGCTATGCCGATGGCCGCCTGCTCGGCGTCTGCCTCACCGATGAAATGAGCGACGGCATCTCGCTGGTTTACAGCTTTTTCGACCCGGATTTCGAGCGCAGCAGCCCAGGCACGCTGATCATCCTGTGGCATATAGAGCAGGCGCAGCAAAGCGGTCGCTCCTACCTCTATCTCGGCTACTGGATCGCCGAGAGCAGCAAGATG
>JAYSEE010000332.1:0-3462 GCA_041914045.1 Ferrovibrio sp. | reverse complement strand
TGCCGATGCTTCCATTATGCCGACAATCGTTTCCGGCAATACCATGGCAGCAGTCTTGATGATTGCCGAGAAGGCGGGGGATATGATTCTGGCCGATGCCAGAGCGGTGCGTTGAGTAAAGTCGATGTCTGCGTTTCTCGATAAATCGACGGCTGACGCCTTTGGCGTGGATGGTTCATGGCGGTTCGGCATAGAGGTCGAATGCTGTTATGGAGACCTGGATCCGAACCAGCACGTCAATAATGTCCGCTATCTTCAATGGTGCGAGGATGCCCGCGAGGCCTATTTCAGGGCGTTGCTGGGGAAGTGGACGCTGCATTCGCCTTACAGCATCATTTTAAAAGCCTTGGACTTCACATTCGAGCAATCTCTCACCATTGGCGATCGGTGCCTCGTGACGGCCCGGACCGCCGAACTGAAGAATACCAGCTTCATCCAGCAATATGCCATTTGGAAAAACGGGCTTGTCGGGAGCGGTAAGGCCGTTTGCATTCTTTTTGACCGTGAATCGAATGAGAAAATGCAGATTCCATCAGGCTTTCGCTCGGGCATTGTCGAGCTGGAAGGGATGGCGGCATGAAATCCTGCTTCAGACAACAACCAGCTCGATTTGACGCAAATGCCAATGATAAACCGAAGAAAAGCAGGCTGGTTTTAGCGCAGCACAAACGGATTCTGCGGGACCGCGTCTGAAGTGGATATCCATACGCTTTTCGTTTCCAGAAATTCGCGGATGGATTGCAGGCCGCTTTCGCGGCCGATGCCGGAATGCTTCATGCCGCCGAACGGCATCATGTAACTCACCGCACGATAGGTGTTCACCCACACCGTGCCGGCCTTCAAAGCGGAGGACAAGCGAATGGCGCGGCCCATATCCTTGGTCCAGACGCCGGCTGCCAGTCCGTAAATCGTATCATTTGCCATGCGCACGGCTTCGGCTTCATCCTCGAAGCCGATCACCGAGAGTACCGGCCCGAATACTTCCTCGCGTGCGATGCGCATATCCGGCTTCACATCCACGAAGATGGTCGGCTCGACGAATTGCCCGCCCGGCATGGCTTCGGCCGGCCCGCCGCCGAGCACACAGCGCGCGCCTTCCTGCCGGGCGATCTGCATGTAATCGAGAATTTTGCGGTATTGCGGCTGCGTGGTGACGGGGCCGATATTGGTGGAAGGCTCCATCGGATCGCCCTTGCGCGCCGTGCGGCCGAGTTCGACCAGGCGTTCCACGAAAGCATCCTTGATGGAATTCTGCACCAGCAGGCGCGAGCCGGCGATGCAGGTCTGTCCGGTGGCGGCGAAGATGCCCGATACCACGCCGGCGGCGGCGGCGGCCAGATCGGCATCGGCGAAAACGATATTGGGCGACTTGCCGCCGAGTTCCAGAGATACGCGCTTCAGCCCCTTGGCTGCCTGCGCATAGATTTTTGCGCCGGTGGCATCCGAGCCGGTGAAGGTGACTTTCGCCACATTGGGATGGTCCACCAAAGCCGAGCCGGCTTCATGGCCATAGCCGGTAATCACATTGAATACGCCATCCGGCAGGCCGGCTTCCTTGGTGAGAGCCGCGAATTCCAGCGTGGAGGCGGAGGCGAATTCCGAGGGCTTAACCACAACGGTGCAGCCCGCCGCCAGGGCGGCCGCGCATTTCCAGGCAATGAACAGCAGCGGCGAGTTCCAGGCCGTGATCGCGGCAACCACGCCCACCGGTTCATGGCGCGTGAATGCGAACATGTCGGGCTTGTCGATAGGCACCATCGCGCCTTCGATCTTGTCGGCCAAGCCGCCGAAATAGCGCCACCATTCGGGATGGTATTTCAGTTGCCCGGCCATCTCGGAAAGCAGCTTGCCGTTGTCGCGCACTTCGATCTGGGCGAGATGATCGGCATTGGCGGCAATCACATCGGCTAGTCGCAGCATGAGTTTGCCGCGTGCCGTCGGCGTCATTGTGGCCCATGGCCCTTCGCGCAGGGCGCGGTTCGCCGCTTGCACCGCCCGGTCGGCATCTTGCGCGCAGCCTTGCGGTATCTTGGCCCAGGCTTCGCCGCGATAGGGATCCATGCTGTCGATCCATTTGCCGCCGAGCGGGGCGACATACTGGCCATTGATAAAATGCTGATAGATTTTCATGTCTGCCCCTAAGCCTGCTGCTGCCTTGTCGCCGCGCCCGATGCCGGCTGGCCGTTTGTATGCGCAATACTCTATTATTTGAGGCGGTAATCGGCCATGCAAAATCAGCGATATTGCGCTGCACGCACCCGGTCGGAAACATATTGTCCCGCGCCGATCGGCCCGTATTTCACCGCGCCGTCGGTCCCCAGGCAGGCGGCTAAGCCAGAGCCGTAGCGCGGCCTTTGGGAACGGCCAGGGCGATATTGGTATGCTGGAAGCCGCCTTCCACCACCAATGTGCCGGAGAGCTCTTGCTGCAAGACATTCAGCACATCGCGGGACAGGGCCAGCGCATCGACGCGGCCTTCACGGATTGCCGCTACAGCCTCGGCAACCGAGCGTTCCGGCATCGGCTGTGTATGCTTTAGGCTGCGCGCCGAAGCGCGGATCGTGGTGGTGTTGGCAATGCCGACGATGCGATGCCCGGGAGCATCCGCATCCGCCACTTTGACGATGCCGGAGGCTTTCGTGGCCAGATAGGTGCTTTCCAGCTGATAATAGGCCGCGCCGAAATCCACCCGGCGCTTGCGTTCCTCGTCCACCGGCATAAAGGCGAAATCGACTTTGCCGGACGAGACGGCATCCGTGCATTCGCCGGAATTGGGAAAGATGAAGAATTCGCAGGCCAGGCCGGCTTCATCGGCAAGCGCCTTGCCGATCTCGACAGTTACGCCGCGCGGCGCGCCATCGGTCGGGTCTATACCGACAAAGAATACGCCGGGCGAGAGGGCTGCGACCACGCCAACCGCCAGCCGGCCATTCGGAGCCAATTCGGCTGCTGCATCTTTTCGTTCCAACGAAGCCGCTCCGTGCGTGGCCGCTAAGCCCGCGTTTATCTATTTTCGCCATTTTAGAAATGACACATGACGCAGGATCTGTCATGCGTAGACTTCGCGTTTCGTAGGTTCAATCCAGCTCGAAAGCGTTCTTGTAATCCAGCTTCAAGGCTGGATCCTGCTCTTCCTTGTAAAGCAGGCAATTGCCCACGGCGAGCAATTCGATTTCGCTGCCCATGAAGCAGCGGAAGGCGTCTTCCGGGCTATGCACGATGGGCTCGCCGCGTACATTGAAGCTGGTATTCACTACAACCGGGCAGCCGGTGAGCGCCTGGAAGCTCTTTATCAGCGCGTGATAGCGCGGATTGGTTTCCGCATGCACGGTTTGAATGCGGGCGGAATAATCGACATGGGTGATGGCCGGCAGAGTCGAGCGCGGCACGTTCAGCTTGTCGATGCCGAACAATGCCTGCTCCTCCGGCGTAATGCTGCGGCGATGCTCGGCTTTCACATCC
>JAYSEE010000331.1:0-3478 GCA_041914045.1 Ferrovibrio sp. | reverse complement strand
CAGGGCGTGCTCACCGTCGGCTGGGTGTGGGGCGACGAGGTGATCGAAGCCAAGCTCGGTCCGAAAGACCTGGTGCTCAACAAGCTGGGCCGTCCGCATGGCTTCCGCAACGATGGCGTGGAGCCGGTGCTGATGCAGATCACGGTGGGCAGCGGCAAGCCCGAGCCGCCGGTTTACGTCTGCCATCCCAAGAACAAGGATCTGGAACTGGCCCGCCGCTTCGGCGCCGCCTCGCCGGAGAAGGTTTATGCCTTCGATCCGGAAAGCGCCGATCCGCGCCAACAGGAGCTGGCCAAGCATCTGGTGCGCTATCGCGATTGCCAGCCGGTCTGGGACAAGGCCGGCTTCGCCCGCTTGGCCTATATCGGCGAGAAGGCCGCGCCGCCGCAGCATTACCGCATGGACTTGATCCATCTGCCCAAGGGCGTGGCGGTGCAGCCGTATTCGCGCGACGTGGAAGATGTGTATTTCGTGCTGGAAGGCACGGTCACGGTTGGCTGGGAGGAGAATGGCAAAGTGGTCGAGCGCCGTCTCGGCAGCCGCGACCTGATTTTCAATCCGGCCGGCCGCGTGCATTACTTCCGCAACGATGGCGTAACGGATGCGCAATTCACCATGGTGGTGGGCAGCCCGCAACCGGAAAACATAGTATTTCAGGCAGCCTGATGACCTTGGCCGCTTCCGGGGTGGGCTTGGCGGCCCAGACAATCGAAACCAGGGTAGTTGAAGCAAAGGGCGGCGCCCGCTTCAGCTATATCGAGGCGGGTGAGCCATCCGCCCCGGCGCTGGTGCTGCTGCACGGCATCGGCTCGGGGGCGCGCTCCTTCCAGGATCAGGTCGCAGCCCTGTCGGATCGCTTCCATGTCGTTGCCTGGGACGCGCCGGGCTATGGCGGTTCCAGCCGCTTGAGCAAGCCGCATCCCGATGCCGGCGATTATGCCGAAGCGGTCGGCGGCTTTCTCGATGCGCTGGGCATCGGGCAATGCCATCTGCTCGGCCATTCGTTGGGTTGCCTGATGGCGGCGCGTTTCGCGGCCCAGCGCCCTGAGCGCGTGCTGAGCCTCACGCTCAGCAGCATCGCGGCCGGCCATGGCAGCCTGCCGGTCGAAGAGCGCGAAAAACTGTTGCAGCAGCGCCTGAGCGATGTGGCGAATTTGGGGCCGCGCGCCATGGCGGAAAAACGCGGGCCGCGCCTGCTTGGTCCGGAAGCCACGCCGGCGATGATCGCCCGCGTGATCGACGCAATGGGCGCGGTGCATCCCGAAGGCTATGTCCAGGCTGCGCGCATGCTGTCCACCGGCGATGTGAAGGCCGATATCCAGCGGCTTCCGGCCGGGCTGAAATTGCAGATCGTTTATGGCGATGCCGATGTGATCACGCCGCCCGCGCGCAACCAGGATATCGCGGCATTGCGCCCGCAAGCGCCGGTCACGGTGATCCCTTCAGCCGGCCATGCGCTCTATCTGGAAAAGCCGGATGTCTTCAACGCTGCGCTGGCGAATTTCGCCTTGCAGGCTGCATAGGGGGCGGCTGCCATGCTCTCGCGTTCCTCGGCTGCCGTTTCCGGCACGCTTACATTGATCGGCCTGCTCTGCCTGTGGCAACTGGCATCGTTGGTTTTCAAGATTCCGGATTACATCGTGCCGGCGCCTTATGCGGTGTTGCAGGAAATCGCCAAGCAACCCGGCTTCTACGCGGTGCAAACCCTTGTCACGTTGCGTTCGGTGGCGATCGGTTTCGTGTTGGCCACGGTATTCGGCGTTCTGGTGGGCACGGTCACGGCTTATTCGGCGATCTTCCGCAACACGCTATATCCGCTGATCCTGCTGTTGCAGGGCGTGCCGAAAGTGGCCTTGGCGCCTGTGTTGATCATCTTCCTGGGGTTCGGCATCGAATTCCAGGTGGTGGTGATCATTTCAGTGGCGTTCTTCCCGGTGGTGATCAATTCCGTGCTCGGCCTCACCTCGGTGGACCGCGATCTGATTATGCTGTCGCGCGTGCTGCGCACGCCGCGCTTCAAGGAATTCTTGATGATCGGCCTGCCGCATGCCGCGCCGTCGATCTTTTCCGGGATGAAAGTGGCGATGACGCTCTCGGTGATCGGCGCCGTGGTAGCGGAATTCGTATCCAGCGAAGCCGGCCTGGGTCATGCCTTGATCATCGCCAATTCGCAATTCAACACCGCCATGGCCTTCGCGGCGATCTTCCTGCTCTCGCTGATGGCCTTCGCGCTGTTCGGCGTGATCCGGATATTGGAGCGCGTGGCGCTGCCATGGGCCGATGAATCCGCAATTCAAAGCGTAGCATAACAAACCCCATCCCTCGGATTTTGGAGAGCGATCATGCATAAAACCATCAGCCGCCGCCGTTTCGCCCAGCTTGCCGCTGGCGCCGGTTTCGCCATGCCCTTCATCGCCGGCCCCAGTTTCGGCCAATCCATGAAGCAGGCCACCTTCCTGTTCGATGTGCAGCCGTATTCTAAGCATGCGCTGTTCTATCCGGCGGTGGAAAAGGGCTTTTTCGCCAAGCGCGGGCTGGATATCTCGTTCAAGGCCGGCAAGGGCTCGGCCGATGTGGCGCAGAAGGTGGCTGCCAAGGGCGCGGAATTCGGCTTCGTCGATGCCGGCTCGGCTGTGCTGGCGCGCGGCCGCGGCATGCCGCTGAAACTGACCGGCATGGTGCATTATCAGAATATGATGTGCGTGATCGGTTTTTCCGATCCGCCGCTGACCAAGCCGAAGGACCTGGAAGGCCGCAAGCTGGCCGCCAATGCCGGCGATGCCGTGCGCACCGGTTTCATGGCCATCGCCAAGTCCAATGGCGTCGATGTAAACAAGGTGGAGTTCGTTACGGTCGAAACCTCCAACAAGCGCCCCTTGCTGTTCGCCGGCAAGCTGGATGCCTGCTGCGATTACGCTGTGAACCTGCCGGTCTACAAGGCCGGCGCGGCCAAGATCGGCAAGGAAGTATCGCAGCTGCTGTTCTCGGATTTCGGCCTGGATATCTATTCCAACGGCTTCGTCACCCGCGATGATCTGATCAAGAGCGATCCCGCGTTGGTGAAGGGCTTCAACGATGCCATGGTGGAATCGATGATCTACGCCATTGATAATCGCGACGAAGCGGTGCAGATCTTCCAGAAATTCAATCCGCAATCCGATGCCGAACTGGTTCGCGCCGGCCTGGATGTGGCGATCAAGCACCTGCTGGTGCCGGAAGTGATGCAACATGGCGTCGGCCCGCTGGATGCCGGCAAGATGAGCAAGACCATCGCGGCGATGAAGGAATATTTCGATCTGGCCGGCGAAGTGAAGCCGGCCGATATGTTCACCAACGATTTCATTACCGCCGGCAAGAAGCCGACGAAGCAGGCTTGATGAGCGCAAACACGGCAGCGCCCGCAATCGAGATCGCGGGCCTTTCCAAACGCTATGGCGCCGATGGCAAAGGCACGCTGGCATTGACGGATGTCAATGTC
>JAYSEE010000330.1:0-3485 GCA_041914045.1 Ferrovibrio sp. | reverse complement strand
CCGCCGCCAATGGCGCAAGCGCACGGCGCGTGGCGCAGGCGTTGATCGCGCTTGCCATCGGGCTGGTGGCGTTCGACCAGGCCGCCGGCCTGCTGCTGGGCTGGGTGTGGGACCGCTCGTCGTTCAATCCGGTGGCGCATGTGCTGCGCGCCGATCCGCATATCCTGGCGCTGGGTTCGTCGGGCGGCCATTACGCCATCGACCCAACCGTGCTGGGGCCGGAAGCCTATAATGCCAGCCGCGACGGCCAGGGCGGCTTCTATGTGGCCGCGATGCTGAACGCGCTGCCGCTGGACAGCAAAGTGAAGCGCGTGATCTACGCGGTGGATACCGCCGATATCGCCGATGGACTGAACGGGCCGAATGTGAAGAACCTGGCGCAGTTCACGCCTTGGCTGGCGCGCGATCCTGTACTGCGCGAATGGCTGGCGGCGGGTAAGAAGCTGGAGCGGATCAAGCTGCTCTCCGGGCTCTACCGTTTCCGTGGTTTGGTGGTCGATGTCGTGCGGCGCTGGCTGAAGCCGCGCTGGGTAGCCGGCGGCTATCAGCCGTTGCAGGAAACCATGGCGCCGCGCCCGCTGCCCGACACATCCGCCGAGCCGATGCGCCAGCCGGCGCCATCGGGCATCGCCATGCTGGAGCATATCAGCCGCGCGGCGAAGGCCCGCGATATCGAGCTGATCGCGGTGGTTTCACCCACCTACGGCTATGATCGCGGCGCCATGCCGCAGAATGCCGCCCTGCTGGCCGCCCTGCGCGAGGCCTTCAAGGACAATAAATTCTGCGACCTGACGCAGATCGAGGATGCGCGCTTCAACGCGATGCGCGAGGATCGCGGCAATTTCGCCGACGGTTCGCATGTGAATGCCGCCGGCGGGCGCGCCTATACCCTGCTGCTGAAGGACTGGATCGCGCGGAAATGCGGCTGATCAGGCCGCGCCGGATTCCGTACCCAGGGCTTCAGCACGCAGCCAATCGGTGAAAGCCGCCACCTTGGGCAAGGCGGCCTTGCGTTCCGGCCCCACCAGATAATAGGCGAAATCCAGCGGCGTCGCCTCGCCGAATAGCCGCACCAGCCGGCCGGCGGCGAGATCGGCCTCGGCCAGCGTGGCCTTCGCCAGCGCGATGCCTTTGCCATGGATGGCGGCTTCCAGCACCAGGCTGGATTGGGTGAAGCGCAGGCCGCGATTCCAATCCACATCCAGCACGCCGGCGGCGCGCAGCCACATCTGCCAGCTGGGGCAGGATTGATCGTCATCCGGACTGTCGTCATGCAGCAGCACATGCTCATGCAGATCGGCCGGCGCGGCGATGCGGCTCTGTTTCAACAGATCGGGCGAAGCCACCGGAAACACCGATTCCGGCAGCAAGCGGCTGACCTGCAAACCGGGATAGCGG
This sequence comes from Ferrovibrio sp., assembly GCA_041914045.1. Lineage (GTDB taxonomy): Bacteria > Pseudomonadota > Alphaproteobacteria > Ferrovibrionales > Ferrovibrionaceae > Ferrovibrio. The sequence goes on along the minus strand of JAYSEE010000330.1, from coordinate 2,087 downwards.
CCCGAGCCGTAGCGGATGGCAAGGTCCACATCGTCGGTGGCGAAATCCGCCAGCGCATTGGAAGCCGAAACGCGTATGTCGATGCCCGGATGCCGGGCCTGGAAACGATCCAGGCGCGGCACCAGCCATTTCACCGCAAACGACGGCGCCACGCTGACCGTGAGGATGCCCGACTCGCCATAGGAATCGATCTGATTCACCGCGCCCACCAGGCGGTCGAAGCCATCGCGGATGCCGGGCAAGCAAGCCTGGCCGGCATCGGTGAGGAAAATGTTGCGGCCGGAGCGGCGAAATAGCGGCACGCCGAGATGATCTTCCAGCGCGCGGATCTGGTGGCTCACGGCGGCGGGGGTGACGCAGAGTTCATCGGCGGCGCGCGCCAGGCTGAGATGCCGGGCCACCACCTCGAATGTGCGCAGCGCGCCCAGCGGCGGCAGCCGACGGCGCACGGGCTTGCCTCCTGGCTTCACGCCGGGCTTGGCCGATCTTTGCGGCAGGGATTTCAGCGAAGCGATGGACAGCATGATGCCAGCCCCAATCATCAGGACATATTTCACACTGTATTTATAGATATGATTCCATAATGTCAATTTTATAAGTAATATAAAATATAATACATATAACATTAGTTATTAAGCCATCATGCCGCCTTCCAGGCCGATGGCCTGGCCGTTGAGATTGCCGGCCTGCGGGCTGGCGATGAAGGCCACCAGGGCCGCGACTTCCGCCTCCTCGGTCATCCGGCCGGTGGGGATCATCGCCGTGGCCTGGCTGACCGCCATGCCGAGATCCTTGAGCCGGCCGCGCGCCATTTCGGTATCCACCCAGCCGGGACAGATCGCATTGGCGGTGATGCCGCGCGGGCCGAGTGCGCGTGCGAGCGCGCGGGTCAGTCCGATCAGGCCATGCTTGCTGGCGCAATAGGCCAGCTGATCGGCCACCCCGCGCAACCCCAGCACGGAGGCGATATTGATCACCCGGCCCCTGCCATCCACCAGCAGATCGCGCGCCGCGCGGCTGCAAGCCCAGGGGCCGCCGAGATTGACCGCCAGCATCGGTCCCCATTCCTCGGCTTCCGCCGCGCTGCCGAACGGCGCGCCGCCGGCGATGGCGGCATTATTCACCAGCACATGCAGCTTGCCGTATTGCCGCCGGACGTAATCGAACAACGCCGCCACGCTGGCGGCATCCGCAACATCGCAGAGCTGCATGTCGATGCCAGGTGATGGATCGGGCGACGGATCGGGCGGCGGATCGGGCGGCAGCCTGCGCGCCGCGCCGATCACACGATAGCCGGCAGAATGCAGATGCAGCGCTATCGCACGGCCAATGCCCCGACTGGCGCCAGTGACCAGGGCTATCTCCTCGCTCATCGCTCATCCTCCAGAATCATTTCCGCCGCCTTCTCGCCGATGGCGATGGCGATGGCATTGGTGTTGCCCGAGACCATGCTGGGCAGGATGGCAGCATCCGCCACCCGCAAGCCGGACAGGCCATGCAGGCGCAGCCGCGCATCCACCACATTCATCGCACCTGCCGCCGGCCCCATGCGGCAGGTGCCGGAAGCATGGAAGGCCGTGCCGGCCTTGTCGCGGGCATAATCCAGCAGCGCAGCATCGTCCCTGCCGTCCGCGCCCGGAATAGTTTCCTCCAACGCGAAGCCTGCCAGCGCCCGGGTCTGGCCGAAGGCGCGGGCGGTTTTCAGGCCAGCCACGATGGCGGCGCAATCCGCTTCGGTGGCCAGGTAATTCGGCTGCAACAGCGGCGCGGCATCGGGATCGGCGGAGCGCAGCCGCAGCCAGCCCCGGCTTTGCGGCCGGCTCGGCACGCAGGCGATGGTGAAGCCGGGATAATCATGCACGCCGCCCGCCGTGGCATTGGCGCTGAACGCCAAGCAATGGAATTGCACATCGGGCGTAAGCGCGTCGGGCAGGCAGGCCTTGAAAGCGCCGATCGCCATCGGCCCGCCCGCCAGTAGGCCGCCGCGATCTATCAGATAGCGCAAGCCGGCCACGGCTTGGCGCCAGGCCGAGCGGCGGAATCCGTTCAGCGACATTTGCGGCGGACAACGATAGACGATGCGGGTA
>JAYSEE010000329.1:0-3488 GCA_041914045.1 Ferrovibrio sp. | reverse complement strand
GGCCATCTGCAGGCCGACACGCCGCTGACCCTGGCGGAGACCGCATCCGTGTTCGGCGAGATGCTGACCTTCCGCGGGCTGCTCGCCGCCGAGGCCGATCCGAAGCGTCGCAAGGCGATGCTGGCCTCCAAGGTGGAGGACATGCTCAACACCGTGGTGCGCCAGACCGCGTTTTACAAATTCGAGCAGAAGGTGCATGCCGCGCGCCGTCAGGGCGAACTGACCCCCGATGCGCTGGGCGAAATCTGGCTCGGCGTGCAGCGCGAAAGCCTGGGGCCGGTCTTCAAGTTCGATCAGGATTACAGCAGCTTCTGGTGCTATATCCCGCATTTCGTGCATTCGCCTTTCTATGTTTATGCCTATGCCTTCGGCGATTGCCTGGTGAATGCGCTCTATGCCCGCTATCAGGATGCCGAGAAGGGCTTCCAGGATAAGTATTTCGCCATGCTCAAGGCCGGCGGCACCAAGCGCCATAAGGAATTGCTGGCGCCCTTCGGCCTGAATGCCGCCGATCCGGCTTTCTGGAGCATGGGCCTGGGCGTGATCGAAGGCTTCATCGACGAGTTGGAGAAGCTCTGAGCCGATGGCGGAAGACGACAGCACGCTCGGCCGCGCCCGCCGCTATGTGCGGGTAGGGGCCTCGGTGGGCGGCTTGGCGGCCAAGCTGGGCGCCGAGCGCGTGCTGGGCGTGAAGCTCGACCGCTCCAAACATGCGGCGGATCTGCGCCAGGCGCTGGGCGGGTTGAAAGGCCCGCTGATGAAGGTGGCGCAGATCATGTCCACCATCCCCGATGCCTTGCCCAAGGAATACGTGCAGGAACTAGCGCAATTGCAGGCCAATGCGCCTGCCATGGGGCCGGCTTTCGTGAAGCGCCGGATGCAGACCGAACTCGGTCCGGGCTGGGAAAAACGCTTCAAGCATTTCGATCTGCAAGCCGCCGCCGCCGCCAGCCTGGGCCAGGTGCATAAGGCCGCTTCGCCCGATGGCGCTGCTTTGGCGGTGAAGCTGCAATATCCCGATATGGCATCGGCGGTGGAAGCCGATCTCAGACAGTTGAAGCTGATCTTCGCGATCTACAGCCGCATTGATCCGGCCATTGATACCCGCCATATCCATGCCGAAATCGCCGACCGCCTGCGCGAGGAACTGGATTACGAGCGCGAGGCCGCGCATATGCGGCTCTATGGCGCGATGCTGGCCGATGAAGCCGAGGTGCATGTGCCGGTGCCGCAGGATGGCTTGGTCACCAAGCGGCTGCTGGGCATGAACTGGCTGCAAGGCCGGCCGCTGCTGGATTACAAGGATGCGCCGCAGGAGGTGCGCGACCGCATCGCCTATAATCTGTTTCGCGCCTGGTATGTGCCGTTCTATCGCTGCGGCGTGATCCATGGCGATCCGCATCTGGGCAATTACACCATTCGCGACGATCTCGGCGTCAACCTGCTGGATTTCGGCTGCGTGCGGGTCTTCCCGTCGAAATTCGTCGGCGGCGTGATTGATCTGTATCGCGCCATCTCCACCCAGGATCGCGCATTGGCGGTGCATGCCTACGAAACCTGGGGCTTCGCCGGCCTGTCCAATGACGTGATCGACACGCTCAATCTCTGGGCCGAATTCGTCTATGCGCCGTTGCTGGAGGATCGCCCCCGCCGCATCCAGGAGATGGAGCAGAGCGGCCTGTATGGCCGCGAAGTGGCCGAGAAGGTGCATGCCGAATTGAAAAAGCTGGGCGGCGTCACCCCGCCGCGCGAATTCGTGTTCATGGATCGCGCCGCCATCGGCCTGGGCGGGGTGTTCCTGCATCTGAATGCCGCCATCAACTGGCACCGGCTGTTTCACGATCTGATCGAAGGCTTCGACACCAAGGCGCTGGAAAAGCGCCAGGCGGCGGCATTGAAGACCGCCAAGCTGCCGCCCGCTTGTTAAAACCGGCGGCCTGATTTTCCATTGCCAGGGCGGCGCTTCAGGGCGAAACTGGCGGCATGATCGGCGGCGTATCGGCATCTTCGGCTTATGCAGCCTCGCCCTATTCGAGCCAGGCCCTGCAAGGCCAGACCTTGCAAGGACAAGCACGGCAGGGGCAAGCCATTGCCGCGAAAGGCAGCAATGCCGGCGGCGATGACCTTACCGATGAAGAAAAGGCCCAGGTTGCCAAGCTGAAGGCCATTGATGCCAAGGTGCGGGCGCATGAGCGCGCCCATACCGCCGCCGGCGGGCAATATGCCGGCGCGCCATCCTACAGCTACACGCGCGGCCCCGATGGCCGGATGTATGCCACGGCGGGCGAAGTAAGTATTGATATCGGCGCGGAAAACGATCCCCATGCGACCTTGCGGAAGGCCGCCCAGGTGGCTGCCGCCGCGCTGGCCCCGGCCGATCCCTCCGGCGCCGACCGGGCGGTGGCTGCGGCGGCGCAGAAGCTGCGGCTTCAGGCCCTGGCAGAAATCCGGGCCGAGAAGCAGGCTGAACAGCAGGCCGAACAACAGCAGAAAGAGGTAAAACCCGGCGGCGGCGATGCCCCCAGCCAGGCCGCCAGCCGCGCTTATGGGGCCGCGAATTCCCGGCTGGACCAAAGCATCGGCCGTGCGGTAGCTTTTTCGGTGTGAAATCTCTGTTGCGGGGCGGATTCAGGGGGTTGTGCCTGGGCTGCCGCCATGGCTAATATCCGCCCGCAAATCCCTGTAGCATAAAGAAAAAGGATCGAACCATGGGTAACAGCAGCGGCGAGCATCAGATGGGCAGCATGGATATCTCCATGCATCGCCAGACCTATGCCGGCTTCATGAAGGCGACGGTCTATTCGTCGGTTGCGATTGCCATCGTTCTGGCCTTGATGGCGTTTTTCCTGGTCCATTGAAGGTAAGCGCGGTCCGCTGATCGGGCCACGTTGGGGGTGTACCGCGTCTGCCGGCGGCTTTCCGCCGGTCGCGGCTGAACAGCATCGGGGGAATCAGCGGATATGAAAATAGCCATACCCAAGGAGCGCCGTCCGGGGGAGAAGCGGGTCGCCGCTTCGCCGGAAACGGTGAAGAAATACGTCCAGATGGGCGCCGAGGTGGTGGTGGAAACCGGGGCCGGCGCCGGCGCCGATATTCCCGATCAGGCCTTCATCGACATGGGCGCCAAGATCGCGCCGGATGCCAAGAGCGCCGTCGGCGACGCCGACATGGTGCTGAAGGTGCAGCGCCCGATGACGGCGGCCGAAGGCAACGACGAAGCCGCCATGCTCAAGAAGGGCGCGGTGCTGGTCGCCATGCTGCAACCCTTGCAGCAGCGCGAGCAGGTGAAGGGCTACGCCGCCGCCGGCATCGACGCCTACGCCATGGAGCTGATGCCGCGCATCACGCGCGCGCAGAGCATGGACGTGCTGTCCTCGCAATCCAACCTCTCCGGCTACAAGGCCGTGCTGGATGCCGCCGCCGTATTCGGCCGCGCCTTCCCGATGATGATGACCTCGGCCGGCACCATCGCGCCGGCGCGCGTCTTC
>JAYSEE010000328.1:0-3493 GCA_041914045.1 Ferrovibrio sp. | reverse complement strand
TGATGCTGCGCCAGGTCGCGCGGATGCTTGGGCAGGCCATGGCGTTCGATATAGCTCGGCGCGGCGCAGATCAGGCGGGTATACTCCGCCAGCTTGCGGGCGATCAGGCGCTCCTCGCGGGTATCCACCAGGCGCAGGCCGGCATCGTAGCCTTCCGCCACCAGATCCACGTTATGGTCGGCGAAGTTGATCAGCAATTCCACATGCGGATAGCGCGCGCGGAAATCGGGTATCAGCGGCACCACCTGCGCCATGCCGAAGCCATGCGGCAGGCTGAGGCGCAACAGCCCGCGCGGCTCGCGCTCGCTGCCGCCCACGCTGGCATCGGCTGCCGCCAGTTCGGCCAGGATGGTGCGCGCCTGTTCCAGATAGATGCGGCCTTCGGCGGTCAGCGAGATGCGCCGCGTGGTCCGCTGCAACAGCCGCACGCCCAACCGGTCTTCCAGCCGCGCCAGCAATTTGCTCACCGCCGAAGGGGTGATGCGCAAGCTTTGCGCGGCGGCGGTGAAGCCGCCTTGCTCCACCACCCGCACGAAACATTCGAGTTCGCTCAGACGATCCATGATTTGTGACTATATGGAAATAATTTATGAAAATATATCGCATTATGTCTTTCGGGGAATGGGCTTAAATTCGAATCACCCAGACAGATGGAGGTCACCAATGACCCAGCTTCCCCAGATTTCCACCGCCGCCGTGCTTCACTATGAAATCGAGGCCCGCAAGCTGCGGGCCCAGGCCATCGCCTCGGCTTTCTCCCGGCTGTTCGCCTATCTCGGCAAGCTGCTGCATGGCCAGCAGGGCCAGGGCTATCGCCATGCGGCCGCCGCCGGCGAGTGATTCAGCCGGTTTTCCCACGGTAACTACCAAAAATTAGGTAGTTACTTATTGAAATCGTCCGGGGGCTGCTATACTTGGCTGCTATAGCTGAGAAGCATCAGCCCCTGGACGGAGTTTCCCCATGTTGCCGGCTCTTTTCATCAGCCATGGCTCGCCGATGACGGTGCTACTCGATTCGCCTGCGCGGAATTTCATGCGCGGCTTCGGGGCGGGCTTCGACAAGCCGAAAGCGATCCTTGCGGTTTCCGCCCATTGGGAAACCTCCGCGCCGCTGCTGGGCGGCCCGGCCAAGCCTGAAACCATCCATGATTTCTACGGCTTTCCGCAGGCGCTGTATCAGATTCATTACGATGCGCCGGGCGCGCCGGAACTGGCGGCCAGCATCGCCAAGCGGCTGGACGCGGCCGGCTTCAAGGCCGGGGTGGATCCGCGCCGGGGCCTCGATCACGGCGCCTGGACGCCGCTTTACATGGCCTATCCCAAGGCCGATATCCCCGTGCTGCAATTGAGCATTCAGAGCCATCTCGATCCTGCGCATCATCATGCGCTGGGCGTGGCCCTGCGGCCTTTGCGCGAAGAAGGCGTGCTGATCCTGGCCACCGGCTCGATGACCCATAACCTGCGCGAGCTGGATCGCAACGTGCATGGCGATGGCCGGGGCGGTTCCAGCTTCCCCTGGGCGCAGGCTTTCGCCGACTGGATGGAGCAGAAGCTGGAGCGGCGGGACGATGCCGCCCTGCTGGATTATCGCGCCCAGGCCCCCGAGGCGCGACGCAATCATCCGACCGACGAACATCTGCTGCCGCTCTACGTGGCTTTGGGCGCCGCCACGCCGGGCCAGCCGGCCAAGCCGCTGCATCGCTCCATGCAGTTCGGCAGCCTCTCGATGGACAGCTACCGCTTCGATTAGGGCTTTCTAGAGGCAGGGGCTTCCCCCCGGCTGCCGGCTTTGCGATAAGCGGGGGGATGAATCTGTTCCGCGCCATCGCCACGGTCGGCGGCCTCACCATGGTGAGCCGGGTATTCGGCTTCGTGCGCGATCTGATGATCGCCCGCTATCTCGGCGCGGGCATCGCCGCCGATGCTTTCTTCGTGGCGTTAAGGCTGCCGAATTTCTTCCGTTCGCTATTCGCCGAGGGCGCCTTCACCGCCGGCTTCCTGCCGCTTTACAGCGAAACGCTCAACAAGGGCGGCGGGCTGGCGGCGGCGCGGCGCTTCGCCGAACAGGCGCTGGCCCTGCTGCTGCCCATGGTGCTGGGCTTCAGCATTCTGGCGCAGATCGCCATGCCGCTGGTGATGCTGGGCCTGGCCCCGGGTTTCGCCGACGATCCGGCGCGGTTCGATCTCGCCGTGGATTACACCCGCATCACGTTTCCCTATCTCGCCTTCATCAGCCTCGCTGCGCTCTCTGGCGCGGTACTGAACGGGCTGGGGCGGTTCGCCGCCTTCGCCGCCACGCCGATCTTGCTGAATATCACGATGATCGTCTGCCTGCCGCTGCTGTCTGGCCCGCTGGGCAGCGCCGGGGCGGCTTTGTCCTGGGGCACGTTGATATCCGGTTTGGTGCAATTCCTCTGGCTGGTCTGGTGGGCGGGGCGCGCCGGCATGAAGTTGCGGCTGCGCCGTCCGGTCCTGCCGCCGGTGGTGGTGCGGTTGTTCAAGCTGATCCTGCCGGCGGCGATCGGCGCCGGCGCGATGCAGATCAATCTGGTGATCGGCGTGATCCTGGCGTCTTTGCTGCCGGTGGGCGCGGTGTCGTATCTGTTCTATGCCGACCGCATCAATCAGCTCACCATCGGCGTGGTGGGCGTGGCGATTTCCACCGCCTTGCTGTCCTCGCTCTCCGCCCTGTTGGCGCGCGGCGAAGTGGAAGCGGCGGCGCGGCAGCAGAATCGCGCGCTGGAATTCGCCTTGCTGGTCTCGCTGCCGGCAGCCGCCGCGTTGATCGTCGTGCCGCTGCCGATCATCTCGGTGCTGTTCGAACGCGGCGCTTTCGATGCGGTGGCGGCCAAGGCCAGCGCCGATGCCTTGCTGGCTTATGCCGTGGGCCTGCCGGCCTATACCCTGGCCCGCGCGCTCACCCCGGCTTTCCATGCCCGGCAGGATACCAAAACCCCGGTGCGCATCGCCTTCGTCACCATCGGCGTCAATCTGGCGCTCAGCCTGGCGCTGATGCCGCTGCTCGGCCATGTCGGCCTGGCGCTGGCCACCGGCTTGGCCGCCTGGGGCAATGCCGGGCAACTGGCCTGGGCGCTGCATCGGCGCGAGGCCTGGCGGCCGGATGCCAGGCTAGTCCGCCGCGCCGGGCTGATCCTGCTGGCGGCTTTGCTGATGGCGGCGGCGCTTTGGGGCCTGAATCACGCGCTCGCCTCCTGGTATGCCCAGGGCCTGACCTGGCGGGCTGCGGCGCTGGCTTTGCTGGTGCTGGGCGGCATGGCGGTGTATCTCGCGGCGGCCTTGCTGCTGCGCGCCACCCGGCCCGCCGAATGGCGCGCCATGTTCCGCCGGGACGGTTGACGCCGGCAAGACGGACGGCGATAACCCGGCGCAGTTTCCCACCCTCGCGACCGTTCCACCGGCGCAAAACCAAAGGGACTTTCCATGGCCTTCCAACGGCGCATCTTCTCGGGCATCCAGCCCTCCGGCAATCTCC
>JAYSEE010000327.1:0-3494 GCA_041914045.1 Ferrovibrio sp. | reverse complement strand
GCAACAGATTTTCCGCTGCTTACGAGAAATTGAACGCTTCTAATGTAGGGCGGATTCGCCGGATTTCCCGCCCGTGCCGGCGGCTGCCTGCGTAGGGTTGTCGCCATCCTCGTCTTCGGCTTCCACAACGGGAATGGCATAGCTGCCCGACAACCAGCGATGCAGGTCCACATCGGCGCAGCGGCGGCTGCAAAACGGCGCGGCCTCGGCCTGCGCGGGCTTGCCGCAGATCGGGCATATCCTGGCCATGGCTGCCCCCCGTCGCTTAGCCGTTGCGGTCGATGCTGAAGGAATCGCGCTTGCGGGCGGCATCGGCCTGCACGGCGAAACGCGCCCCCAGCCGGCGCTGCAGCTGATCCAGCAGCACGGCGTCGAACAGCGCGGCCACGTCGGGCGCGCAGGTGATGCGGAAGGCGGTGCCGCGCGGGCTGCTGTTCACCTCGGCCTGGGCGCGGCGCAGCAGATCGGCCTGCACGCTGGGCAGCGAGGGGATGCGGCCATCGCCGTCGCAGGCCGGGCAGGCATCGAACAGGCGGGTGCCGAGCGGCTCGCCGATGCGCTTGCGCGTCATCTCCACCAGCCCCAGCGACGACATGCCCAGCACCTTCACCGGGGCCGGGTCGTCGGCCAGCGCCTTGCGCAGGGCGTTCACCGCCTGCGAGCGGAAGGCGGCGCTGTCCATATGCAGGAAATCAATCACGACGATGCCGCCGATGCCGCGCAGCCGCAATTGGCGCGCGATTTCCTCGGCCGCTTCCAGATTCACCTTCAGCGCCATCTCGTCGAAATCGCTGCGGCCGCGCGCCGCCGCGCCGGCATCCACGTCGATGGCGGTGAGCGCCTCGGTTTCACCGAACACGATGGCGCCGCCGGATGGCAGCTTCACCCGCTTGGCCAGCGCGCGGTCGATGTCATGCTCGATCTCGAACAACTCGAACAGCGCGCCGGGTTCGTCATGGCGTTCCAGCTTGGCCACCAATTCGGGCGCATGCTCGAACAGCCAAGCGCGCGCTTCGGCGAAGCCGCGGGCGTCGTTGACGCGGATATGGTCCAGCTTGGCGCCCACATGATTGCGCAGGGCGCGGCCCACCGGGCCCATTTCGCGCCACAGCTCGGCCGGCGCTTCGGCCTTGGCGCGGCGTTCCTCGATGGCGATCCAGCGCGCGCGCAGCCGGTCCAGATCTGCCGCCAGCACGTCCTGCTCGGCGCCCTCGGCGGCATAATCCACCAGGCAGCCCATCGGCTTGGCCTTCTTGCCGTCGCGCCGGTCATGCGCCACGGCGACCTGGCCCACCCGGCGCTCTCCCAGCCTGCGCTGCACTCGCGTGGTCACCTGCACCGGCAGCCTGTCGGTCAACGCCAGTTGGCTTTGCATGATCGCGGCCAGCCGCATGCGCTCGGCATCCTCGGCGATGCGGCGCGAAACCCGCACCCGGCTGTCCCAGGGGGTGAGCGAAATGAACCGGCCGGGCAGGCTGGGCTGGCCGGTCAGCTTCACGCCCTTCTCGCCCACCGGATCGCGGATCACCTGCACCAGCAGGGCCTGGCCTTCATGCAGGCGCTGCTCGATCGGGCGTTTGGGTTCGTCGGGCAGCGCCTCAAGGTCGGGCGGCAGATCGGAGGCGTTGAGGAAACCGTCGCGCGCCAAGCCGATGTCAATATAAGCAGCCTGCAGACCGGGTTCGATCAGCCGCACCCGGCCCAGGAAAATCGCGCCGAGCGCGGTGTCGCGGTTGGGGCGTTCCAGGTCGAGATGCACCAGCCGGTCATTCTCCACCAGCGCAACGCGGGTTTCGGTGAGGCCGACATCTATCAGCAGTTCATTCGCCATACGGTTCTATATAACCGCAGATTCAGCCGGTTGCCACAGGGTATGGTCGAGCGGGGAATACCCCAGGCCGGCAAGCAGGGCGGCGGTCTCGAACAGCGGCAGGCCCACCACGTTGGAATGGCTGCCTTGCAGCCAGGCGACGAATTGCGCCGCCCGGCCCTGGATGGCATAGCCGCCGGCCTTGCCCTGGCCTTCGCCGCAGGCGGCATAGGCGGCGATTTCGGCGCGGCTGAGCCGCTTGAAGCGCAGATCGCTGGCCACCAGGCGGCGCAGCGGTTTGCGGCGGCCATCGGCAGCGGCCGGGCCGAGCAGGCAAAGCCCGGTCAGCACGCGATGCCGGCGGCCCGAAAGCAGTTCCAGGCAAGCGGCCACTTCGGCGGCGGTTTCGGCTTTCGGCAGGATGCGGCGGCCCAAAGCCACCACGGTATCGGCGGCGAGTATCAGGCTTTCGGGCGGCAATTGGCTTGCCGCCGCCGCTGCCTTGGCGTCGGCCAGGCGGCGCGCCAGCGCGGCCGGCAATTCGCCCTTCAACGGGGTTTCGTCGATATCGGCGGCGAGCAGGCGATGCGGCTGCACGCCGATCTGCCGCAGCAGGGCCAGGCGGCGCGGCGAGGCGGAAGCCAGAATCAGATCAGGCCGGCCCGCCATCTTCCGGCGCCGCTTGGGATTTACTTGAAGCGGAAGGTGATGCGGCCCTTGGTGAGGTCGTAGGGAGTCATCTCCACCATCACCTTGTCGCCGGCCAGCACGCGGATACGGTTCTTGCGCATCTTGCCAGAGGTATGCGCCAGCACTTCATGGCCATTTTCCAGCGTCACGCGGAAATGCGCGTTGGGCAGCAATTCATGCACCACGCCGGGAAATTCCAATAATTCTTCCTTAGCCATTCGCTCTCTTTGCTATGCCGCGATATCGGATGGGCCAAAATACCGGATGGGCCAAAATATCGGATAGGTTCGGTCCGGGGCCAGAACATGCGTCCTGGCGGCTGGAAATGCAAGCCGCATAGAATCACGGCGTAATCCGGTAAATCCGCACCCCAAGCGGCGGAAAATCCTCCTCGAACTGGCGATTTCCGAGTTTCAGGGCGGGCGGCGGGTCGGTATCGAACCAGCGCTCCAGTTGGCGTATGCCGATCGGCAGATCCAGCCGCAGCCGCCAGGGCCGGGGGCTAAGATTGGCCGCCAGCAGGGTCAGATGGCCCGGCTGCGACCCCGCCTGCTGCTTCAGCAGCAGGCGGATCGGGGTTTCGCCGGCCGCCAGATCGAGGCCGCCATCCAGCGGCAGCAGCTCGGCCCGCAGGGTTCCCGGCGCGGTGGGGCTCAGCAAGGCCGGGGCCAGGCGCTCGATCTCGCGGTTCAGGCGGGAAATCGTCAGCCACAGCGCCCGGGCCTGGCCCACCTGGGCCGGTTCGGGCTTGAACGGCTGGTTGGCGCCTTCCGTCACCAGCACGCCGTAATCCAGCGGCAGGGCCGGGCCGATGCCCAGCGCGCCATTGCTGCGCGCGGCATAGGAATCCTCGCCGAACCAGACCAGGCCGGATGCGCCGTTGATCACCGCGCCATAGGCCAGGGCGCGCGCCTCGGCGCTGCTGGGCAGCCGGCGGTCCAGATTGGGCGCGGCATAGGCCTGCAAAACCGCCCAGATCGGCGTGTTGGGGGTT
>JAYSEE010000326.1:0-3559 GCA_041914045.1 Ferrovibrio sp. | reverse complement strand
ATATCCTGGATCGACTGCTTGTTGCGCTGAACCACCGCCAGATAGCCGCGCGTGGCCTGGTCCATTTCGGCGATGGCGCGGCTGACGCCCTGGGCGCGGCCGAGCTGGTCGCCCGAGGCCTGTTCGATATCCTCAAGCTGCTGGCTCATGCTGTCGATGGCGCCGGCGATCTGTTGCAGCACCGTGCCGGTTTCGGACACCAACGTCACGCCCGAACGCACCGTCTCGCCGGATTGCTTGATGATGGCGCCGATATCGCGCGAAGCGCTGGCCGAGCGCTGCGCCAGCGCCCGCACTTCCTGCGCCACGACGGCAAAACCTTTGCCGGCCTCGCCGGCGCGCGCTGCCTCCACGCTGGCATTCAGCGCCAGCAGGTTGGTCTGGAAGGCGATTTCGTTGATCAAGGATGTGATCTCGGAAATCCGCTGCGACATCTCGGCCATTTCATTCATCGCCGCGATGGAACGGTTCACCACCTTCACGCCGGCCTCGGCGGCGGCGCGGGTTTCGCTGGCCTGCTTGCTGGCGCGTTTGGCGGCTTCGGCATTAGCAACGGCCGCTTCATTCAGGCCCTGGGCATCGGCTGCGGTCTGGCTCAACGAGTTCGATTGCGCTTCGGCGCTTTGCGCCAGGCTGGCGGCTTCACGGGTCAGGTTCACGGTCGCGCTGGAAATCTGGTTGGCGGCTTGCAGGATGGTGCCGATCACCTCGCCTAAGCGCGTCATCGCCTGTTCGAAGCCGTCGCGCATCGCCGCGTAGGCGCCGCCCTGACGAAACTGCATCGGCTGCGACAGATCGCCTTCCGCCATGCGGTCGAAGGCGCGGCGCAATTCGCCCACCACTTCGTCCAAGCTGCCGGCCATGGCGTTGAAGCGCGCGGCAAGGCCATCCTGCGCATCGGCGCGGCGATCCAAAATGCCGTCGGCGATGGCTTCGCACAGATCGGCCAAGTTCGCTTCGTCCTGGCCGCTTTGCTGGCGCAGTTGCGCGATCTCGGCATGGCAGCTTTCCAAGTCGGCCCGCAGCGCTTGCCGTTCGCTTTCGGCATTTGTCCTGGCTTCCTGCAATTGCTCGCGCGTTGCGGCCTGAAGGCCGCTTTCGGCCTGCAGATTGCCCAGCAGGCAAGGCAAGGCCAGCAAGGCGGCCAGTGCGAAACCGATGCCGGCTGCGTTGATGCCGCCCTGCCAGAACAGCAAGGCGGTGCCGAGCGCGATCAGGCCCGTCGGGTAAATAAAACGGAGTCCGACCGGAAGATTTGCAAACAACGCCGTAGCCTCCCGTGATTCAGCATGTGCCTGCTGTTTTTTATTAATTATCGGTAATTATATGCACTGAGTGAGGACTGCGCCAAGGTTGTAATTTCGGACATGCGACCATGGTCTAACTAAACCTGTAACAGAGCGGCAATCGGGCCGTCACATGCCTGTCGCCCATGCGGGCTAGGCTCCAGCGTCCCTTCCCCGACTCCGCTTCAAGGTCATAACCAGCCATGTCCAACAACCATCCGCACGAAATTCCCGCCGGCCTTTCCCGCGCCGAGGCCTACGAAGCCTCGCAGGATGTCGGCATCAACCCCAGCGCCAACGAAACCATCGCCAGCGTGATCGAGCGCCGCTATGGCCGCCGCGATGTGCTGAAGGGCCTGCTGGCCGGCACCGCGCTTGTCGCCGCCGGCAACAGCCTGCCGGCCGCCGCCGAAAGCGCCAGCCGCTTCCACTTCAAGGAAATCAGCCATGGCGTGGACCGCACCCACCATGTGGCGGAAGGCTACGATGTGGATGTGCTGATCCGCTGGGGCGATCCGGTGACCGCCGATGCGCCGGCTTTCGATCCCTACAAGCAGACCGCCGAAGCGCAGCGCAAGCAATTCGGCTACAACAACGATTACACGGCTTTCATGCCGCTGCCGCTGGGCTCGGCCAACGGCAATCACGGCCTGCTGTTCGTGAATCACGAATACACCAATGAAGAATTGATGTTCCCCGGCCTCGGCCGCCAGGATACCAAGGAAGCCGCTTTCGCCGGCATGACCGCCGATCTGGTCGCCATCGAAATGGCCGCCCATGGCCTCAGCGTGGTGGAAATCCAGAAGACCGCCGCCGGCAAATGGCAGGTGGTGCGCGGCAAGTATAACCGCCGCATCGACGGCTTGGCTTCGACCTGCGAAATCACCGGCCCAGTGGCCGGCCATGCGCGCCTGCGCACCAAGGCCGATGCGTCTGGCCGCAGCGTGATCGGCACGCTCAACAATTGCGCCGGCGGCGTCACCCCCTGGGGCACGGTGCTGTCGGGCGAGGAGAATTTCCACGGCTATTTCTGGGGCAAGCTGGATGCCGACAGCGCCGAGGCGCGCAATCACAAGCGTTATGGCACGCCGGACAACTGGTATGCCTGGGGCAAGTTCCATGACCGTTTCGACATCGCCAAGGAACCCAACGAGCCGAATCGCTTCGGCTGGGTGGTGGAACTCGATCCCTACGATCCCGCCGCGACGCCGAAAAAGCGCACGGCGCTGGGCCGCTTGAAGCATGAAGGCGCCACCGTGGCGCTGGCCGCCGATAAGCGCGTGGTGGTTTACACCGGCGATGACGAGCGCTTCGAATACGTCTACCGCTTCATCAGCAGCGGCCGCTTCGACGCCAATAACCGCGCCGCCAATATGAACCTGCTGGATAGCGGCACTTTGTTTGCGGCGCGCTATAATGCCGATGGCAGCGGCGAATGGCTGCCGCTGGTGCATGGCAACGGCCCGCTCACCGCCGCCAACGGCTTCGACAGCCAGGCCGACGTGCTGATCGAAGCGCGCCGCGCCGCCGATCTGCTGGGCGCGACCAAGATGGACCGCCCGGAAGAAATCGAGGTCAATCCCAAGACCGGCAAGGTCTATGCGATCATGACCAACAACAGCCGCCGCAAGGCCGATCAATTGGATGCCGCCAATACCCGCGCGGCCAATGAATGGGGCCAGATCGTGGAAATGGCGCCGGCCGGCAGCGACCATGCCGCCGACCGCTTCGCCTGGAGCCTGCTGCTGGAAGCCGGCAATCCGGCCGATGCGAAGGCGAACGGCAAATACCATGCCGGCACCAGCGCCAATGGCTGGTTCGCCTGCCCGGACAACGCGGCGTTCGACAGCCAGGGCCGCTTCTGGGTCGGCACCGACCAGGGCGAAGCCTGGGCCAAGGCCAGCGGCACGGCGGACGGCATCTGGGCGGTGGAAACCGAAGGTCCGCAGCGCGGCCTGTCGAAAATGTTCTACCGCAACCCGGTCGGCGCTGAAATTTGCGGCCCGACCTTCGCCCCGGATGACCGCACGCTGTTCGTCTCCGTGCAGCATCCGGCCGCCGATGGCGGCGAGCAATTCACTCAATCCGGCAAGGGTTCCACCTTCGAGGATCCGGCCACGCGTTGGCCGGATTTCAACGACAAGATGCCGCCCCGGCCCTCGGTCATCGCCATCACCAAGCGCGGCGGCGGCATCCTAGGCAGCTAGAGCGTTTCACCCGTATTTGGGACCGCCTGCGTTTAGCCTGGAGTGGTAGTCCGCTAGGAAGACCGC
>JAYSEE010000325.1:0-3565 GCA_041914045.1 Ferrovibrio sp. | reverse complement strand
CGTCGAAGCCGGCATCGCCCGCAGCTACGGCACCTGCATGACCATGGGCACGGCGGCCACCATGATGGCGCTGGCGGAATCCATCGGCATGACATTGCCCGGCGCATCCTCGATCCCGGCGGCGGATTCCAACCATATCCGCATGAGCCGCGCCTGCGGCAGCCGCATCGTGGAAATGGTGTGGGAGGATTTGACCCCGGCGAAGATCCAGCAGCGCGGCGCTTTCGAGAACGCCATCGCCGTGGCCATGGCGATGGGCTGTTCCACCAATGCCATCATCCATCTGATCGCCATGGCGCGCCGCGCCGGGCAAGATATCTCGCTGGCGGATTTCGAACGGCTGAGCCGCATCGTGCCGGTGATCGCCAATATCCGGCCTTCCGGCGAGCGCTATCTGATGGAGGATTTCTATTATGCCGGCGGGCTGCCGGCGCTGATGACGCGGATCAAGCCGCATCTCAAGCTAGACCAGCTCACCGTCAGCGGCCGCACATTGGGCGACAATATCGCCGATGCGGCGGTTTACAACGACGATGTGATCCGCAGCACCGACAATCCGCTTTATGCCGAAGGCGCGCTGGCGGTGCTGAAGGGCAATCTCGCGCCCGATGGCTGCGTGATCAAGCCCAGCGCCTGCGATCCGCGCTTCCTCAAGCATGCCGGGCCGGCTCTGGTGTTCGACGATTATCCGTCGATGAAAACAGCCGTGGAGGATGAGGCGCTGGATGTGACGCCCGATCATGTGCTTATCCTGCGCAATGCCGGGCCGCTGGGCGGGCCGGGCATGCCGGAATGGGGCATGCTGCCGATTCCGAAAAAGCTGGTGAAGCAGGGCATCCGCGACATGGTGCGGCTGTCGGATGCGCGGATGAGCGGCACCAGCTATGGCGCCTGCATCCTGCATGTGGCGCCGGAAGCCTATATCGGCGGCCCGCTGGCCCTGGTGCGCAACGGCGACATCATCCGCATCGACGTGGATGCGCGCAGCATCACGCTGGATGTGCCCGATGCCGAACTGGCGCGGCGCAAGGCCGAGCGCGTGCCGCCGCCGCCGCGGTATGAGCGCGGCTATGGCTGGATGTTCTCGCGCCATATCAAGCAGGCCGACCAGGGCTGCGATTTCGATTTCCTCGAAACCGGCTTCGGCGCGCCCGTGCCGGAACCCGATATTTTCTGATTGGAGACCGCGATGCCGTTGAAGGCCGCTACCCGCGACAAGCTGAAGACCGTCAGCACCGCCACGCTTTGCACCGCGCTGTATAAACGCGGCCTGCGCAATCAGTTCATCCAGGATGTGCGGCCGCTCAACCCCAATGGCGCACCGATGGTGGGCGAGGCCTTCACCTTGCGCTACATCCCGGCGCGCGAGGACCTCACTCCGATCAGCGTGTTTCAGGATCGCGCGCATCCGCAGCGCAAGGCGGTGGAGGATTGCCCGCCCGGCGCGGTTTTCGTGATCGACAGCCGCAAGGATCCGCGCGCCGCTTCGGCCGGCTCCATCCTGGTCACGCGCCTGATGGTACGCGGCGTGGCCGGCGTGGTCACCGATGGCGGCTTCCGCGACAGTCCGGAAATCGCCCGGCTGGCTATTCCGGCCTATCACAACCGCCCCTCCGCGCCCACCAACCTGACCCATCATCAGGCCATCGACATCAACGTGCCGATCGGCTGCGGCGACGTGCCGGTATTTCCCGGCGATGCGGTGGTGGGCGACGGCGAGGGCGTGATCGTGATCCCGGCCGGCATCGCCGACGAGATCGCCGATGAAGCGGTGGAGATGACGGCCTTCGAGGATTTCGTTACCGAGGAAGTGCAGAAGGGTCGCTCGATCCTCGGCCTCTATCCGCCCACCGATCCGCAATCCAAGCTGGATTTCGAGGCTTGGCGGAAAAAGACCGGTCGTTGAAGAGTGGCCGCTAATCCTTGCGCCAGAGCGGCCACATCCGGCTGGGATGCACGCCCATCGGATAGCGCATGGTCAGCAGCATGCCGAAGCCCAGCATCGGCCAGAAGAACCACAGGCTGCGCGGGCTGGTAACCAGAGTGATGATCAGCAGAAAGCCGCATAGCACGGCGGCGCGCCATGCAGTCTGGCGCCATTTGCGGATGCGCGCGGCTTCTTCATCGGCAGGATTGATCGCAAAGGGGGCAGGGGCGGGCTGCTCGGCTTGCGGCGCGGCGGAATGGCTTGCCGCTTTCGGCGGCGCGCTGCCTTCCACCTGAATGCGATAGGCCGGGATCGGCTCGGCGATATTCTTGATCTCGCGCGTGCCGATGAAATCGAAGCCGAAATCCAGCTTCTTGCGCACCTGTTCGAACACCGCGCCCGAGATGCAGACGCCGCCCGGCTCGGCCAGGGATTCCAGCCTTGCCGCGATATTCACGCCGTCGCCATAGAGGTCGTTGCCGTCCACCATCACGTCGCCGAGATTGATTCCGATGCGGAACTGCATGGGCGGCGTGATGCCCGCATTGCGCTGATTGATGCGGCGCTGCGCCTCCACGGCGGCGAACACGGCTTCCACCGGCGAAGAGAATTCCGCCAGCAGGCCGTCGCCCCAGGTATTCACCACGCGGCCATGATGATGCTCGATCTCGGCGATCATGTCGGCGCGATAAAGCTTCAGCCGCGCCACGGTGCCCACCTCGTCGGCCTCCACCAGTGCGCTATAGCCCTGCACATCGGCGCAGAAAATGGTGGTCAGCCGGCGCGGCAGGTTTTGCGCCTGTGAGGTGGGAGCGGCTGGATCGGTCATGGTGGGCTCGCTGGGTCGGATAGGCCGAGTATAGCGCTTTTCGAGCCGAACCGGGGAGGGGCCGGGCGGCGGGATGTGACGGCGGCTATATTTTGGCGGTTACCAGGATGATTCCGCCGGCAATCAGCACGATGCCGGCCCAATTCAGGGCCGACAATCGCTCGCCCAGGAAGACGACGCCGAAAATCGCCACCAGCACCAGGCTGGCCTTGTCCAGCGGCGCCACCTTGGCGGCATCGCCCAGTTTCAGCGCGCGGAAATAGCACAGCCAGGATGCGCCGGTGGCCAGCGCCGACAATACCAGGAAAACCAGGCCGCGCCCTGACAGAGCCGACAGCGACTGCATCTGCCCGGTGGCCAGCACGATGCCGCCCAGGATCAGCAGGATGATGGCGGTGCGCAGGAAGGTGGCGAAATCGGGATTGATCTCGGCCACGCCGACCTTGGCGAAAATCGCCGTCAGCGCCGCGAAGCCGGCCGAAGCCAGCGCCCAGAATTGCCAGGAGGAGAATGCCCCGGAGGAAAATGGATGATCCATGCAGGCCGCCATGCGCGAGTGGGTTCGCATGCATTTTCGGTGCGGGGATTGCCGATTACAAGCAGGGAAAATGGTGGGCCCGGAGGGACTCGAACCCCCAACCAGACCGTTATGAGCGGCCGGCTCTAACCAGTTGAGCTACAGGCCCCCGAAGACTTAAGTATCGAGGAACGAGCGCAATTTACGGGACCTGCTCGGATGCTTCAACTTCCGGAGCGCCTTAGCCTCGATCTGCCGGATGCGCTCGCGGGTGACGTTGAACTGCTGGCCC
>JAYSEE010000324.1:0-3628 GCA_041914045.1 Ferrovibrio sp. | reverse complement strand
CGAACCCCCGTCGTAAGCTTGGGAAGCTTCTGCTCTACCATTGAGCTACACCCGCGTTCCGGGCAGACAATAGCCTTCAGGCACTCCGCTTTCAACGGCTGCTGGGGGCTTTAGGCTTCCGGAGGCAAGGCGATTTGCCGAGGGTCGACCCCGAACAAGGCTTTCAAGCCTTTGGCGCCGGCATCGGTGAGCCTGACGGCGCGGCTATCGGGGCGGCGCGCGATCCATTCCAATTCGAAACAGCGCCCGGCTATCGCCGCGCCCAGGCTGCCGGCCAGATGCGGCACCCTTTCGCTCCAATCCAGGCAAGGCCGGGCGAAGCCGCGCCGTTGTTTCGCCACTGCATCCACATCAATGCCGATTTTCGCCAGCAGCAGGCGGCCGGATGCGCTCACTGCGTAATCGTGATCATGACCGCCTCCATCCTGACCGGGCAGCAAATGGCCGCCATGCAGCAGGTGGTCGTGAATTCGCACGCCGAGCCGGCCGGCCAGGTGGTCGTAACAGGTGCGGGCGCAGCGCAGCGCGCCGGTCAGGGCGCTGTTATGCCGATGGCGCGGCAGCGGCCGCTCGCCGGCCAGCGCCATCAGGCTTTCAATCGTGCTGGCCACCAGACTGTTGGCCAGCCGGTAATAGCGATGCCGTCCCTGCGCCAGCATTGTCAGCAGATCCGCCGCCGCCAGCTTGCCGAGATGGCCGCTGGCGGTCTGTGCGGTCACGCCGGCGATGGCAGCCAATTCCTTCGCCGTGCGGGCCCGGCCATCCATCAGCGCGCGCAGGATATTGGCCCGGGCGGGATCGCCAAGCAGAGCGGCAATGGCAGCGAATTGCGGTTCCGTGCTGTTCATGGCGCGAAGTCTAGTGCCTGCTTCGGCGGCGGCGCAATCGCGGATGCTTCGGTCGCGGCCGAAACAACGGCGTCGATGCGCGCGCTATACCAGGGCCATGCAAACTTCCCGCAAAAAGGCCGCTCCGATGACCGCCCGATCCGCGCCAGCCGCGCAATTCATCGTCATGCAGCCGCTACACTGGCTGCATGGGGCTGCGTTAAGACTGGTTGCCTTGCAGCGCCGTTACGCCGAACGGCTGCGTCTGGCCGATCTCGACGATGCCGCCCTGAAGGATATCGGGTTAAGCCGTTATGATGTGCGGGCGGAGTTGAACAGGCCGTTCTGGCGTTTCTAGATCGGAAAGATCAGGCAGGTGGTGGTGCCATGGGCATAGAGCTTGCCGTTGGCATCGTAGATATGGCCTTCCGCGGTGCCGATCTGCCGGCCCACATTCACGATCTTGCCCAAGCAGAAGAGCGGGCCGAGGCTGTCGGAGATGCCGCGCACCAGATGCACGCGGTATTCCAGCGTGGTGTAGCCGAAGCCCTGCTTCAGGGTGGATTGCACGGCGCAGCTCATGGCGCTGTCCAGCATGGTGCCGGCGAAGCCGCCATGCACGCTGCCGATGGGATTGTAATGCCGGCGCTGCGGCCGGGCGGCGAATACCACCCGGCCCGGATCGGCCTCGTGGATCCACATATTCATCACTTCGGCGATCGGTGCGCCGGGCAGGCGGCCCAGCATGATGCCGCGGATCAGGTCGATGCCGTCCATAGAACGCAGGATGTCCGGCGTCAGCGTTTCATAAGGCACGCCCTTCGGCGGCTGCGCATCGGCGGGAAAGCGGATGGCGGGCGGATGGATAGCGGGCGGTGCGGCATCGGCTGCGGACATCGGCGGACTTCCTCTGAATGGCGGTATCGTGGATGCGTTATTGGCCGGCATGGCAAAATAGTGTATATACACATAATTATGCAGGATCGCGCCCAAGGCAAGCCCCCCTTCATGTCAGCGGAAATCTCCGTTGCCGCCGGTTTTCCGCCGCCCAAGCCGGATGGGCGGGAGATCTGCGCCTGTTTCATGGCGCGCCGGCTGGGCCGGCGGATCACCCAGCATTACGAACGCCATCTGGCTCCCTTCGGCCTCGGCATCGGGCAATTCAGCCTGCTCGGCATGGCGCTGGCGCTGCCCGATAGCGGCATTTCGGCTCTGGCCGAGGCATTGGATATCGACCGCACCACGCTCAGCCGCAATCTGCAGGGCCTGATCCGCGCCGGCCTTGTCGAGATGCAAAGCGGCCAGGACCGTCGGCAGCGCAGGGTACGCGCCACGCCGGCGGGCCGTATGCTCTGGCGCCAGGCATTGAACGGCTGGCGCGCGGCGCAGGATGAGGCCCGCCGCCTGCTGCCGGATTTCGATAGTCTGTTGAGCGATATGGAAAAGGCGGGCGATGCCTTGCCCGAACCGGCGGCATTGGGCGCGGCTGGTTAGGCTTTAGTCGAAAATCCGGAGTGTTTGGCTTGGCCTCTGGCCGGTTTTGTGAATAATCCGGCCTAAAGCATAAGGATGGAGGAGATGCGCCATGGCCGAGAACGAGCTGTTTCCGGTTTCCGACGATTGGGCAAAGCGGGCCTGGCTCGACAACGCCAAATACAAGGCGATGTATGAGCGCTCGGTGGCCGATCCGGTGGGCTTCTGGGCCGAGCAGGGCAAGCGCATCGACTGGATCAAGCCCTACACCCAGGTGAAGGATGTTTCCTACGCCAAGGAAGACCTGCATATCCGCTGGTTCCATGATGGCGTGCTGAACGTCTCGGCCAATTGCATCGACCGCCATTTGCCGAAGCGCGGCGACCAGACCGCGATCATCTGGGAAGGCGACGACCCGAGCAAATCCGAACATATCACCTACAAGCAGCTGCATGCCGAAGTCTGCAAGCTCGCCAATGTGATGAAGGCGCATGGCGTCAAGAAGGGCGACCGCGTCACGATCTATCTGCCGATGATCCCGGCGGCGGCCTATGCCATGCTGGCCTGCGCCCGCATCGGCGCTATTCACAGCGTGGTGTTCGGCGGCTTCTCGCCGGATTCGCTGGCCAACCGCATCCAGGATTGCGACAGCAAATTCATCATCACCGCCGATGAAGGCTTGCGCGGCGGCCGCCCGGTGCCGCTGAAGGCCAATACCGACGCGGCGGTGAAAACCTGCCCCAGCGTCGAGAAGGTGCTGGTGGTGAAGCATACCGGCGGCAAGATCGCCTGGGATGCGGGCCGCGATATCTGGCTGCATGAGGAAGCCGCCAAGGTTGCCGCCGATTGCCCGCCCGAGCCGATGAATGCGGAAGATCCGCTGTTCATCCTCTACACCTCTGGCTCCACCGGCAAGCCGAAGGGCGTGCTGCATACCGGCGGCGGCTATTTGGTCTATGCCTCGATGACCCATCAATATGTGTTCGATTATCATGATGGCGACATCTACTGGTGCACCGCCGATGTGGGCTGGGTCACCGGCCACAGCTATATCCTCTACGGTCCGCTCAGCAACGGCGCCACCTCGCTGATGTTCGAAGGCGTGCCGAACTACCCCGATGCCTCGCGCTTCTGGCAGGTGATCGACAAGCACAAGGTGAATATTTTCTACACCGCGCCCACCGCCATCCGCGCCTTGATGCGCGAGGGCGAAGGCCCGGTGAAGAAGACCAGCCGCGCCAGCCTGCGTCTGCTCGGTTCGGTGGGCGAGCCGATCAATCCGGAAGCCTGGCTCTGGTATCACCGCGTGGTCGGCGACAATCGCTGCC
>JAYSEE010000323.1:0-3653 GCA_041914045.1 Ferrovibrio sp. | reverse complement strand
CTCTGCGCCGCCACCATCGAAGAGAAGGTGCCACCCTTCCTGCGCAATACCGGGCGCGGCTGGGTGACGGCGGAATACGGCATGCTGCCGCGCTCCACCCATACCCGCACCGACCGCGAAGCCAGCAAGGGCAAGCAATCCGGCCGCACCCAGGAAATCCAGCGCCTGATCGGCCGCTCCTTGCGCGCCGTCACCAAGCTGGACGGTTTCGGCGAACGCCAGATCCGGCTCGATTGCGACGTGCTGCAGGCCGATGGCGGCACCCGCACCGCCGCCATCACCGGCTCCTGGGTGGCGCTGTATTTCGCCTTCAACAAGCTGGTGAAGGCCGGCGCCATCGCCGCCGTGCCGCTGATCGGCCAGGTGGCCGCCATCAGTTGCGGCATCTACAAGGGCACGCCGGTGCTCGACCTCGATTACCCCGAGGATTCGGACGCCGATGCCGATGCCAATTTCGTGCTCACCGATTCCGGCGCCATCGTGGAAGTGCAGGGCACCGCCGAGCATGAGCCGTTTTCGGAAACCGCCTTCCTCGAACTGATGCGGCTGGCCCGCAAGGGCGTGACCGAACTCACCGCCTTGCAGCGCCAGGCCGTGGGCCTCTGAGCATGAGCGCGCGCCGGCATTTTTCTGGCGGCAAGCTGGTGATCGCCAGCCATAATGCCGGCAAGCTGCGCGAGATCGCGGATTTGCTCGCGCCTTATAATGTCGAGGCGATTTCCGCCGGCGCGCTCGGCCTTCCCGAGCCGGAGGAAACCGGCGCCACCTTCGTCGCCAATGCCGAATTGAAGGCGCTGGCCTCGGCGCGCGGCGCCGATCTGCCGGCCCTGGCCGACGATTCCGGCATGAGCGTGGATTGCCTGGATGGCGCGCCCGGCATCTATTCCGCGCGCTGGGCCGGGCCATCGAAGGATTTCACGCTTGCCATGCGCAAGGTGTGGGATGAAGTGCAGGCCCAGAACCAAACCCGGGGCGTGCAAGGCCCGGTGCGCGCCAGCTTCAATTGCGCGCTCACGCTGGCCTGGCCCGATGGCCATTTGGAAAGTTTCGAGGGCGTGCTGCCGGGCCAGCTGGTCTGGCCGCCGCGCGGCAATCTCGGCTTCGGTTACGATCCGATGTTTCTGGCCGATGGCCAGAGCCTCACCTTCGGCGAGATGCCGGCGCAGGACAAGCACGGGATCAGCCATCGCGCGCTGGCTTTCCGGCAATTGATCAATGCCTGTTTCGGCTGAACCGAGCCAGCCCCCATCGCCCGGCTTCGGCCTCTATGTGCATTGGCCGTTCTGCGTTTCGAAATGCCCGTATTGCGACTTCAACTCCCATGTGCGCGGGCGTATCGACGAAGCGCAATTCCGCGAGGCTTTGCTTGCCGAATTGCGCGACCAGGCCGAACGCTTCGGCAATGATCAAAAGCTTACCTCGGTGTTTTTCGGCGGCGGCACGCCATCCTTGATGGCGCCGGAAACCGCGGCCGCGATTCTTGCCGAAGCCGAAAAGCTCTATGGCTTCGCCAATGATGTCGAGATCACGCTGGAAGCTAATCCGAATTCCGCCGAGGCCGGAAAATTCGCCGGCTTCCGCGCGGCCGGCGTCAACCGCCTGTCCATCGGCGTGCAGAGCTTCGATACCCAGGCCTTGCGCTTTCTCGGCCGCGCCCATGATGCCGCCGAGGCGCGCCAGGCCATCGCGGCGGCGCGCCGCAGCATGCCGCGCTATTCCTTCGATCTGATCTATGCCCGGCCCGGCCAGGATGAAGCCGCCTGGCGCGATGAATTGCGTGCCGCGCTCGATCTAGCCGGCGATCATCTGTCGCTCTATACGTTGACCATCGAGCCCAATACCGGCTTTGCCGGCGCGGTGGCGCGCGGCGCGATAAGGCCGATGCAAGACGATGCCCAGGCCGCGCTCTACGATCTCACGCAAGAGATCATGAACGAGGCCGGCCTGCCGGCTTATGAGATTTCCAATCATGCCCGGCCCGGCGGCGAAAGCCGGCATAATCTGGTCTATTGGCGCTCGGGCGCGTATCTCGGCATCGGCCCCGGCGCGCATGCGCGGCTGCGCGAAAACGGCAACTGGTTGGCGCGGCAAAATCTGCGCAAGCCGGAAATCTGGCTTGAAGCCGTGCAGGCCAAGGGCGCGGGCCTGGAAAGCGAAAGCCCCGTCGATGCGCGTCAACGCGCCGAGGAAGCCTTGATGATGGGCCTGCGGCTGAGCGAAGGCGTGTATGATGCCAATCTGCAAGCCGCCTCCGGCATCGCGCTGGATGATCTGGCGCCGCCGGCGCGCCGCGCGCCGCTGGAGCAGGCCGGATTGCTGCGGCGTGAACCGGGGCGGCTGATCGCCACGAATGAGGGCCGCGCGGTGCTGGATGGTTTGCTGGCGAGGCTGTTGGCATGAGCGATATCGAAGTTTCCGCCGATGGTACGCTGCGTTTCGGCGATCTGCGTTTCCGCTGCGCGCTGGGCCGTTCGGGCTGCAAGCCGGCGGCGGATAAACGCGAGGGCGATGGCGCCACGCCTTTGGGCCGCTGGGCCTTGCGGCGGCTGTATTATCGCCCGGATCGTCTGGCGAAACCGGATTGCGCGCTGCCCATGGTTGCGCTGACGCCCAGCATGGGCTGGTGCGACGATCCCGCGCATGCCGATTACAACCGCCCGGTGACTTTGCCCTTCGCTGCCAGCCATGAAAAACTTTGGCGCGAGGATCATGTCTACGACCTGATCGTCGAACTCGGGCATAACGACGCGCCGCCTGTGCCGGGCCTGGGCAGTGCGATTTTCCTGCATCTGGCGCGGCCGGATTATGCGCCCACCGAAGGCTGCGTGGCGCTTGCGCTGGCCGATATGCAGGCCTTGCTGCCGCGCCTGGAGAAAGCCGGCTTTATCGCGATTGCGCCTTGATCCGCGCCGCCAGCGCATCAATGGCGGCCAGCACTTCGGCGGGTTTGCTGAAATGCAGCGGATGGCCGCCGCCCTGGCTTTCGATCAGCGCCGCACGGGGCACGGCGGCCGCCAGCGGGCGCGAATGGATGATCGGCGACGTGGCGTTGTCGCGGTCGCTCACCATCACGCTCACGGGCGGCCGCAATTCCGGATAGCGCTGCATCTGCGTTGCCAGAAACGGCTTCAACGTGCGGATATCCTCGGCATTGGCGGCGAAATTGCCGGGCCGCACGGTCAGCGCCAGCGGAACCTTGGCATAATGCGGCGGCACCGGCGCGGGATCGAACACATTGGCGGTACCCTCGGCCAGTTTGATCAGCCCCGCCGGCATCACGATGGTATGCAAAGCCAGCGGGCCCAGCACCGGGATGCCGGCCATCTGGTAGCTCGCTTCTATCGGCAGCGGCCAGGGATGCGAGGCGGTGTTGATCAACAGCAGGCCGGCGATTTCGTCGGGGTAATCCAGCGCCCAGGCCAGCGCCGTGGCGCCGCCCAGCGAGAAACCCACCAGGATCGGCTTTTCCGTCACGCCCAGGGATTT
The DNA here is from genome assembly GCA_041914045.1 of Ferrovibrio sp. Lineage (GTDB taxonomy): Bacteria > Pseudomonadota > Alphaproteobacteria > Ferrovibrionales > Ferrovibrionaceae > Ferrovibrio. Next base: position 167 of record JAYSEE010000323.1, on the reverse strand, counting down.
CAGCCCGGCCCGCAAAGCGCGCGCTTGGCGGTCCGGCGTCATCGGACCCGGATCGAGGTCAGGGCTGGGTCGGCGGTCGCTATAGCCATGGCCGGGCCGGTCGATGGCGATGGAGCGATAGGTCCGCGCGGTTTGCGGCATGATCGAAACCGCGAAATCGGCTGCCG
>JAYSEE010000322.1:0-3708 GCA_041914045.1 Ferrovibrio sp. | reverse complement strand
GGCGGATCCAACGGCAGTATCGGTGTCTGATCGGCTCATGTCTGCGCGGGTATAGCATACCGGCGGAGGCAGACCATGCTTTCGGGGGCAGGCGGCAATTCAAATTTCACTTTGGAACGGAACATGATCATGTTATAGGGGTTGCCTACTATTTCGTGTATAATATTGAGTGGAAACGGAAGAAAGATAATGGCTTTCCAGCACCAATTGATTGCCCTCGGATTGCTTCTAGCGCTCGGCGCGTGCCAGCATCAGGCCAAATCGGCGGAATTCCCCACCGCCAAAGCCGTCGAGACGGCCGATGGCAAGGTCGTCGCGCCGCCGCTCAGCCCGGAGGAAGTGGCGGAAGATGCCGAGGTGCTGGGCTTTTCCAGGGTGCAGGTGGCGCTGCCGCGCGGCGCCAAGATCGGCCATACCAGCTATCAATTCCTGGTCTGCAATTACCCTTTCGGTACCGACGTTTACTATAGCGCCGATCGCGCCACTATAATCGCGCGGGATTTTCCCGATAATTTTTACCGCGTGCTGAGCGGCCATGGCTATCGGATGGCCGGTGATCCGAACAAGTTGTTCAATGAGGGCAGCGATGAGCGCCCGGTCTATCAGATCGCCGCCAGCATTACGGCGATCAATCTGGAGGCGAACTACCGCTGCGATTTCATCGGCAATCCGCGCAGCATGATGTCGAAAGCCTCGGTGACGGTGGAATGGCAGGTCTTCGCGCCGCTCACCCGCCGCATCGTCTGGCGCGGCGCCACCACCGGCGTGGTCGATTCGCCGGAACCGCATGCCATGGATATCATGCTGCCGCTGGGCAATGCTTTCGCCGAAGCGGCCAACAATCTGGCGGTGCTGCCGGCCTTCCGCGAGGCGGTGAGCAAACGGCCGACCCGGCCGCCGGCCAGGGATACCAAAGTTGCCGGCGATCCGAAAAACGATGCGGCGCGGCAGGAATTGGCCACCATCGTGTTTCCGAAACTGCCGGTATTCACGCAGCGCAATCCGCAGAATATCGAAAACGCCCGCCGAGCCACGGTGCTGATCACCGATGGCAATGGGCATGGCTCAGGCGTCATCATTTCCGAGAATGGGCTTGTGCTGACCAATCACCATGTGGTCACCAACAATCGCTTCATGAATATCCGCCTGGTGTCGGGCCGCACCGTGGTGGGCGAGGTGCTGCGCTTCGATCAGAATCGGGACATCGCCTTGATGAAGATCGAAGGCTTCGGCTATCCGACGGTGCCTATCCGCACCGATCCGGTGATCGTGTCGGAAGAGGTTTATGCCATCGGTGCGCCGAAGCAGGAAAGTCTGGGCTGGACGGTGAGCAAGGGCATTGTCAGCGCCTATCGCCAGGGCGTGAGGTTGGAGGGGGGCGCGCCGATCGACCTGATCCAATCTGATGTGGAAATTCATGGCGGCAATAGCGGCGGACCATTGCTGGATGCCAATGGCAATCTGATCGGATTATCCGTCATTACATTCGTTCCCACGCCTGGACAAATCGGCATGGGCTTGAACGGCTTCGTTCCGATTGTGGATGGCCTTGAGAAAATCCGGCTGGAAGCGATGACGGAGACGGAAATGCGCCGCCGTCATCGCGATGGCAGCCTGACAACCAATTGATTGCAGTAGCTTAGGCTCGGCCGCCCCAATCCGCCGCTTGGCCCAAATCTGCGGCTTGCCCAAATCCGCCGCTTGCAAGGGGGGCCGGGGTCCGCTATAACCCGCCGCCATTCGCGGAATTTTGAAAAGGTCCGTCGTTGCCCGCATGGGTTGTATCCCATGGGTTGCGGCCGGCCAGGAGCCTTAAGATGAAGCCGGATATCCATCCCGATTACCATGAAATCAAGGTGCAGATGACCGACGGCACCGTGTATGCCACCCGTTCGACCTATGGCAAGACCGGCGATGTGCTGGCGCTGGACATCGATTCCAAGTCGCACCCGGCCTGGACCGGCGGTCCCGCCCGCATCAACGAGGCCGGCGGCCAGGTTGCCAAGTTCAACAAGCGCTTCGCCGGCTTCGGCCTCAAGAAGTAAGCCGCACGAAATTAGAAAACGCCGCGCCGGACCGATTCCGCCGCGGCGTTTTTTTATGCCTGAAACAAGCCTTGCCGGGATAGGCTACAGAAATGGCGCAGGTCTATCAGTCCGCCTCCTTCAAACTGGGCGATGAAGTCGTCACCATCGTGATGGTGGCCCATGCGGCGGTTTCCACCGACGAAATGGCGCGGCGCTCGTTCGCGGCCTTGCAGCCGTATTTTCCCAATTCGCTGCTGGTGCTGTGCTGCCAGAGTTTCGACGGCAAGCCGCAATTTCTCGGCCCGCGCCATGTGGTGGCCGCCCTGAATGGCCGAACTTTCGCGGATTTCCGCTGGGCGCCGATCGCCATCACATAGGCGATGCCGGTCCGATCGCGGGCCTCTTGAAATCGCAAAACACGCATCCCACATCGGGGATGTCCGGGTGCCAATGAAGGGCCTGGATATTTGGCGGGCCGGCCGGTTTTCGGCGGCTTGCAACACCCTGACTGCTCTTATCGCTCAAGGAGGATGAGACCATGCGTGCTTTCGATATCGCTCCCCTGCTGCGCTCCAGCATCGGCTTCGACAATGTGAACCGGCTGTTCGATTTCGCCAACCGGCTCGACGAAGCCAGCCTCAGCTACCCGCCCTACAACATCGAGAAGCATGGCGAAGATGCCTATCGCATCACCATGGCGGTGGCCGGTTTCCGCCCCGAGGAACTCGATGTGACGGTGAAGGAGAACAGCCTCACCATTTCCGGCAAGGCCGCCGAAGCCCAGGCCGAACAGGCCGGCGTGGCCTATCTGCATCGCGGCATCGCGCGCCGCGCTTTCGAGCGCCGCTTCGAACTGGCCGATACCGTGAAGGTGGTGGGCGCCCGTTTCGCCGATGGCCTGCTGCATATCGACCTGAAGCGGGAAATTCCCGAGGCGAAGAAGCCGCGCCAGGTGCAGATCGTGGCCGGCAGCCAGCCGGTGACCCTGGAAGCCCAGGCGGCGTAACCAGGCCGCGTAATCTGACCAGATAAACGAAAGCCCGGATGGCGACATCCGGGCTTTTTGTTCGCGGCTATGGCCGGGCGTCAGTCGGGGGTCTTGAGCGCGGCCACGCCGGGCAGTTCCTTGCCTTCCAGCCATTCCAGGAAGGCGCCGCCGGCGGTGGAGACGTAGGAGAATTCCTCGGCCACGCCGGCATGGCGCAAAGCCGCCACGGTGTCGCCGCCGCCGGCCACGCTGAGCAGGCGGCCCGAGGCGGTGAGGGCAGCCGCCGTGCGCGCCACCATCACGGTGCCGGCATCGAAGGGCGCGGTCTCGAAAGCGCCGAGCGGGCCGTTCCACACCAGGGTGCGGCAATCGGCCAGGATGGTGCCCAGCCGCGAGGCGGCGACGGGGCCGATATCCAGGATCATTTGATCCGCCGGCACGCGCTCGGCGGACACCACCTTGCTGGCGGCGCCGGCCTTGAATTCGCGGGCCACCACCACGTCGTCGGGCAGGATCACGGCGCAGCCGCGCACCACGGCATCGCGCAGGATGTCGCGCGCGGTATCGGCCATGTTCTTTTCGCACAGGCTCTTGCCGACTTCGCGGCCCTGGGCGAACAGGAAGGTGTTGGCCATGCCGCCGCCGATGATCAGCTTGTCCACCTTGCTCAGCAGGTTGCCCAGCTATTCCAGG
>JAYSEE010000321.1:0-3709 GCA_041914045.1 Ferrovibrio sp. | reverse complement strand
TCCGGCGTGGCGCGCACGGCGAAGGAAACGATATCGGTGGGGTCAATGCCATTGGCATGCGCCAGTTCGGCGACCGAAACATCAATGAAGCCATGGCCGGGCGTTTCCAGAATGCCGGCATCCAGGCTGCCGAGCAGACGGCCTTGCATGTCGCGCGGCTCGATTGCGATCCGCAGCCGGCCCGGCGACAGGATGGGATAGAACCGCACCCGCGCATCGAAGCCGGCGAAGAAAGGATAAAGCCGCGCCGAGGACCGCGCGTCATCCCAATATTCCGCCACTTCGGACGAATCGTAATAGCTGTGATTGGCGCTGAAGGCGCCGTCGCTGGCGCGCTGGCCGGCCAGCATGCGGCCGTAGAACATGAATTGCCTGGGCTGCGCCACGGTGAGCACGCCGCCGGCAACGCTGTTCAGGCCCGGGAAAGCCTCCAGCAGATCTATGCTGCGATGGCCGAAACGCGGCACATCCAGCGCGATTTCGCTTTCCAACCGGCCTTCCGCGCGATCCAGCCGCAGATTCAGCTTGCCATGCACCGGGCTCTGGCCCGCCGAAAACAGCAGGAAGGTGCTCACCTTGCCATCCAGCCGCACATCAATGGCGGCCTCGCGCTGGCTCACCGCATTGATGCTGTCCTCCTCGAACACATCGTTGAGCACGCGATTATAGGCATGCACCGAATTGAGGAAGCCGACGCCGCGATGATTCACCATCGCTGCCGGAAACGGAATATAGAGATTGCTGCCGCTGAAGAATTCCACCATGAAATCGGCGGTTTCGTCATGGCCGAAATCGCTGAGCGGCAGCACATAGGCGCGCGGCTGATCCACCGCGAACATGCGCGAGCGGATGCGCTTGCCTTCCGCATTCACCTCGGTGACGCGGCAGGCGACATCCTTGTAGCCGCGCTTGAGCAGGAAGTGATTGAGGAAGCTGACTTCGAGCTTGGTCTGCGGGAAGACCGGCGCGAGCAGGGAAGCCCGATGCACGGAATTGAGGCTGCCATCGGCGTGATACAAGCGCCGGGTTTCCTCTACTGCCTTGAAGCTCTTCATGTCCGCCTCCTTTTCGCGATGCGAATTCTCAGGCCCGTTCCTTCACCAGATAGGCGGTAGGCGTGGGCGTGCCCGGCACCACGCGCAGACGCGGCGGATTGGGCAGACCGGCGAGGAACTCGTCGGCTGCATCCGACTCGCCCCAATTGCGCACCGCATATTGGTCGAACACCACGATGCCGCCCACGCAGATGCGCGGCCAGCAGAATTCCAGCACCGCCTTGGTGGCGGCATAAACATCCAGATCGCAATGCAGCAGGCTGATGCGGAAGCCCGGCTTGTCGGCCAGATAGGCCGGCATGGTTTCCACGATATCGCCCTTCACGATCTCGACGCGGTCGGAAAGCGCCAACCGCCCGATCGCCTCGTTGAGCTGATCGAAAGCGGTTTCCTCATACAGCCGGTCCATGTGATCGGCGGCGCTGGCCACTTCGTCGGCCCGCACGCGCGGGAAACGCGCTTCGAACGTATCGAAGCTGACCACTCGGCCCTCGCCATGCGGGCGATGGATTTTCAGGAAATGCGCGAATTGCAGGGTGCTGACGCCCTTGAACGTGCCGCAATCGACGATATCGCCCGGCACATCCGCCACCATGCGCACCAAATCGGCGCGCGCCAGCAGCTTTTGATAGCGATGGGTATCGCACAGATAATGGAAGCGATTGAATGCCTGCCACATGGCGGCATCGTCTTTCGGACTCTGGCTCATGATGTTTTCCCCGCTTCGCCGCCGGCCAAGGGCAGCCCCGCTTGTTGGCGCAGGCGCAATACCTGCCGCAAGATTTCCGTTGCCTCATCCGCCAGGCAGCGCGGCGGTTCGCCGCCCGCGATGGCCGCGCAGAAGGCGTGCAATTCGCTGACATAATCATCGGCATGGCGGCCGCCGAAACTTTCATCGCGGCAGAGCGCGCCAGCGGCATCCCAATGCCGCAAATGCCGGGCTGGAATGTCGATTTCGATACGCCCAGCCTCGCCGAATATTTCCGTTGCGCGCCGCGCCGGCCGGCCGAGATAGCTCAGCATCAAACTGGAGACCGCCCCGCCTTGGTGGCGCAGCAGCAGGCCAGCGGTTTCCTCGGCCTGGATGCCCAGCGCGCCGGAATTCTCCGCCACGGCGCCGGCTGCAGCGACCGGACCCAGCAGCCAGGCCAGCATGTCGATCTCATGCACCCAGTCGAAGATCACGCCGCCGGATTGCGGATCGGCGGCATAATTGGCGCGATGATCGCTGCCCGGCCGCCAATCCACCAAAGGCGAAATGCCGATGGCGCTGGCCCCCAGCACGCGGCCGATGCCGTCGGCGGCAAGAATATCGCGCGCGGCGGCCACGGCTGGATGATAGCGCAGATTCTGCGCCACGGCGAAAACCAGCCTGGCCTGCCTGGCCTGCGCGGTCAAACGCGGCAGGTTCTCCACGCGATCCGCCAGCGGCTTTTCCACCAGCACATGGCGGCTCGCCGCCAAAGCGGCCTCGATCTGCTGCAAATGGAAACGCGGCGGCGATGCGATCACCACGGCATCGCAAGCCGCGAGCGCCTCGGCCTGGCTTTCGCAAGCCTGGCCGCCGGATGCCGCCAAAGCCGCGCGCGCCTCGGGATCGGGATCGAAGCCGATAACCGCATGGCCCAATGCCTGAGCATTGGCGGCATGCTTGCGCCCCATTGATCCAAGGCCGAGTATCGCAAGCCGCATGATCGGCGCCTCAGGCATAGCGGCCGGCGAACAGCGCGCGGAATGCGGCGCCATCGGACTTGGCAGGCATATCCATCACCGCCGCTTCCAGTTCCGCGGGATCAATCGAAACGCGATTGCGCTCATCGAATCCGCATTTCACCATATGGCAGCGCTGATCTATTAGCGGCAGCAGATCGGGATTGAATGCGTTGCGGCCGTAATCAATCAATAGGATCGGCAGATCGGTGCAAAGCGCGTGGGTAAGCGTGGTGGATTGCGTAACGTCGATCACCAGCAGATCGGCCCAATCCAGCATGGTCTCGAAACGCTGGCCGGAAAGCGGCGCCACGGCGGCCAGCGGATTGGGCTTGCCGCGCAGCACGCCGCCGGGATGCGCCTGAATCCGCAAATCCACCGGCAAGGCCGCAAGCAGCCCGCCCATGCGGCACCACCAATCGAGCTTTACGGGATCGTTCAGGCTGGGCGGCGAGCGGCGCGCCTGACCGTCGAAAGCGCCCACAACATAAAGCACGCGCTTGCGGCTCTGCCCTTGCGCCGTCATAGCGCGCCTGCGTACGGCGAAAAACGGATCGCCCTGGCCGGCCGCCAACTCCACGCTCTTGAAGCGGGAGATGCGCTCCGCCGCGCCGGCGGAACGCACCAAAGCGGCGGTTCCGGCGGTATTCGCCACGAAACGATCCGCCACATTGAATTCGGTCAAGACCAAACTGTCGGCATCGCTGAACAAGCCGGCCGCTGCCGCATGATCATGCACCACCACCTTGCCGCCGCGCCGGGCGACTTCCAAAGCCAATGTGCGCACAGGCCGATGGCCGGCGCTGCCGCACCAGACCTCCATCGGAAGGCTGATGTTCCGCACCGCCGCCATATCGGCCGCGAGTTCGGACAGATATCCTTCCAGGCGCGCTGTCAGAATTTCGCAGTCCGATTGCGCCAACGCAGCGGGAAGCCATGGCGTT
>JAYSEE010000320.1:0-3710 GCA_041914045.1 Ferrovibrio sp. | reverse complement strand
TTTCGTCACCACCGTGATCCTGTCGCGGCCGGAAGCGCGCAATGCGGTGGATCGTCCGCATGCCGATGCGTTGCGCGATGCCTTCAAGGCATTCGATGCCGATGAAGGCGCGCGGGTCGCGGTGTTGTGGGGCGAGGGCGGCAATTTCTGCGCCGGCGCCGATCTGAAGGCGGTGGCCGATGGCGACAGGCGCAACGACGCCACGCCGGAAAGCGAAGGCCCGATGGGGCCGACGCGGCTGCTGCTGTCCAAGCCGGTGATCGCCGCCATATCCGGCTTCGCGGTGGCCGGCGGTTTGGAACTCGCTTGCTGGTGCGATATGCGCGTGGCGGAAGCCGACGCAACCTTCGGGGTGTTCTGCCGACGCTGGGGCGTGCCGCTGATTGATGGCGGCACGGTGCGTTTGCCGCGCCTGATCGGCCATAGCCGCGCGCTCGACATGATTCTCACCGGCCGCGCCGTGCCGGCCGATGAAGCCTTGCAGATGGGGCTGGCCAATCGCGTGGTGCCGAAAGGCGAGGCGCGCGCAGCCGCCGAAGCCCTGGCCGCCGAGATCGCGAAATTCCCGCAGGGCTGCATGAAGGCCGACCGGCTTTCCAGCTATGAGCAATGGACGCTGTCGCTGGATGCCGCCTTGCATGGCGAAGCGGAAAGCGGCTGGCCGATCGTGGAGGCCGAAGCCATCGCGGGCGCGGCGCGGTTCCGCGACGGCGCCGGCCGGCATGGCGATTTCAGCAAGATCTAGTCGCTTTTTCGTCACCACCGGACTTGTTCCGGTGGTCCATGTCTGACGCCGCCGAAGCATGGATGCCCGCAACGAGTGCGGGCATGACGGGTGAGGCTTAGCCCAGCAGCTTCAGCATCTTCTTGATCACGGTGGGCACTTTCGCTTCAGCAGGCTGAAGCCATTCGCCATTCAGCCGCGCGGCTTGTTTCGCGGTTATATCCGCCAGCATGGCGCGGATGCCCAGCGAGAAATGCGTGAACACATGTTCTGCCTCGCCATCCAGCATGCGCCACGCGGCGGCGTGCGGCGCTTGCGGCAAGGCTTGCCGCTCGGTCCAGGCGGCATCGCGCCAGTCGGTGCTCGGCACTTCCAGCATGCCGCCGAGCAGACCTTTCTCGGGCCGGCGGCGGAAATACAGCGCGCCATCGGGCCGGCGCAGCAGGAAGGCGATGGCGTGGCGATGCGGCCGTTCGGGCTTCGGCGCTTTGCGCGGCAAATCCGCTGCATTGCCGCGCTGACGGCCCTGGCAAAGTTCGCTCAGCGGGCAGAGCAGGCAATCGGGACGATAGGGGGCGCAGAGCGTGGCGCCTAGATCCATCATGGCCTGGGCGAAATCGCCGGGCCGGCGCTGCGGCGTGGCGGCTTTGCAGAGCGCACGCAAGCGCGGCTTGCTGCCGGGCAGCGGTTCCTGCACATCGAAAACCCGCGACAGCACGCGCTCCACATTGCCATCCAGCACGGCGGCCGGCCGGTCGAAGGCGATGGCGGCAATCGCCGCCGCCGTATAAGCGCCGATGCCGGGCAGGGCGAGCAATTCGGTTTCGGTGCGGGGGAATTCGCCGCCATGCTGGCGCAGCACGGTTTGCGCGCAGGCATGCAGGTTGCGGGCCCGGGCGTAGTAGCCAAGCCCGGCCCATTCCGCCATCACGGTCTCCTGCGGCGCCTCGGCCAGCGCGCGCACATCCGGCCATAATGCCGTAAAGCGTTGGAAATATGGAATAACCGCCGCCACAGTGGTCTGTTGCAGCATGATTTCCGACAGCCAGACCCGATAGGGCGGCATCGCGGGCTTGCCGGGCGGGGCGCGCCAGGGCAGGCGGCGATGCTGGCGGTCATACCAGGGCAGCAACAGGCCAGCCATGGCGGCGGCACGTCTGCTTTCGCCAGGGGCAATGGATTCTGCGGAGGAAGAGGCTGGTTTGCGGGCCGATTTCGCCATCACAGAAAAACTACCACGGGGATCGGCGGCATCCGAGCCGTTCAGCTGGGGATAACCGGGTTTTATGCGGCGTTTAGTCGCATTCGCGGCTGCGGTCCATGTTGCGGTGGCGAAACCCATATGCTAGTTAAGCGCGGCTTTCGCGCCAGCCGGTGCCGGAAAAGGCTCGTCGTGTGTGCGAAAACATTGATCTTTCAAGGCTTTGACCCGATTTGGGGGCATCCCGGGGTTGCGGCCATGATCATGGGATCGTGGGGGTTCGACAGTCGGGGCAAAGCCGGTTCGCGGCGGGCTTCGATGGTCCGGACAACAAATGGTCCGGACAGCAATAAGCCGGGATGATCCGCAGGGATCGGCTCGGAAAACCAAAAAGGGTCGTTCGTGGCTCAAGAAAGCGCTCTCGTTTCCGGTATTGCAGGCCGCTATGCCACCGCGCTGTTTGATATGGCGCGCGATGGCGGGCAGCTCGATGCCGTTGCCAAGGATCTCACCGCCGTTTCCGCCATGATGGCGGAATCCGCCGATCTGGTGCGGCTGATCCGGTCTCCGGTTTTCTCCCGCGAAGAGCAGGGCGCCGCCATCGGCGCCGTGCTGGCGCGGATCGGCGCCGCCGATCTGACCCGCCGCTTCGTGGGCGTGGTGGCGCAGAATCGCCGCCTGTTTGCCCTGGCCGACATGATCGTGGCCTACGGCAAGCTGCTCAGCCATCATCGCGGCGAAGTGGTCGCCGAGGTGGTGTCGGCCGAACCGCTGAACGAGGCGGAACTCGCGCAATTGAAATCGGCGTTGTCGTCGGCCGCCGCCGGCAACGTGGTGCTTCAGACCCGGGTCGAGCCGGATCTGATTGGCGGTCTCATCGTTAAACTCGGTTCGCGCATGATCGATGCTTCGATCCGCGCCAAGCTGAATTCGCTCAAGTCCGTTATGAAAGGGGTTGCGTGATGGACATCCGCGCCGCAGAGATTTCCGAAATCCTCAAGGGCCAGATCAAGAATTTCGGCGCTGAAGCCGAAGTCTCCGAGGTCGGCCAGGTGCTCAGCATCGGCGACGGCATCGCCCGCGTGCATGGCCTCGACAAGGTGCAGGCCGGCGAGATGGTCGAGTTCCCGGGCGGCGTGAAGGGCATGGCCCTGAACCTGGAAATCGACAATGTCGGCGTCGTGATCTTCGGCGAAGATCGCGGCATCAAGGAAGGCGATGTGGTGAAGCGCACCGGCGCCATCGTGGACGTGCCGGTGGGCCGTGGCCTGCTGGGCCGCGTGGTGGATGGCCTGGGCAATCCGATCGACGGCAAGGGCCCGCTGAAGGATGTCACCCGCGCCCGCGTGGAAGTGAAGGCGCCCGGCATCATCCCGCGCAAGTCGGTGCATGAGCCGATGCAGACCGGCCTGAAGGCGCTCGACGCCCTGGTGCCCGTCGGCCGCGGCCAGCGCGAGCTGATCATCGGCGACCGCCAGACCGGCAAGACCGCCGTGGCGATCGACACCATCTTGAACCAGAAGGCGGTCAATGCCGGCGGCGACGAGAAGAAGAAGCTTTACTGCATCTATGTCGCGGTGGGCCAGAAGCGCTCGACGGTCGCCCAGGTGGTGAAGACCCTGGAAGAATCCGGCGCGATGGAATACTCCATCGTGGTGGCCGCCACGGCTTCCGAGCCGGCGCCGCTGCAATATCTGGCGCCCTATACCGGCTGCGCGATGGGCGAGTATTTCCGCGACAACGGCATGCATGCCGTCATCATCTATGACGATCTGTCCAAGCAGG
>JAYSEE010000319.1:2241-3711 GCA_041914045.1 Ferrovibrio sp. | reverse complement strand
GTTGACCTTGTGGTTCAGGTTGCGGGTGAGCTGCCATTCCTTCTTGGGCTCGTTCTTCGCCAGCAATTGCTTGGAAGACAGCGCGCTCAGGATGCGGTCCCACAAAGTCTCGGCCACCAGCGGCAGGCGGCCCTGACCCAGCAGGCCGTTGATCTTTTCCAGCATCGGGTCGGCTTTCGGTGCGGCTGGGATTTCCAGCTTGCCGGTCGATAATTCCGCCAAAGCGGTGAGGGCGTCGGACAGGTTGGCGCGATGGCCCAGCAGGTCCTGCACCAGGGTGCCGGAATCCATGCAGGAGGCGGCGATTTCGTCGAGCAGGCCATCGAAGGCGTGGTTCTGGTGTTCTTCCAGGGTGCGCAAGGCGAAATCCAGCTTGGCGCCCTGGCTGGGCATCTGCATGGTCTGCTTGCTGACCTGGAACAGCGTGTAGAAACGCGCATCTTCCGGTTTGGCGTAACGGGCGGCGATGCTTTCGCACAGTTTGTCGAAGCCGCCGGCTTCCAAGGTCGGCATGCCTTTCTCGGCAAGCCCCGCGCGGGTATGGGCGATCAGCTTGTCGAACAGGGCTTCCAGCTTGCGGCTGCGTTCGGCCTGGCCGGGCAGGCCTTGCTGGGTTTGCGCGCCCGCCAGCGCATAGATGCCGGCGCGCAGGAAGTTGTTGTTGTCGGCCAGCTTGCGCTGATGCTGCGGCGAATGCAGCAGTTCGATGGCGGTGGCATTCTGCTTGTCGAGAAACTCGCGGAACACCGTGCCGAAGGCGCGGCACGAGCTGCGCGTGGTGAGATCGTGGATGCCTTCGCAGACCGGAAACACGCCGCGGAACGGCCGCACCTGCATCGGTTTGGCGCGATTGGCCGGCGCCTGCTTGGAGAAGATTTCCGTTTGGGTGCCGAAGCCGTCGTCGCGCGAGCGGGTGCGCATCACCCGCACCGCCGAAAAGTCGCCCATGTTGAGCAGCGCATTGGCCTGCGCGATGGCGTTCTTCTCAAGCTGTTCGTTGGCATGCTTGGTGGCGCCGGGTTCGCTCTCCAGCCGCTTGTCCATGCGCCAGCGGCCATCCACCATCACATAGATTTCGTAAGCATAGCTGCGCGTGCTGAAAATAGATCCGAACATCATTCCCCCAGAAACATCTTTTCAGACTCAACTGTATGGCCTTGAGCCGAGCAGGCAAGACTCAATAGTCAATTTTCAGGCGGCGCGAGTTTGGCGCTGGCCGTTTCGTTCATCTTGCGCTCCACCGCTTGCAATTGCTTGGCGAAACGATCGAAGGCATTCGCCACCGAGAGCGCGAATTGGCGCTGCTGCGGCTCGGGCATGTCCAGCGCCGCCTGGGCGAAGCGGCGCGAATGTTCGCGGGCAATGCCGGCGGCATCGCCATAGGCATCGGCGCGCACCTGTTCGAAGGTGGAGAGGATGCCGCGCCGGGTGATGCTTTCTTCCACGGTTTTGAAGGAGGCTTCCTTCACC
>JAYSEE010000319.1:0-2231 GCA_041914045.1 Ferrovibrio sp. | reverse complement strand
GCCGTCTTTCAGCAGGTCGAAAACCAGGAAGGTTTCTTCGGAAATCTTGTTGAGGATGCGGTCCACGCGTTCGCGGTCGCGCGGCGAGGGTCCGTCCTGCGCGTCTGGCTTTTGGCCGGCGATACGTTTGGCTAGCTGGCGCAGCATAATGCCGGCACCCTCCGTAAAACTGCCGCTTTGGTACGCGATTTAACGCGAAAACCGGCGGATCGGGCAAGAATGATGGTGGAATATGGTTTATGCCGGCTTAACGCCCAGTAGCGAAACCGCCCGGCAATTGCCTGAAATCCATAAAAAAAAGCCGGCGGAACCTGGGCTCCGCCGGCTTTGTCGCAGCAAGCGGGATCAGACCCGCTCGATGATCATGGCGATGCCCTGGCCGACGCCGATGCACATGGTGCAAAGCGCGTAGCGGCCGCCGGTGCGCTCAAGCTGGTTCAGCGCGGTGGTGACCAGACGCGCGCCGCTCATGCCCAGCGGATGGCCCAGCGCGATGGCGCCGCCATTGGGGTTCACATAGGTGGCGTCGTCGGGCACGTTCAGGCCGCGCAAAACCGCCAAACCCTGAGCGGCGAAGGCTTCGTTCAGCTCGATCACATCCATGTCGCGGATCGACAGGCCGGCCTTGGCCAGCACCTTCTCGGTGGCCGGCACCGGGCCATAGCCCATGATGCGCGGGGCCACGCCGGCCGTGGCCGTGGCCACCACGCGGGCGCGCGGGGTAAGGCCATGGCGGCGGGCGGCGAGGTCGGAGGCGAGCAGGATGGCGCAGGCGCCGTCATTCACGCCCGAGGCATTGCCGGCCGTGACCGTGCCGCCCTGGCGGAACGGCGTGGGCAGCTTGGCCAGAGCTTCCAGCGAGGTTTCGCGGGGATGCTCGTCGCGATCCACCACGATGGGATCGCCCTTGCGGGTGGGGATCGTCACCGGGGTGATTTCGGCTTCGAACAGGCCGGTCTTCTGCGCATGGATGGCGCGCTGCTGGCTGCGCAGGGCGAAGGCATCCTGGTCGGCGCGCGAAATCTGGAACTGCTCGGCCACGTTCTCGGCGGTTTCCGGCATGGAATCCACGCCGTATTTCTGCTTCATCAGCTTGTTGACGAAGCGCCAGCCGATGGTCGTGTCGTAGATTTCCGCCGAGCGCGAAAACGGCGTGTCGGCCTTCGCCATCACGAAGGGTGCGCGGCTCATGCTTTCCACGCCGCCGGCCAGCACGAGATCGGCCTCGCCGGTGCGGATGGCGCGCGCGCCGGCCGAGGTGGCTTCGATGCCGGAGCCGCAAAGCCGGTTCACGGTGGCGCCGGGAATGGTTTCCGGCAGGCCGGCCAACAGCAGCGACATGCGGGCGACGTTGCGGTTGTCTTCGCCGGCCTGATTGGCGCAGCCGAAGATCACGTCGTCTATTTCCTTCCAATCCACGCCCGGATTGCGCTGCATCAGCGCCCTAAGCGGAATCGCGCCGAGATCGTCGGCCCGCACGCTGCTCAATGCGCCGCCGTAGCGACCGATGGGTGTGCGGATGGCGTCGCAAATAAAGGCTTCTGTCATATGTCTCTCCCTAGGGTCTCTCGCTGACAGAGGTTTATAAAACGCTAGTCGGCATGTACCGGCTTGGCGCGGTTCAAGATGGCGGCATACAAAGCGGCATCGACATTGCCGCCGGAACACACGGCCACCAGCGTGCGTCCCTTGATCGAAATCTTGCCGGCGAGAATGGCGGCCAAAGCCGCCGCGCCGCCGGGCTCCACCACCAGCTTGAGATAATGGAAAGCCGTGGCGATGGCGGTTTCCACTTCCGCATCGGTTACGCCCAGGCCGGCCTTGAGATGCGTGCGCATCACGCCGAAGGTGATGTTGCCGGGCGCTGGCGCCATCAAGGCATCGCAGAAACTGGGCGGCGCATCGGGGCGGTTGCTTTCGATCTTGCCGCTGGCCAAGGAGCGCGCGATATCGTCGAAATCCGCCGGCTCGGCGCAATAAACCTCGGTGCCTGGCATGCGGTCATGCACCGCCAATGCGATGCCCGAGATCAGGCCGCCGCCGGAAGCCGGGGCCAGCACAGCATCGGCGGCGAGGCCGCGCTCGGCAAGCTGAGCGGCGATTTCAAGGCCCACCGTACCCTGGCCGGCGGCGATATAGGGATCGTCGAAGGGCGGCACCAAGGTCATGCCGCGCTCGTCGGAAAATTTGCGGCCGATCGCCTCGCGGCTTTCCTTCCAGCGGTCGTACAG
>JAYSEE010000318.1:0-3743 GCA_041914045.1 Ferrovibrio sp. | reverse complement strand
ATTATCCGGCGACGCGGAATTTCGCGATGAAATTACCTTTTGCGCCACCTTCACCCCACGCTTTTCTGATGTAGCTCCAGCTAATGACCATAATGCGCTGCAAGATAAGATGCAATTCCTGTTAATGTATTGTTTGATAATGGTTAATTGGCTTCCAAAAGCCGATATGGCGGGCCTCGCTTTCCCGCCCGGAGCGAATCGGGCGAGGCGGCGGCGACGCAGCTTAAACACTGAAGGATTGTGTATTTTGCGTGGAGGCGACCATGAATATGCGTGATGCAGCCCTGAGCGGGGCCGCGGATTCTTCCGCAGTGACTCGCGTGTTGGCCAATTTGAATGCAGGCGGCATGGTCATCGTGATCGACGGCACCTTCGGCTGCGATAGCGGCAGTTTGATCTGCGCCGCCGACAGGATAACGCCCGATGCGGTGAATTTCATGGCCATGCATGCGCGCGGTCTGGTCTGCCTGGCGCTCACCGAGCAGCGCGCATCGGAACTCGGGCTGCAATTGCAGCCGCGCCAGAATGCAGGAGATGGCGCCGTCGAATATGCGGTGAGCATCGAGGCGCGCGAAGGCGTTTCCACCGGCATTTCCGCTGCCGACCGCGCCCATACCATTGCGGTGGCCAGCGCGTCGCCGCTGGGCGCCAAGGCGATTGCCATGCCGGGCCACATCATTCCGCATATCGCGCGCGATGGCGGCGTGCTGGTCCGCGCCGGCCATACCGAAGCGGCGGTGGATCTGGTGCGTCTGGCAGGCCTGTTGCCGGCCGCCGCTTCCTGCCGGATATTGAATGACGACGGCGATATGGCGGGCCTCGAGGATTTGCGCCGTTTAAGCGAAACCCATGCAATTCCCATGATTTCCGTGGCGGATGTGATCGCATTCCGCCGCCGCAGCGAAGTGCAGATCGAGCGCATCATGGAGCGCGAGATCAACAGCCTGCATGGCGGCAATTTCCATCTCATCGTCTATCGCAACCGCGTGGATAATGTGGAGCATGTCGCATTGGTGAAAGGCCGGGTGGATGATGGCGCTCCGGTGCTGGTGCGCATCCATGCGGTGAATCTGTTCGACGATATCGTCGCCGACCGGGCCTATAGCCGTGGCGGCGAATTGCAGCCCGCGATGCAGCGGATCGGTTGGGCCGGGCGCGGCGTGGTGGTGTTGATGCGCGAGGCGCATAACAGCAGCCCCTCGGAGGTGTTGCGCCAGCGCGAATCCTCGGCGCCGGAAAGCGGCAGCGTGATCCGCGATTACGGCACCGGCGCGCAGATTCTGCGCGATCTAGGGGTGCAGCGGATGCGCCTGCTGTCGCGCGATACCCGCATCCCGGTCGGCCTCGAAGGCTATGAATTGGAGATTCTCGAGCATATCGACCCGCTGACGGGCCAAGGTTGATAAGTCGAGGCAGCGCCGTCTGGGCCGAATATCGGCGGCGGCATCGCAAAGCAAAAATCATCGCTCCGCGGTTCACTGTATCATCTTATATGGTGACAATAGGGGCGAAATGTTGCTATCATCCTGCGCAATCAAGGCTGCGCTTTCGGTCGGCTGAGTGCCGAAGATAGCCTGACTTGGCAAAATATTTCCCGGATTCATAACAATTCCGGGGCTGCCCTGCCGGTGCGGGGCGGTAAAAACAAGGAGGAGGAAATGTCAGTGAACGCCGCAACCACCCCAGCTTCGTCGGGCAATACCCAACCCATGCGTTACGATCCCGAGGCCGTGCTCAATACGCCGGAATTGCAGGAACTGGCGCGCCTGGCTGTCGAGGAATTCCGTCCGCGCGGTCGCGACTACGACAGGAATTGCGATATTCCGCTCGAGAACATCAAGGCGCTGCATGAGCGCGGCTGGCTTGCCACCACGGTGAGCAAGCCGCTGGGCGGCAAGGGCTCGAATCTCGATGCGGACGACAAGGCGACCTATCTGCAGGCGCTGCGCAGCATCGCGCGCGGCTGCCCGGGCACCGCGCATTGCTATCAGGTCCATAACCACACCATGTGGATCATGGAAAAACTGGGCACGCCGCGCCAGATCGACAAATTCCTCAAGCCGACCATGAAGGAAGGCCTGCTGTCGGCTTTCGTCGGTTCCGAGGCCAAGCGCCGCCACATGTATATGATGAACACCACGGCGAAGAAGGTGCCGGGCGGCTGGATCGTGCATGGCGAAAAGAACTACGCCACCAACGGCGCCCATATGGGCTTCGCGATCATCTTCGCGGCCATCGAAGGCGTGAAGGAATATCTCGACAACCATCTGATGGTGGTGATCACGCCCGATATGAAGGGCGTGTCGATGGATCACACCTGGTATCGCCCCAATGGCATGCGCGCCGCGCCCAGCCCGGTCATTACGCTGGATCAGGTTTTCGTGCCGGATGAGAATATCCTTTCCGAGCCGGGCGCCTATCCGCGCGGCCGCTGGCAGGGCAAGTACCATCTCGGTTTCACCGCCAACTACCTCGGCACCACGGAAGGCATGTACGATTGGTTCGTCGGCTACATCAAGCAGAAGGGCCGCACCAAGGATCCGATCATCCAGATGCGCGCCGGCGAGGTTCGCATCGGGCTGGATTCGGCCAGGGCTTCCTTCCATCGCGCGCTTTCGTCCTGGACCGATGGCGACGTGACGCGTTCGGAACTGCTGTCGATGGCTGCCAAGTCGAATGCCGCGCATGTGGCCTTCGAGGCTTCGCACAAGCTGATCCATGCCGCAGGCTCGACCGCACTGTTCGACGAGTTCCCGCTGTCGCGCTACATTGCCGATCTGGAAACGCACGTGCTGCATGCGGGCCATGATCGCACGGCGCAGATCATCGGTTCCGCCGAACTCGGCGAATCCTTCGACTCCACCCTGCAGCGTTGATGCGGTAATGGCTCCGATGCGCCGACTCGAAACGGGCGAGACTTTCGAACTCGCGAAAGACAGCGTGACCACGACGCAATTGGTCATGTATGCCGGCGCATCGGGCGATTTCAACCGCATCCACTACGATCTGCCATTCGCCCAGGCGGCGGGGCTCGGCGGCGTGATCGCCCATGGCATGCTGACCATGGGCTTCGCCGCTGAAATGCTTGCCGCCTGGGCGGGGCCGTCGGCTTTCGTGCGCGGCATCGGCGCGAATTTCAAATCGCCGGTGCGTCCGGGCGATCAGGTGATGCTGCGCGGCACGGTTACCGGCATCGAACCCCATGGCAAGGGCCGGGTCGCAACGGTGCAATATGCCGGTTATGTCGCCGACCGCGAAGTGATCGCCGGCGAAGGTTCGGTGCTGTTTCCAGCCTGACGCTGTCGCGTCATACTGAAGGGGTCATCCCCGACAGGACGGAACGGAGAAAGGCGGAATCATGGGCGATAAATCGAATCAATCCGGCATGACCGATACCGGACATGGCAGCGAGCGCGTGGTGCGTTTCGAACCTCGTTTGCATGTTTCTGCGGTGCTGGGCATGGGCATTAATGCCGCTGATGGCTCAGTTGTTCTGGTCTTACAGGGGCCGCGCAATCCCCGCGTCGAGATCGCCATGGCCCCCGAGGTAGCCGAGGTCGTTCTGGCCTCGCTCGCACATACGCTGGGCCACGCCCGCCATAATCTGCCGGCACCCTAAGTCCGTTTGCATCATGGCGGCTGTTTGCATGGCGGAAGCGTAAGGATAAAGAGAATGCTCCACCGCACGTTATCGAAGCTTCTGGTTGCCAATCGCGGGGCTGCGGCGATCCGGGTGATCCGCA
>JAYSEE010000317.1:0-3743 GCA_041914045.1 Ferrovibrio sp. | reverse complement strand
CGGCGGCATAAACGCCGGGGATCGCGGTCGCATGGCTGCGGGCATTGGCCTTCACCGTGCCCCAGCGGGTGACTTCCAGGCCCGGAGCCTTGAAGGCGGCCGGCAGGTCTTCGGGGTCGAAGCCCAAAGCCTTCACCACGATATCGGCGGGCTGGTCGTAATCGGCGCCCTCGATTTCCACCGGGCTCTGGCGGCCCGAGGCATCCACGGGGCCCAGCTTCATCTTGCCCACCCGCACGGCGGTGACGGCGTTGCCGGCATTGCCATGGAAGGCCCGCGGCAGGGTGAGCCAGGAGAATTCCACGCCCTCTTCCTCGGCATTCTTCACTTCGCGCATCGAGCCCGGCATGTTGGCCTTGTCGCGGCGATACAGGCAATGCACGGTGGCCGCGCCTTGGCGGATGGCGGTGCGCACGCAATCCATCGCGGTATCGCCGCCGCCGATCACCACCACGCGCTTGCCCTTGGCGTCCAGCGCGCCGCTTTCGAATTCCGGCACCGCATCGCCCAGGCCATGCTTGTTGCTGGCGGTGAGATAGGTCATCGCCGGCACGATATTGTTCAGGCCCGCGCCCGGGCCCTGGATGTCGCGCGCCTTGTACACGCCGGTGGCGATCAGCACCGCGTCATGCTGCTTGCGCAGATCGTCCAGGCTGGCATCGCGGCCGACCTCGAAATTCAGGTGGAACACCACCCCGGCCTCGCGCAGCAGGGCCGAGCGGCGCTCCACCACGGCTTTTTCGAGCTTGAAATTGGGGATGCCGTAAATCAGCAGCCCGCCCGGCCGGTCGTAGCGGTCATACACATGCACGGCATAGCCGAGCCGGCGCAGCTTGTCGGCGGCGGCCAGGCCGGCCGGCCCGGCGCCGACGATGCCCACCGATTGCGGCCGGTCGCCATGCAGCGGCTTGGGCGCCTTCACCCAGCCATTCGCGAACGCGGTTTCGGTGATGTATTTCTCGATCGAGCCGATGGTGACGGTGCCATGGCCGGATTGCTCGATCACGCAATTGCCCTCGCAAAGCCGGTCCTGCGGGCAGATGCGGCCGCAGATTTCCGGCATCGAGTTGGTGGCGGAAGACAGCTCGTAAGCCTCTTCCAGCCGGCCCTCGGCGGTCATGCGCAGCCAATCGGGGATATTGTTGTGCAAGGGGCAGTGAACCTGACAGAACGGCACCCCGCATTGCGAACAGCGCGAAGCCTGCTGCCCGGCCTTCTCGGCGGCGAATTCCCGGTAGATCTCGTCGAAATCCTGGGCGCGCTCGGCGGCGGCGCGCTTCTCCGGCATGGACTGCGCCAGCGACACGAATTTCAACATCTTCTCGGCCATGGCCGGATGCTCCTGGGGCTAGGGGGCGAGCAACAGCCGGCGCGCAGGGTTCTGTCCCGCAGGCCGGTTCGGCACAGCTTTTATTATCCAGCAGGCGCTTCTGCAAGCAAAAAAGCATCAATAGGACAGAATTATTGACCTATCTTCGACTCTTTAGCGCGCAAGCCCAGGTGGATCGACACGCGATAGCAGGGGGATTCCATCAATATAGGACCGAAACGGAACTATATATCTGTCATGGAATCAAATACTTGCTAGGCGTTATGGGCTGCGCGGCTGTCATCGGGGGCTTCGGCGCGGTCGTTCAGGCCGTAATCCCGCAGCACCTGGGCCACCCGCAGCCGGTAATCGGCGAAGATGCCGCCGCGCCCGGCATTCTGCGCCGCGCGATGGGCGGCCAGATTGCGCCATTGGATCACCGCCTGCTCGTCGCGGAAGAACGAGATCGACAGCATCTTGCCGGGGTTGGTCAGGCTCTGAAACCGCTCCACCGAGATGAAGCCGTCGATCTTCTCCAGCTCGCCGCGCAGCTTGGCGGCGATATCGAGATAGGCGTCGCGCCGGCCCTCGGCCGGGGTCACTTCGAAGATGATGGCGATCATGGGGCCCTCCCGCCTTTTCTTCGCGCCAGTATAGCGCCGGGCCTGGCGCCGGTGTAGCGCAAGGATGGCGGGCGGATCGGGCTCACCCGCATGGACCCCCGCTTTCGCGGGGGTGACGGTTTTATTGATTAAGCGGCTATTCTCCAGCCGTCATGCCCGCGAAAGCGGGCATCAACCAGCTGAAAACCGGCATTAGCTGAAGCGCGGCTCGAACTTGCCGCCGCCGCGGCGGAAGCGGATCAGCCAGCCGTCGATCAGGCCCTCGGCCTGCTTGGGCGCGATGCCCAGGTCGGCGAAGCCCGGCGCGCCGGGGGCGGCCACATTGTCGCTGCCCAGCAGGGTGATCTGGTCGCGGGTGATCGGGGCCTTGAAGGGCAGCGGCAGGATTTCGAACACCAAGGCCAGCGGCTTGAGCAGCGCGCCCGGCACCGGCAGCAGCAGGCGTTTCTTCTGGATGGTATCCAGGGTCAACCGCATCAATTCGGCGAAGCTATAGGTCTTGGGCCCGCCCAGTTCGAAGGTCTTGCCGGCGGCGCTATCCAGGGTCAGCGCCCTCACGGCCGCCTCGGCCACATCGCCGACATAGACCGGCTGGAACTTGGTATGGCCGCCATCAATCAGCGGCAGGGCCGGCGCGAAGCCGGCTAACGTGGCGAAACGATTGAAGAAATCATCCTCTGGCCCGAACACCACGCTGGGCCGCAGGATCGCCGCCTGGGGCAGATGCTTGCGGATGCCGGCCTCGCCGGCGGCCTTGCTCTGGGCGTATTTCGAGGCGCTTTCGGCATCGGCGCCGATGGCGGAGAGATGCACCAGCTGCTTCACCTCGGCATCCTTGGCGCATTTGGCGATCACCTCGGCGCCGAAAGCCTGCACGGCATTGAAGCGCTGCGGCCCGCCCTCGGCCAGGATGCCCACGCAATTCACGGCATAATCGGCGCCCTTCAGCGCGGCCGCCACCGACATCGGCACCCGGATATTGGCCTGCACGATTTCCACCTGGCCGACCTGGCCCATCGGCTTCAGGAACAGGCCCTGATCCGGCCGGCGGATCGCCACCCGCACCCGCGCCCCCTGCGCCACCAGCCGCTTGACGATATAGCGGCCGATAAAGCCGGAACCGCCGAAAACCACGACAAGTTTGCTATGCAAGGGGGTATGCGACATCGGGAAACTCCGCACCGGGGGCAGATATGCAGGCAATTGGGTTGCGCCGCACTATACCCGATCCGGTGCCAGAACCAATGGCTTTGGGTTTGGCGAGCGGGCAAGGCGCCGCCCCGGGATTTGGCCTAATCGCTTCCGGCTCACCTTCCCCCTCCTCCCAAAAAAACCGTCACCACCGGGCTTGCCCCGGTGGTCCATGCTTGGCGCGATAAAGCTGTTGAAGCATGGATGCCCGGAACAAGTCCGGGCATGACGAATAGCGTGAGGTTTTGGATATTATAACAGTGTTATTAAACTTGAGCCGCGTCAGCTCGGCTTGCGGGCCAGCACCACGTCGTCGGGGTCGATGGCGAGCTGGCCGACCACCAGATAGGTGCTGCCGTTGATGGTCTCCACCGCATCCACCACGCCGCGCACCAGCGTGTCGGTGGTGAGCTCGTTGCCGCTGCTGTCCGTAGCCGTCACTTCCAGGGTGTAGAGGCCGCCATCGCTTTCGGTGGTGCCGTCGGAATTGCTGCCGTCCCAATCGAAATCATGCCGGCCGCTGCTGGCATCGCCGGTGGTGGTGTAGACCAGATCGCCGCTGGAATCGTAGACATTGAGGGTGACGCTGGATGCGCCGTCCGGCACGCCGTAAGACCAGC
>JAYSEE010000316.1:0-3746 GCA_041914045.1 Ferrovibrio sp. | reverse complement strand
TCAATGCCTCGGCGCGCGCATGATAGGCGGCGCGGGCTGCCTCGGCGGCTTTGTTCAGCCGCGAGAGATCGGCCGTCTGGTTTTCCAAGGCCCGGATGCGGGCATGGAAATCCTCGGCCAAGGCCGGCAAAGCGGCAACCGCCACGTTATGTTTGCGGGCGGCGGCGCGCAGGGCGAACAGCCGCTCTTCCACGCGCTCCAGCTTTTGCGGATCGAGTTCCAGCGCCCGCGTCGTCTCTTCCAGGCGCGCGGACAATTCGGCGGCCTGATCCAGCGCGGTGGACGCCGCCGCCAAGGCCGCATCGAACTGGCCGGACGCCTTGTCGGCCATGCGCTCCAACGCCCGCATGCAGGCGCGCAGGCGCTGTTCCACACCGCCTGAGCCGGAGCCGCCATGCAGCGCCGCTTCCGCTTCCTGCATCGCAGCGGCCAGCTTCTCGCCAGCCTGCAAGCGGCTGCGCTTGGCCGCCAGTTCTTCTTCCTCGCCTTCCTGCAACGACAATTCGTCGAGTTCGGCGGCCACATGGCGCAGATAATCTTCATCGCGCCGCGCCTGTTCGGCGGCGGCTTCGGCTTCGCGGAAAGCGGTCTCGGCCTCGCGGAAAGCCCGATGCAGGCCCTTCAGCGCCGCCGCATCCTTGGCCAGCCCGGCATAATCATCCAACAGCGCGCGATGGATGCTGCTGTCGGTCAGGCCCTGCTCGTCATTCTGCCCATGGATTTCCACCAGCGTATCGCCCAGACGGCGCAGCAGCGCCACGCTGACCGGCTGATCGTTGGCGAAAGCGCGGCTCTTGCCATCGGCAGTAACCACGCGGCGCAACACCACGCCATCCTCGCCGGCTTCCAGGCCCTGCTCCGACAGGATCGCATTGGCGGGATGATCGGCCGCCACCTCGAAGCGCGCGCTGACGCTGCCTTGCGCCGCGCCATTACGAACAAGACCGGCATCGGCGCGGCGGCCGAGCGCCAGGCCCAGCGCATCGAGCAGAATGGATTTGCCCGCGCCGGTTTCGCCGGTCAGCACGCCGAGACCGGGGCCGGATTGCAATTCCAGCTTCTCGATCAAAACGATGTCGCGGATGCTCAGATGGGTCAGCATCGCCAGGGCTCTGGATCAGAAAATGCGGCTGAGCCAGGAGCCTTCCTTGGCCTCGGGTTTCATGTTCTTGCCGGTCAGCATCGCATATGTATCGACATACCATTCGCTGCCGGGGAAGTTATAGCCCAGCACGGCGGCTGCATTCTGCGCCTCATCCACCACGCCCAGCGCAAGATAGGCTTCGGTCAAGCGATGCAGCGCTTCCGGCACCTGCGTGGTGGTCTGGAATTTCTCGATCACCGTCTTGAAGCGGTTGATCGCCGCGATGTATTGGCCCTGGCGCAGATAATAGCGGCCGATATTCATCTCCTTGCCCGCCAGATGGTCGCGGGTAAGGTCGATCTTCAGCCGCGCATCGCGGGCATATTCGGATGTGGGGAAACGCTGCACCACCTGATTCAGCGCCTCCAGGGCGCGTTCGGTGGTTTGCTGGTCGCGCGCCACGTCGGCCATCTGCTCGTAATAGCAGATCGCTTTGAGATAATAGGCGTAAGGCGCATCCTTATGGCCGGGATGCAGCTGAATGAAGCGGTCGGCGGCGGAAATCGCTTCGTCATAGGCGTTGTACTGATAGAAAGCATAGGCGGCCATCAACTGGGCCTTGGTCGCCCAGGTGGAATAAGGATGCTGGCGCTCCACCTCGTCGAAGGCTTCCGCCGCCTTCGGCCATTGCGCCGTATTGGCCATGTCCACCGCGCGGTTATAGAGCCGGTCCACCGGCTCCTCCACATAGGGCTTTTCCTTATCGGCGCAAGCGGCAAGGCCAAGCAAAAGCAGGCCGCCGGCCGCCAGGCGGCTGCGGGCTAGAATCGAGCGCGGAGAGTGCTTAGGCATCGCGCAATCTGTGTCATGCCGCCCCCGTAAAATCAAGCTGGGCCAGCTATTTCCGGCAAATCCTATGCTGCGTTAAAAGTGTTTTATATACACCTAAAGCGAGCTTGTAAAACTTACGGCTCATCGCTCGAAAAACCGCATCGCTATAGGCTTTTAGATAAATTATGACTAAATGCGACACAATTGGTGGGTGTAGGCTATATACTTCTGAACGATTTTCCGGGGTGTGGAATTAGCCTACAACATGATTCGTCCACTGGTTGGCCTCGGCTGTCGAAAAGCACCGGGGAGGACAGTCTGGGTATCGCCGGCATATGGCCGGGATATGACCGGACGGCAGACCGGGCAAACGGCGAGACGCCGGGTTGTCTATAGAACAGGATGAGGCGCTTTAGATGGGCAAGATCGCCACGCGGGTTGACGAATATGTTGGAGAGCGCATCCGCGCTCGCCGTACGGAATTGGGCCTTACCCAGGAAGAACTGGCAAATGCCCTGAAGATTTCCTATCAGCAGGTGCAGAAATACGAGACCGGCGCCAACCGCGTCAGCGCAGGCCGCCTGTTCGAGATCGCGCAGCGCCTGCAAGTCGAAATGGCCTTTTTCTTCGAAGGGCTGGAGCAGAAGCTGGATAGCCGCCCGATGGAACATGGCGGCAAGAACCGCTCCACCATCGAACTGGTGCGCAATTTCTCCGAGATCGAGGACAACAGCATCCGTTCCGCCGTGGCGGGCCTGATCAAGAGCATCGCCCAGCGCAACAAGGATGAGGACGACATCATCCCGCTCATCAATCGCTGATCCTCCCCTCGCCTGCCAGAATAGCAGCGACGAAAAAAGCCGCCGGATCACCGGCGGCTTTTTTGTTGGCTTCACGATCCAGAGGGCTGGACGGATTGGCCTGTGGGAAGGGTTAGAGCGCGGCCTCCGCCGCGGCGCGCGGACGCCCGCCGAATTCCATGGTGCGGAAACCGACAACCGCATCGCGCGGCTTGCCATGGGTGGTCCAGGCAAAAGCGGTCTTGTCGGCGAACAGCGCCTTCAGCAAGCGGTTGTTCAGCGCATGGCCGGAACGGCAGCCCTCGTAACGGCCGATGATCGGGCCGCCGGCGAGATACAGATCGCCCAGCGCATCCAGCGCCTTGTGGCGCACGAATTCATCGTCGTAGCGCAGACCGTCGTCGTTCAGGATGCGGTCGGCGCCGACAACCACGGCATTTTCCAACGAACCGCCGCGCGCCAGACCGAGCGAACGCATCTGCTCCAGTTCCTGCAGCAGGCCGAAAGTGCGGGCGCGGGCCAAATCCACCTTGAAGCGGCCGGCTTCCAGGCTGAATTCGGCAACCTGGCGGCCGATCATGGCATTGGCGAAGTCGATTTCGAAACCGATGGAGAAGCCGTCATCCGGCAGCAAAGCCGCGCTGGCCGCGCCTTCGCGCACTTCCACCGGCTTCAGCACCTTGAGGTAACGACGCGGCGCCACCTGGTCGATCAGATCGGCGCATTCGATCAGGAACACGAACGGCGCCGAGGAGCCGTCCATCACCGGCACTTCCGGGCCGTCGATATCCACCAGCACATTATCGACGCCGAGGCCGGCGAAGGCCGCCATCAGATGTTCGACGGTGCCGACATTCACGCCTTCGCCGGCGCTGATCGAGGTGCAGAGGCGCAGATCGGAAACTTGGTCATACCGGGCGCGGACCAGCGGCTGGCCCGGCAGATCGGTGCGGCGAAAAACGATGCCGGTATCGGGCGCGGCCGGATTGAGCGTCATGCTCACCGGAGCGCCGGAATGCAAGCCAATGCCA
>JAYSEE010000315.1:0-3804 GCA_041914045.1 Ferrovibrio sp. | reverse complement strand
TACATCGCCCGCAAAC
This sequence comes from Ferrovibrio sp., assembly GCA_041914045.1. Lineage (GTDB taxonomy): Bacteria > Pseudomonadota > Alphaproteobacteria > Ferrovibrionales > Ferrovibrionaceae > Ferrovibrio. Next base: position 3,788 of record JAYSEE010000315.1, on the reverse strand, counting down.
ACGGCAAGGAAAAGCCCGACTACCTGCATGACTGGCTCAAGCCCGTGCTGGAAGAAACTTACGGCGTCATCATCTACCAGGAACAGGTGATGGAAATCGCCAAGGTGCTGGCCGGCTATTCGCTGGGCGATGCCGATCTGCTGCGCCGCGCCATGGGCAAGAAGATCAAGGCCGAGATGGACGCGCAGAAGGAGCGTTTCGCCAAGGGCGCGAAGGAGCGCGGCGTCGATCCCGGTCTGGCGGCGGAAATCTTCGAGCGCGTGGAGAAATTCGCCGGCTACGGCTTCAACAAGAGCCATGCCGCCGCCTATGCGTTGGTGGCATGGCAGACGGCCTATCTGAAAGCGAATTATCCGGTGGAATTCATCGCTGCGTCGATGACGATGGATATTTCCAACACCGACAAGCTCAACGTCTTCCGCCAGGAATGCGCGCGGCAGAATATTCCGCTGCTGCCGCCGGATGTGAACAAGTCGCAGGTGGAATTCGATGTGGAGCAGCGCGACGGCAAGGGCGCGATCCGCTATGCCCTGGCTGCCGTAAAGAATGTGGGCGCTGCGGCTATGGCGCAGATCGTGGCCGAGCGCGAACGCAATGGGCCGTATAAGAGCCTGTTCGATCTGGCCGCGCGGGTGGAGCCGGCGGCGTTGAACAAGCGCATGCTGGAAAATCTCGCCAAGGCCGGCGCTTTCGATGCGCAGGAAAAGAACCGCGCCAAAACCGTGGGCGGCTTGGATATCCTGATCCGCCATGCCCAGGTGAAGGCCGAGGAGCGCGCCAGCAATCAGGTTTCCATGTTCGGCGGCGGCGGACCGACCAGCGAGCGTTTGCCCAAGCTGCCCGACAATGCGATCTGGACATCAATGGAGCAGTTGGCCAAGGAATTCGAGGCCATCGGCTTTTATCTCTCGGCGCATCCGCTGGACGCCTATCAGGCGTCGCTCAATCGCGTGGGCGTGCGGCGCTATACCGAGATGCTGCGGGCGCTGAATAGCGGCGATCAGATTTTCAAAATCGCCGGCACAGTGATCTCGCGCCAGGAACGCACCTCGCAGAAGGGCAACCGCTTCGCTTTCGTCGGTTGCTCGGATGCGTCGGGCATGTATGAGGTGACGGTATTCTCGGAACTGCTCGGCCAGCACCGCGATTGGCTGGAAGCCGGCCGCAATGTGGTGTGGACCATGGCGGCGCGTTTGGAAGGCGAACAGCCGCGCCTCACCGCGCAGAAGATCGAATTGCTCGACGATGTGGCGGCGCGTGCGGCGGCGGGCATCATGATCCGGCTGGATAGCATCGAAAGCGCGCAAAAAGCGAAAGAGCTTGTGTATGCTGGTGCGGATAAGGGCAAGGGTATGGTGCGGTTAAGCTGTCGATTGGAAAAGAACAATAATATAGCGGAATTTTCGCTCGAAAGGCGTTTCGCAGTGACGCCGCAATTGCGCGACCAGCTACTGGTGCTGCCGGGCGTGCTTGAAGTGCGCGATATCTGAGGAAGATTGCCGTGAATGCCATTCAGCCTGTTGCCATAAACCGCCTCGACTACCGCACGCCGGATTACCGGGTCGACAAGGTGGCGCTGGAATTCGATCTCGAGCCGCGCGCCACCCGGGTTGTCGCCAAGCTGGATATCCGCGCCGAGCGGCCCGGCGCATTGGTGCTGGATGGCGAGGCGCTGAAGCTGGTGTCGCTCGCCATTGATGGCCGGCCGCTGGCGGAGAGCGATTATGTTGTGGACGAGAAATCGCTCACCATCCATGCGCCGCCGCAGAAATTCACCTTGCGCATCGAGACCGAGATCGACCCCGAGGGCAATACGCAGCTTTCCGGCCTGTATCGCTCCAGCGGCAATTACTGCACGCAATGCGAGGCGGAAGGCTTTCGCCGCATCACGTATTTTCTGGATCGCCCGGATGTGATGGCGACCTATCTGGTCACTTTGCGCGCCGATCCCAAGGCCTGTCCGGTGCTGTTGAGCAACGGCAATCCGCAGGAGGAGGGCACGCTTTCGGATGGGCGGCATTACAAGGTCTGGCACGATCCCTATCCCAAGCCGAGCTATCTGTTCGCCCTGGTTGCCGGCGATCTGGCGGTGTTGGAAGACGACTTCACCACCCAGGGCGGCCGCGATGTGAAGCTGCGGATCTATACCGAGCATGGCAAGGCCGAACGCGCGCGCTACGCCATGGATGCGCTGAAACGCTCCATGCGCTGGGACGAAACCCGTTTCGGCCTGGAATACGATCTCGATCTTTTCAATATCGTTGCGGTGAGCGACTTCAATATGGGGGCGATGGAGAACAAGTCGCTCAACGTGTTCAACGACCGCTATATCCTGGCCGATCCGCAGACCGCGACGGATGCCGATTACGCCGCCATCGAGGCGGTGGTGGCGCATGAGTATTTCCATAACTGGACCGGCAACCGCATCACCTGCCGCGACTGGTTTCAGCTCAGCCTGAAGGAAGGCCTGACCGTCTTCCGCGATCAGGAATTCTCCTCCGACATGCGCTCGCGGCCGGTGAAGCGCATCCAGGATGTGCGCAATCTGCGCGCCCGGCAATTCCCCGAGGATGCCGGCCCGTTGGCGCATCCGATCCGCCCGGATTCCTATATCGCCATCGACAATTTCTATACCGCCACGGTGTATGAGAAGGGTTCGGAAGTTATCCGCATGATGCATACCCTGCTCGGCGAGGGGGGCTTCCAGAAGGGCATGAAGCTCTATGTCGAGCGGCATGACGGCGAGGCGGCCACCTGCGACCAATTCGTCGCCGCCATGGCCGATGCCAATGGCTACGACATGGAGCAGTTCAAGCTCTGGTACAGCCAGGCCGGCACGCCTTCGCTCGGCATCAGCGGCAGATACGATGCGGCCAGCGGCAGCTATGAATTGAGCGTGGCGCAACAATGCCCGCCCACGCCCGGCCAGCCGGACAAGCTGCCGATGCATATTCCGCTGCATGTCGGCCTGCTGGATGCCCAGGGCCAGGATATTCCGCTACGATTGGAAGGCGAGGCGGCGGGCCAGCCCGGCCGCGTGCTGTCATTGCGGCAGCCGCAGCAGAGCTTCCGCTTCATCGGCCTGCCCGAGCCGCGTGCGCTGTCGCTCAATCGCGGCTTCTCCGCGCCGGTGACGATCAAGGCCGAGATCGGCGGGCCGGAACGCGCCTTCCTGATGGCGCATGATTCCGATCCCTTCGCGCGCTGGGAGGCTGGGCAGCAATATGCCGCCGATCTTCTGCTGCGCCGGGTGAATGCCGGCGCGGCTTTCGATGCGGATTTCATCGACGCCATCGGGCTGGTTCTGCGCGACGATAGCCTTGAGCCGGCCTTCGCCGCCGAGGCCGTATCGCTGCCCAGCGAGGATTACATCGCCGACCAGATGCCGGTGATGGATGCGGAGGCCGTGCATCTGGCGCGCCGCGCGCTGCGGCGGCAGATCGCCGAGACGCATAAGGCTTTGCTGCTGCGGCTTTACGACGGCGCCAGCGGCGGCGGGCCCTACAGTCCCGATGCCGATCAGGCCGGCAAGCGCGCGCTGAAGAATGCCGCGCTGTCGTATCTGTCGGAACTCGCCATGGACGATCCGGCCATCCTGGCGCGCATCGACGGGCAATATGCCAAAGCCGACAACATGACCGACCGCATGGCGGCTTTGCGGCTGCTGGTGGATCTGGATGCGCCCGAGCGCATGGCGGCTCTGGCGGATTTCCGCGACCGTTTCAAGGATGATGCGCTGGCGCTGGATAAATGGCTGTCGCTGCAGGCGGTATCGGCTTTGCCCGATA
>JAYSEE010000314.1:0-3820 GCA_041914045.1 Ferrovibrio sp. | reverse complement strand
CCGGGCGCGCAATTGCCGCGCCGGCAGCGTGAGGTCCAGCCGCAGCGAGGACCAGCCCGTCACCATCTGCAGCATGCCCAGCCGCGCCATCTCGGCTTCCGCCAGGCTGCCGCCATTCAATTCGGGCAGCCACCACAGCCATTGCGCGCGATGCAGCGGCCCGCGCGGATAGGCGGCGCGCATGGCGCCCAGCGCCGCCTGGCGCGTCTCCGCCGATAGGCCGGGCACGAAAAGCGGCCCGCGCACCAGCCGCACGAGTTTCCAGGGTCCGAAGGGGCCGATAAAAGCCTGCGCCAGACCCGACGGCGCATCGGGATCGCCGATCAGCCAGCGCTGCGGCCGGAAACGCGACACGGCGGCCACCGCCGCGCCATAGGACCAGCTTTGCTCCAACGTCTCGCGCCGCATCCGCGCCATGGCGGCAGCCCAGGCGGCATGGCCGGCGGCATCCTCGGGCAGCAGATGGAGATCGGGCGAATCCGGCATGCGGACAGCATATCGGCCAACGCGATTTTCGGCTATTCAGGAACCATGTCGATCTTTCGCAGACCCGAGCGCATCCATGGTCAGGCGATCCCGGCGCCGCGCCTGACGCGCCATGCGCTGAAGCGTTTCCTGCTCTGGATCATGGCGCCATTCCTGCTGCTCTGCCTGCTGGGCGACGTGGCGCTGTATTTCCTGTTCCGCGAGGTTTTCGGCAGCTGCTATGGCCTGCTCTGCCTGTTTTCCTGATATGATGATGCGGCAATCGGCGAGCGGGAGCAGCGCGGCATGGAATTCCTTCCCAATCTGATCGGCCTGGCCGGCATGCATATCATGATGGCGATGCTGCCCGGCCCCAACACCGTGCTGGTGAGCTGGTATTCCGCCACCCGTTCGCGGCGACAAGGCTTGCAGGCGGTGGCCGGCGTGGCGCTGGCCTCGCTGCTCTGGGTCAGCCTGGCGCTCTGGGGCGTGGGGGCCTTGCTGGTGGAAGCCGGCTGGCTGTATCGCCTGCTGCGGATCGCCGGCGCGGCTTATCTGATCTATGTCGGCTTCCGCATGCTGCGCGCGGGCTGGGCCAGCAAAACCAGCGCCCCGGGCGCGCCGCCGACGCTGACCAATCGCAGCCCCTTCGTTACCGGCATCACCACCACGCTGAGCAACCCGAAATCGGCGGTGTTCTGGACCAGCGCCTTCCTGCTGGCTGTGCCGGCCCATGCGCCGGGCTGGGTCTATGCCGCGATCCTGCTGATCGTGGCCGTGCAATCCTCGCTGTGGTACGGCGCGCTGGCGCTGTTCTTCTCGGCCGGTTTCGCCCAGCGGCTTTACTTGCGCATCACCGGCTATCTCGACCTGGTGGCCGGCGCGGTGATGATCGCGCTGGGCCTGACGCTGGCCGACGAGCTGCGCCGCGAGATCGTTGCCGAAGCCGCGCGATAAGCGTCGGTAAGCGCGACGCTGAATTTTCAGGGGAAAGGATTGGTGGAGCCAAGCGGGATCGAACCGCTGACCTCCTGCATGCCATGCAGGCGCTCTCCCAGCTGAGCTATGGCCCCTTATCCAATCGTCTGCCGGCCTGGGGGCGGGCAGTTTTCAACTCGCCGGCATCGGCCAGCGGGCGCGGACCATAAGACCAAGCCCGCGCCATTGCAAGTGTTTCAAGACGGCCTTTCGACACTTGCCGGAAGCTTGCGGGAAAGGCCGGAAAACCGGCCATTCCCTTGCTGTGGCCTTTGCAGCGATATCAGCGTTCTTCCTCGCCGGCCGGGCCGGCATCGACATCTATTTCCTCGCCCACATCGCCTTCCTCGAGATCGTCTTCCTCGAGGAAATCGTCGTCCATGTCGTCGTCGGCGATTTCGCCGTCGATGATCTCTTCCGGCGAGGGCTTGGCGACGGCCTTGGGGGCCGGCTTTTCATCCACCTTGGCCGGGCGGCGAGACTTCACAATGGCCTCGGGATTGAACTCGGTGCCGCATTTCGGGCACAGGATCGGCGACTTATTGAGATCGTAGAAAGCCGCGCCGCAACTCAGGCAACGCCGCTTGGTGCCCCATTCCGCTTTCGCCATCGGTAAGACTCTCCTGCTTACGCAATCTGGTGGATTCGCACCCGGCAAGGCTCGCCGTGGCCAGGGCGGCGCGATTGTGTTAAAGAAGCGCGCCCTGTCAACCCCGATCTGGCCGCCGCGCGGCGTTTTTTACCTGATGACAGCTTCTCATTCTACCGCACCCCGGCCCCATAAGGCGCTGCCGGGCAAATCCCTCTCGGGCCGGGCCGCCGTGCCGGGCGACAAATCCATCTCGCACCGGGCGCTGATTTTCGGCGCTCTGGCGGTGGGCGAAACCCGCGTTACCGGCCTGCTGGAAGGCGAGGATGTGCTGCGCACCGCCGCCGCCATGCGCGCCATGGGGGCCGAGGCGGAACGCCTGGCAGACGGCGCCAATGGCGGCATCTGGCGGGTGCGCGGCCTGGGCGTGGGCGGTTTCGCCGAACCCGCCGATGTGCTGGACATGGGCAATGCCGGCACCGGCGCCCGGCTGGTGATGGGCCTGGTGGCCAGCCATCCGATGACCGCGATTTTCACCGGCGACGCCTCGCTGCGCCGCCGCCCGATGGGCCGGGTGATGGAGCCTTTGAGCCGCATGGGCGCGCATTTCGTCGGCCGCGCCGGCGGTCGGCTGCCGCTGGCCGTGGTGGGCGCGCCGCAGCCCCTGCCGATCGAATACACCCTGCCGGTGGCCTCGGCCCAGGTGAAATCCGCCCTGCTGCTGGCCGGGCTGAACGCGCCGGGCATCACCCGCGTGATCGAGCCCGAACCGACCCGCGACCATACCGAAAACCTGCTGCGGCATTTCGGCGCCAAGGTGACGGTGAGCGACGAAAAGCGCGGCCGGGTGATCGAATTGGTGGGCCAGCCGGAATTGCGCCCCGCCGATATCGACGTGCCGGGCGACCCCTCGTCGGCCGCTTTCCCGCTGGTGGCGGCGCTGATCGTGCCGGGCTCGGAAGTCACTATCGCCGGCGTGGGCATGAATCCGCTGCGCACCGGGCTGTTCGACACCCTGCTGGACATGGGCGCCGATCTGACCTTCAGCAACCGCCGCGAACAGGGCGGCGAGCCGGTGGCCGACATCACCGCCCGGCATTCGCGCCTCAAGGGCATCACCGTGCCGCCGGAACGCGCCCCCAGCATGATCGACGAATACCCGATCCTGTTCGTGGCCGCCGCCTGCGCCGAAGGCCAGACCATCGTGCGCGGCGCCAAGGAATTGCGCGTGAAGGAATCCGACCGCCTGGCCGCCATGGCCCGCGCGCTGGCCGCCAATGGCGTGACGCTGGAAGAGCTGGAGGACGGCCTGATCCTCACCGGCAACGGCAAGCCGCCGTCCGGCGGGGCAAAGGTGGCCACCGAGCTGGACCACCGCATCGCCATGTCCGCCCTGGTGCTGGGTCTGGCGGCCCGCGACGGCGTGGCCGTGGACGATGTGGGCATGATCGACACGTCGTTTCCGGGCTTCGTGGCCCTGATTCAGGGCCTGGGCGGCGATTTGGCACCGAAAACCGCCTGAAATTCACCCTCTTTATGGTGAATCGCGCAGGTGGAATTGGCGGCGGGAAAGAACCATTAACGGTATATTTTTCCTGGTCTTTCCGGGCTTTCCGGGGTAGTTTTGGGAACTTGCCGCCAGTGAGGGCGGCGGGTACCTTTCGGTTTGCGCCCAGGATCGGGTTCGCGGCCCCAAGGCTCTAGACCATGGCTGACGCAGAAAGCGCAGGATTCCAGGCCGATGCCCACCGGCACCGCCGCACCCCTTTCGACCATCGCGACGCTGAC
>JAYSEE010000313.1:0-3824 GCA_041914045.1 Ferrovibrio sp. | reverse complement strand
CCCTCCCCTTGCTTGCCGGTCGAAATATCGCCCTCTAGAATGACCGGGCTAACGGCGTATCAATCGGATTTGAATCCCGGCGGAGACATGACCAAAGCGCCTCGGATCGCGGTTCTGCTGCCCTGCTATAACGAAGAGATCACGATTGCCGGCGTGGTGCATGGCTTCCGCGCCGCGCTGGGGCCCGACATTCCGATCTATGTCTACGACAACGGCTCCCAGGACAACACCGCCGCCAGGGCGGAAGCCGCCGGGGCCATCGTGCGGCACGAACCGGCGCGCGGCAAAGGCAACGTGGTGCGCCGCATGTTCGCCGATGTGGATGCCGATATCTATCTGATGGCGGATGGCGACCAGACCTACGATTGCGCCGATGCGCCGCGCCTGATCGCCAAATTGCTCGACGAGAATCTCGACATGGCGGTGGCGGCCCGCATCCCGCAATCCCTGGCCCAACCGCAGCCCCCGCAACAGGCCGCATCCGAAGCGGCGCCCGCGGCTTTCCGGCCCGGCCACCAGTTCGGCAACCGACAAATCACTCAGGCGATCCGCCTGCTGTTCGGCTCGGCCGGCAGCGACGTATTATCCGGCTATCGCGCCTTCTCGCGCCGCTTCGTCAAATCCTTTCCCGCCCGCGCCCGAGGCTTCGAGATCGAAACCGAACTGACCATCTACGCCCTCGATTTAGGCCTGGCCTGCGCCGACATGCCAAGCCGCTATGTCGCACGCCCGGCAGGCTCGCATAGCAAGCTGCACAGCCTGCGCGACGGCCTGCGCATCGCGGCAACGATCCTGAATCTGCTGCGGCATAACCGGCCGCTGCTGTTTTTCGGCAGCCTGTTCCTGCTGTTCGCCGCCATTGCCATCGGCCTCGCGCTGCCGCTGCTGTTTACTTATCTGCAAACCGGCCTGGTGCCGCGTTTGCCCACGGCGATCCTATGCACCGGCCTGATGCTGCTTGCCTTCCAATGCCTGGCCGCCGGCTTCATCCTCGACACCATCATCAATGGCCGGCGCGAAGCCAGACGCCACGCCTATCTGGCCTTGCCATCCTTGCGGAACAGCCTCTCCGATACCGCGCCATGAGTTCGAAGCGCATTATCAGCAAAGCCGGCGGCTTGCTGCTTGCCGCAATTCTGGCGCTTGGCATGGCCCATCTGCTGCTGCTGCCGCCTTTCGAGGGCTTCGACGAAACCGCGCATTATTCCTCCATCCTGCAAGTCGCCGAGAAAGCCGAGATACCCCGGCTCGGCACCGCCTGGACGGCGCGCGAGGTGGAAGCCTATCAAACGCAGGGCCCGATGCCCTATTCCGCCTCCGGCATCACATATCAGGCGTTTTTTCAGGGCAATCCTATGCCGCGCGGCATGATGCCCTCGCCGCCTTTCGAAGCCTCGGCGCTGGCCAATTGGCAAGGCCAGCACCCGCCGCTGTATTATCTGCTGCTTGCACCGCTGGCCAAAGCCACGGCGGGCCAGCCCTTGCGCCATCGCCTGTATTGGCTGCGCGGCATGTCGTATCTGCTGGCCTTCGGCGGCCTCTGCCTTGCCGTGTTCTATTATGCGCGCCAGACCGGCAACAGCGACTGGCATGCGGCGCTCTGGCCTCTGCTGATGCCAAGCTGGTTTCCGGAAATGGCCCGGCTTGGCAACGACAGCCTGGCCTGCCTGCTGCTGGCGCTGGCTTGGGGCGCAATGCTGACATTGCGGCAGCGCCTGGATCACGGCCGAACTTGGCTGCTGTTGGGATTCTGGCTGGGCCTCGGCCTGCTCACCAAAGCCTATATCTGGCCCATCGCATTGGCGGCTTTCGGCTATCTCGCCATACTGGCTTGGCGACGGAATCGCCGCCGACTGGCCTGGCCGGCAACTGCATTTGCATTGATGCTTGCCATCGGCGCGCCGTGGTATCTATGGCTGGCGGCGAACGGCATCGCCGCCACCAACGACGCCGCGCTGCTGGCGCAGCAAGGCGGCCTGCTCGCCGGCTTGGCCAAGCATTGGTCCTGGCGCGACTTCCTCTATTCGCTGGGCAGCCTTGGCAAAAGTTTCATCTGGGCGGGCAGTTGGTCCTTCGCGCGGCCCGCCGAGATCTTTTATCTGCCCTATCTGGCTTTTTGCCTGTTGCTGTTGGTCGGTTGGCTGCGCGCCAACCGCCAAAGGCCGGCAGCCATGTTGCCGCCTTTGGTCTTTCTGCTGCCGATGCTGCTCGGCCTGATCGGACAAAGCCTGCTCTGGTTGGCGCTTGGCGAAAAGGGCGTTGCCGGCGGCTGGTATCTGCATGTGCTGATAGGGCCGTTGAGTCTGATCCTCGCCAGCGCCTGGGCGGAATTGCAGCAAGGAAACAGCGGCCGCATCCTATGCGGAACAATGCTGGCCTATGCCCTCGCTTTCGGCGCCGGCCTGGCTTGGCTGCAAAGCGCGCTTTTCGCTGGATGCGCCAGTGTGATGCCGGGCAATCCGGTTTACAGCGTGGATTGGTCCTGCGCAGGCGATGGCGGGCTGCTCTGGCGTCGGCTTTCGATGCTGGCCGAGCCCAGCCTCGCGGCGATTGCCGCCGCGTTTGCCGCATGCCTATTGGCTGGCGGCCTGCTATCGGTACGGCGGGCCGGCAAGGCTTAACTAACCCGCCGGCAGGGCGGCATCCTCCACCACGAACTGGATGCGCTTTTCGCCGCGCCAATGGTCGGCGCGCAGATGGCCGGCCAGATGCAGCGGGCGGCCAGTGGAGCGCGCATGCAGCAGACTTTCGCCCAGTTCTCCGCCGCCGCTTTTGCCCGCGGCGTCCAGCGCACGGAAGGCGATGCCGCGCAATCGCGGCCCCTGCCCGTCCGCATCCGTCACCAGACAACGCACATGGCGCTCGCCCACCACATCGGCCTGCACCAGCCGCACGGCGGGCAGCGCGAAGCGCGGCTCGGCATTGCCCGAGCCATAAGGGCCCAGGCGTTCGAGTTGTTCATGCAATTGCGCATTGGCGCCGCCGACCGCCAGCGCGCCATCCAGGCCCAACGAGGCATCGGCGCCGGCGCGCTGCACCGGCCCGGCCAGGCGCTCGAAAAGAAAACCGCGCAATTCCTCCAAGCGCTCCATCGCAACCGTGAGGCCCGCCGCCATGGCATGGCCGCCGCCATTGAGCAGCAAGCCCGCCTGTCCGGCCGCCACCACCGCCGCGCCGAGATCGACGCCCGGCACCGAGCGGCCCGAACCCTTGGCGATGCCGTTTTCATCGGCGGCCAGCACGAAGCTCGGCCGCCCCGCCGCCTCGCGGATGCGCGCCGCCACGATGCCGATCACGCCGGGATGCCAGCCGCGCCGCGCCACCAGGGCCAGCGGCGCGCTGTCGGGCACCATCTGCAAATCCTCCAGCGCCTCGGCCAGCACCTGCTGTTCGATGGCCTGGCGTTCCTTGTTCAACCGATCGAGTTCGCGCGCCAGATCTGCGGCCTCGCGCGGATCGTCGCAAGCCAGCAGCCGCGCACCGAGATCGGACAGGCCGACCCGCCCACCGGCATTCACCCTCGGCCCGAGCAGAAAGCCGAGATGATAAGCGCCCGGCGGCTCCGATAAGCCGGCCACATCGGCCAAGGCCGAAAGGCCGGCATTATGGCGCTGGCGCAGCACCTTGATGCCTTGCGCCACCAACGCGCGGTTCACGCCGGTGAGCGGCACCACATCGCAGACCGTGCCAAGCGCCACCAGATCGAGCCAGTTCAGCAGATCGGGCTTCGGCCGCTCAGTGTTGAAATAACCGGCTTCCTGCAAAGCGCGGTTCAGCGCCACCAGCAGCAGAAACACCACGCCCACGGCGGCGAGCTGGCGATG
>JAYSEE010000312.1:0-3854 GCA_041914045.1 Ferrovibrio sp. | reverse complement strand
GGGCCGAACAGCAGGCCAATGGCGCTCCAGTTGCGCAAGCTGGCTTTCATGCCTTCCAGCACCACGTGATCTTCCGGGCCGCACATGGTGCGCGGCGAGCGGCGCTGTTCGCTGGCTTTCAGCCGGCCGATCAGCGCGTCGATCAATTCCAGCATGCGTTCGCGGCGATGCTCGGAAAACAGACCGGCCTTGCCCGCCTGCTCGCGCAGGGCGGCGGCCATTTCCAGCTTTTCCGCCTGGCTGCTGGATGGATCGGTGAAATCCTTGTCCAGGTCGCGATGTTCCAGCAGGTAGAAGGCGTATTTTTGCAGGATGTCGCGCGGGCCGGGGCCGATGGTCTGTTCCAGCAGCAGCAAGGCCTGCATCAGCTTGGGCGCGGAAAACGCGCCGGCGATCAGCCGGGCCAGATTCTCCCGCGTCACCAGCCGGCGCATGCGCAATTCCATCAATGCGTCGATCTGCAGCGCCATCGGCAAGGCCGGGTCCTGGCGGATCAGGTCGTAGATTTCGCGGGTGGCGCGGAATTCCAGGCCCGGCTCCTCGCTCACCAACGGCACGCTGCTGTCCAGCAGGCGATGGATCAATTGCTGCACCGCAAGCCGCAAAGCCGGCATCGGCGTGTTCAGCATCAATTGGCCCAGCTTGTCGGCCGGATCGGTGATGGGCTCTTCGGCGGGCAGCGCATAGCGCTTATCCAGCAGGCTCAGCAATTGCCGCAGGCGATGGGAGGGGCTCTGCGCCTTGCCCAGCAATTCAGGCACGGCGGGGCGGACCAGCAGAATTTCCGCCAGCACCTGATCCAGCGCCGCCAGCGCCTGGGCCGGCGCTTTTGGCTTCAATGGCTGGCCGATCAGGGCGAAGCAGCGTTCGACCTTCTCGGTCCAGGAATGGCTCAGAGTCAGATGCCGGGCGAGCGCGGCATAAGCCGGCCGCTGATCGCTTCCCTGGGCGAGCTTATCCAGCGCGTCGGCATCCAGCGGAGCCGGCGGCAAGGCTTTTTCGATAGCCAGCAATTGCTCCAGCGCATTGGAGCATAGCTTCATCAGAAACAGGCTGCGTTCGCGCAGCAGGCTGCCGGGCGGGGCATTGCCGGCCTGGCGCACCGCCTGCGACTGGCCTACCGCCACTTTCTGAATCAGGCCGGCGAATTGCAGTTCGCCAGCTTCCATGATCAGCCGGGCTTGGGCGCTGCTGCTCAGCAGCTCCAGGGGAATAAGTTTGTTTTCCTCGAGATGTTCGCGGCAGATCAGGGCGATCAGGGCGCGGCCGCGCTCATTATAGAGGTCGGCCACGGTCTCGCAGATATACATGGCTCCAATGCCGGAGGCGCCGGCGGGGGAGGGTGCGGTGGTCGTGTTCATCCCTGGCAGGAAAACAGAATCAGCCTCCGGCTGCCAGTCCGAATTCCAGTCTTCGATATTCAACTAGAAATTATAACGCCTGATTGGCGCAGCGGGATTCAGTCCAGCTTCACCGCCGTGCCGTTGGCGGTCACCATCAGCAGGGTGCGGTCGCCGCCGCCGCCGATGGCTTCGTAATCCAGGTCGATGCCCACCACGGCATCGGCGCCCAGCTTGGCGGCGGCATTGGCTAGGTCCTGCAAGGCTTCCTGCTTGGCGTCGTTCAGCACGCCTTCATAGCTTTTGGTGCGGCCGCCCACGATGTCGCGCACGCCGGCGAAGAAATCCTTGAAGATATTGGTGCCCATCACGGTTTCGCCGGAAACCACGCCCAGATAGCCGATGATGCGGCGGCCTTCGACGGAATCGGTTGTGGTCATGATCATCGGCGCGGCTCCTCCGGTTCTGCTGGCGTCGGCGGCCAGTATAGCGAAACGCCTGTCCCGGGCCAGCCGCCTTGATTTCGCCCCACTGCATGGGTATCCCAGCAGGATGAGCAACGCCGAGCCGCATCGTATCGCCCGCCGCGCCGTCCTGGCCGCCACTCTGGTTGTCTTCCTGGCCCGGCCGGGTTTCGCCCAGGGGAATGACAAGGCGGACTTGCAGCGCATCGCCGATTATTTCAATGGCGTGCGCAGCCTGACGGGCCGTTTCCTGCAGGTCGCGCCCGATGGCAGCGCCTCGGAAGGCCAGCTGCATATGCGCCGGCCGGGCCGCTTCCGTTTCGAATACGATCCGCCCGCGCCGCTGCTGATCGTGTCGGATGGCAGCTTCATCACCATGGAAGACCGCCAGCTCAAGTCGGTGGACAAGCTGCCGCTGACCTCCACCCCGCTGGATATCCTGGTGCGCGACCGGGTTTCGTTCGACGATCCGGGCCTTAAGGTTTCCCGGCTCGAGCGGGGCGCCGGCATGCTGCGGGTCACCCTGGCCGATGCCGGCAAGCCGCAGGATGGCCGCATCGTGCTGGCCTTCACCGACCGGCCGCTGCAATTCACCGGCTGGACCGTGATCGACGGCCAGGGCCAGCCCACGGCGATTTCCCTGTCGAAACTGGATTTCAATCCAGACCTGCCGGACAGCCTGTTCGAATATGGTCCGCGCCCGGCTCAAATACGCGAATTGCAGCGCCGCCGTTAACCTTATTAACAAATTGTAATGCCTTGTGAATGCCGCCCTCTTTGGCATTGCGGCGGAATGGCCAACTTTTGTCGAAAACCGGGCCGGTTCGGAACGGCGAAGGTTGCGGCACTGGCGAAGGCTGCTATAACCTCGCTCGCACTTCGATCCGATATCAACCGAGGCGTTCGCCGCCGGTCTCATACCCGAAGGTCCGCATGAACATCCATGAATACCAGGCCAAGAGCCTGCTTGCTAAATACGGCGTCGCGGTGCCCCGCGGCGGCGTGGCGTTCTCTCCTGACGAGGCGGTTTCGGTCGCCCGCGAACTGGGCGGCCCGGTCTGGGTGGTGAAAGCCCAGATCCATGCCGGCGGCCGCGGCAAGGGAGGCGGGGTCAAGGTGGTCAAGTCCATCGACGCGGTGCAGGAAACCGCGAAAAACATGCTGGGCATGACCCTGGTCACCCACCAGACCGGCCCCGAGGGCAAGGTGGTCAAGCGCCTCTATGTCGAGGAAGGCTGCGACATCAAGCGGGAGCTGTATCTCAGCCTGCTGATCGACCGCGCCACCTCGCGCGTCACCGTGATGGCCTCCTCCGAAGGCGGCATGGACATCGAGGAAGTGGCCGCCAAGCATCCCAAGAAGATCTTCAAGCTGGCGATCGACCCGGTCACCGGCCTGCAGCCTTTCCATGCCCGCAAGATCGCCTTCGCGCTGAAGCTGAAGGACAAGCAGGTCGGCTCGGCGGTGAAGTTCCTCACCGCGATGTATCAGGCCTTCATCGGCCTGGATGCCTCGATCGTCGAGATCAACCCGCTGGTGGTGACCGGCGCCGGCGACCTGATCGCGCTGGATGCCAAGATGAACTTCGACGACAACGCGCTGTTCCGCCACAAGGACGTGGCCGAGATGCGCGATCCCGACGAAGAGGATCCGGCCGAGCTGGAAGCCGCCAAGTACGAGCTCAACTATGTGAAGCTCGACGGCAAGATCGGCTGCATGGTGAACGGCGCCGGCCTGGCGATGGCCACCATGGACATCATCAAGCTCTACGGCTCCGAGCCCGCCAACTTCCTCGATGTGGGCGGCGGCGCCACCAAGGAGCGCGTCACGGCGGCCTTCAAGATCATCCTGAAGGATCCCAACGTGAAGGGCATCCTGGTCAACATCTTCGGCGGCATCATGCGCTGCGATGTGATCGCCGAGGGCGTGATCGCCGCGGCCCGCGAGGTCAAGCTGAGCGTGCCGCTTGTCGTTCGCCTCGAGGGCACTAACGTTGATCTGGGCAAGAAGATCATGGCCGAGAGCGGCCTGCCGATCATTTCTGCCGACA
>JAYSEE010000311.1:1501-3917 GCA_041914045.1 Ferrovibrio sp. | reverse complement strand
GACA
The DNA here is from genome assembly GCA_041914045.1 of Ferrovibrio sp. Taxonomy (GTDB): domain Bacteria; phylum Pseudomonadota; class Alphaproteobacteria; order Ferrovibrionales; family Ferrovibrionaceae; genus Ferrovibrio. Next base: position 3,913 of record JAYSEE010000311.1, on the reverse strand, counting down.
TGCCGGCCGGGCAATCCTATTTCATCGGCGTGAACGCGATTTTCCGGCATCTGCTGCCGCCTCTGCGCGCCCTGCTGCGCGGCGGCGATTCCGAGGATCTGCGCAGCCTGCTGGATATTCTGACGCCGCACCGCAGCAAGCTGGGGCGGCGCATCCTGCTGAATTCGGCCGCCGCCTGGCATATGGTGCGGCGCGCCTACGATGCGGAAATGCCGGAAAGCTCCTTCCTGGATTTCTTCTGGAGCTGGCGCAGCATGATGAGCAGCCTGTTCAGCCTGCTGCTGGCGCCGCTGCCGCGCGCGCGGGCTTATCACACCATCTCCACCGGCTATGCCGGCATGCTGGCCGCCCGCGCCCATCTGGAAACCGGCCGGCCCTGCCTTGTCACCGAACACGGCATCTACACCAACGAACGCCGCATCGAAATCACCATGGCCGATTGGCTGACCGATGTGAACAGCGCCAGCCTGTCGCTGCAAAGGCCCAAGCGCGACCTGAAGGATCTGTGGATCGACAGCTTCCTCAGCTACTCGCATTGCACATACGAAACCGCGCGCAACATCATCACGCTTTACGGCGGTAATCAGGACATGCAGCGCCGCGACGGCGCACCTGAGCACAAGCTGCGCATCATCCCCAATGGCATCGACTATCAACGCTTCGCCGCCCTGCCTCGGCAGGATACGCTGCCCGACGGCTCGCCGCGACCGCCCACCATCGCGCTGATCGGCCGCGTGGTGCCGATCAAGGATGTGAAAACCTTCATCCGCGCCGCCGCCATTCTGCGCAACAGCCTGCCCGACATGCAGGCCCTGGTGCTCGGCCCCACCGAGGAAGACCAGACCTATTTCGAGGAATGCACCGCGATGGTGAGCCATCTCGGCGTGCAGGATACGGTGAAATTCCTCGGCCGGGTGAAACTGGACGACTGGCTCGGCCGCATCGACGCGATCGTGCTGACCAGCATTTCCGAGGCGCAGCCGCTGGTGATCCTGGAAGCCGGCGCGGCCGGCATCCCCACCGTCGCCACCGATGTGGGAGCCTGCCGCGAGATGATACTGGGGCAGGAGAGCGAAAATCCGCCGCTCGGCCCCGGCGGCGCGATCACGCCGCTGGCCAATCCGCTCGCCACCGCCGATGCGCTGGAAAGCCTGCTGCGCCAGCCCGAGGCATTGCGGCTGGCCAGCGATGCCATCCGCGAGCGGGTGCGCCGCTATTACAACAAGGCCGATCTCGACAAGATTTATGCCGGCCTGTATGCCGAAGCCATGGCCGAGCCCTTTCATGTGCTGCCGCGCCGACATGGGAAGGCTGCCTGATGGCCGGCATCGGTTTCGTTCTGCGCCGCCTCACCCGCCAGGACAATCTGGTCGGCATGGCGCAGGGCTATCTGTATTCCGCCCTGGTCACATCCGGCCCTTTCCTGGTCACGGTATTGGCGATGGGCGCGCTGAATCTGGTGGCGGATCGTCTGGCCGACCGCCAGGCGGTGGAAACCTTCAGGCTGGTGACGATCTACAATTTCTCGCTGTCGCTGCTCACCACCGGGCCGTTCCTGCTGGTGATGACGCGCTATCTGGCCGACCGCATCTACGAAAAACATGTGGAGGAAGCGCCCGGCATGCTGCTGGGCGGCCTTGCCCTCACCTATCTGGTGCAGATGCCGCTGGTGTTTCTGCTGTACTTCCACATTGCGGAGATGGCGCCGCTGGAACGCATCGCGGCCACCCTGCATTTTTATCTGATCTCCAGCATATGGGTGGTCAGCATCTTTCTTTCCGCCTTGAAGGATTACCGCTCGATCGGCATCGCCTTCGCCGCCGGCATGGGCATCGGCTTTTTCGGCGGCGCGCTGCTGATGAATCGACTGGGCGCGGCGGGCATGCTGTTCGGCTTCGGCATCGGCATGGGCTGCATCTTCTTCGCGCTCAGCCTACGCGTGATGCTGGAATATCCCTTCGGCATTCACCGGCCTTTCGCCTTCCTGGCCTATTTCCGCAAATACTGGGAGCTGGCGGTTTTCGGTCTGGCCTACAATACGGCGATCTGGATCGACAAGCTGGTGCTTTGGACCGCCCCCGATGCCGTGAAAGGCAGCGTGGGGCTGATCTCGAACCCCACTTATGACAGCGCGATGTTTCTGGCGCATATCACCACCGTACCCGCCCTGGCGGTGTTCGTGGTGAATATCGAAACCGTGTTTTTCGAGCGCTATCAGAAATTCTACCGCGACATCCAGCATCACGCGACATTCGCCGACATCCAGCGCAATCAGGCGAATATCATCCAGGTGCTGGGCAGCGCCGGCCGCAATATCCTGATCCTGCAAAGCATCGTCGCCACGCTGGCGATCCTGGGCAGCCCCGCCCTGCTGGGCTGGCTGCGGGTGGATGCCACGCAGATCGGCATCTT
>JAYSEE010000311.1:0-1491 GCA_041914045.1 Ferrovibrio sp. | reverse complement strand
ATTGGGCTCGCTGTTCCAGATCCTGTTGATCTTCCTCACCATCGTGCTGGCCTATTTCGACCTGCGCTGGCGGCTGATGCAGGTCAGCCTGGTCTATGTGGCGCTGAACGGGATTTGCAGTTGGGCATCCATGCAGGCCGGCTTCGGCTGGTATGGCTACGGCTTCTTCATCGCTTCGCTCGGCACATTCCTTTTCGCTTTCACGATCTGCGCCTACGATTTGAACCGCCTGCCTTACCTGACTTTCATCCGCAACAATCTCAGCGTCCGCTAGCCGCCGCCAACATGGCCATGCCGGCAATGGCGGCGGTTTCCGCGCGCAAGATGCGTGGGCCGAGGCCTGCCGGCCGCACGAAAGGCAGACCGCCGAGCCAAGCGGCTTCCTCGGGCGCGAAGCCGCCTTCCGGCCCCACCAGCAAGGCGCAAGGATCGCTGTTGAGTTGAGCGGCCAAGGGCTCGGTCTCGGCGCGCTCCAGACAGGCATAGAGCCGGCGATCCCGCGGCCAATCGGCCAGTGCCGCCTGCAAATCGGCCAACGGCGAAATCTCCGGCAGGTCCAGCCGCTCGCATTGCTCGGCGGCCTCGCACGCGGTGGCCAGCAGGCGGGCGGCATTCACCTGCCGCACCTGGCAGCGCCGCGTCAGCACCGGGACGATCCGCGACGCGCCCAGTTCAGTCGCCTTTTCCACGATGGTTTCCAGCCTGCCCTGACGGATCGGCGCGAAGAGCAGCCAGATATCCGGCCCAGCCTGTTGCGGACGGGTTTGCGCCTGCACGGCCAGCACGGCGTCGCGCTTGCCGAAACGGGCGATCTCGGCCCGCCATTCGCCATCGCGGCCATTGAACAGCAGCACCGGCGCCCCCGCTTCCTGGCGCAGCACATGGCGCAGGTAATGCGCCTGATCCTCGGGCAGCGGAATTTCCGCGCCTGAAGCCAGGGCGGCATCGGTATGCAGGCGGGCGGTTGCAGCCATGATGCTTGTTTCGCCTTCGGCAAAGCACTATTCCGAACGGGTTATGGCAAAGCCCGAGCCCGAAGTCACGCAACAAGCGCCGCCCGCCGATGCGCTGCCCGATCATTGGGTGGCGCGCTGGCTGCCGGCGGCCTGGCAGCCCTATGCCCGGCTTTCGCGGCTGGACCGACCGATCGGCACCTGGCTGCTGCTGCTGCCCGGCTGGTGGGCGCTGGCGCTGGCCACCCGGCTGACCCAGCCAGGCGCCTGGCCGGATTGGTGGTTGTTCCTGGCTTTCGGCATCGGCTCCGTCATCATGCGCGGCGCCGGCTGCACCTTCAATGACATTGCCGACCGGGATTTCGATGGCCGGGTAGCACGCACCAGATTGCGGCCGATCCCCGCCGGGCAAGTCAGCCTGAAGCAAGCCTGGGCCTGGCTGGTGGCGCAATCGCTGCTCGGCTTCGTCATCCTCATCACCATGAATTCCGCCGCCATCCTGCTTGGCATCGCTTCGCTGGGCCTGGTGGCGATCTAT
>JAYSEE010000310.1:0-3951 GCA_041914045.1 Ferrovibrio sp. | reverse complement strand
CGCGTATTGCCTTACGGCGACAGGGGAGACTGCATTGCAACGTCGGTCATAACTGGTCTGCTTCCCGGGGCGAGCGTGATTGTAAGCGAATTGTGCGGACGGCTGGCTGTCCCGCCAGTTGCGAATGAGTATAGGCTGCTTCGCCTAAAAAGTAACCATGCGGTTGAAAATCGCTGCTCAGGGCTGGCCGGCGAGCCAATCCAGATAGGCCTGCAAGATGTAGCCGGCGGCCAGTTTATCCACCAATTCCGCCCGTCTTGCCCGGCTCAGGTCGGCTTCCACCATCATGCGCTGCACGGCCACGGTGGAGAGCCGTTCGTCCCAATAGGTGAGGGGAACCGGCACCAGGGGGGCGATATTGCGGGCGAAGGCGCGGCTGGCCTGGGCGCGCGGGCCCTCGCTGCCATCCATATTCATCGGCAGGCCCAGCACCAGGGCGCCGACGCCTTCCTTTTCCACCACGGCCAGCAGGTCGGCCACATCGTCCTTCAGCTTGCGGCGGCGGATGGTGGCGTAAGGCGTGGCGATCTGGTGACCGGCATCCGACAGCGCCAGGCCGATGGTTTTGGTGCCCAGGTCCAGCCCCAGGAAACGCAGGCCGCTTTGCAGCCGGATCGCCTCGGTGCCCGGCTTGGGCGCGCGCTGGCGCGGCGGCCGGCCGTTATTGGCGGTCTGTTCCGGGGGGGAGGATGGGTTGCCGGGTTCGGTCACGAATGCTACTTTCCGCCGCCATTTCAAGGAGATTCCACCCAGTCGCGGCGGGAATCGCCTCGGTTTCGTTTTGGACTATAACCAACGGTGCGCGCATGTCATTGGATAAAGCGGCGGTGGCGAAGATCGCCAAGCTGGCCCGCCTGAAACTGGAGCCCGAGCGCCAGGAGGCGATGACCGCCGAATTGAACACCATCCTGTCCTTCGTGGAGGAGTTGCAGGCGGTGAATACCGACAATGTGCCGCCGCTGACCTCGGTGGCGCCGATGAAGTTGCGTTGGTGCGAGGACAAGGTGAGCGACGGCGGCGACCCCGAGGCCGTGCTGCGCAATGCGCCGGGCCGCCAGGGCAGCTTCTATACCGTGCCGAAGGTGGTGGAGTGATGAGCATCAATCCCGCCGCTCTCACGATTGCCGCTGCGCTCGCCCATCTGGAGAAGGGGGATTTCACCGCCACCGAGCTGACCCAGGCCAGCATTGCCGCCATGCAGGCGGCCAAGCCGCTGAATGCCATGATCACCGAAACGCCGGAAAAGGCCCTGGCCATGGCCAAGGCCGCCGACGAGCGGCGCAAGGCGGGCAAGGCCGGTCTGCTGGAAGGCATTCCGATCGCCATCAAGGATCTGTTCTGCACCCAGGATGTGCTGACCACGGCGGCCAGCCATATCCTGGACGGTTTCGTGCCGGCCTATGAATCCACCGCCACCGCCAATCTATGGCGCGAAGGCGCTGTGATGCTGGGCAAGCTGAATCTCGACGAATTCGCCATGGGTTCGTCCAACGAGACCAGCTATTACGGCCCGGCGGTGAATCCCTGGCGCGGCCCGAAGGGCGAAAAGCTGGTGCCGGGCGGCTCCTCGGGCGGTTCCGCCGCCGCCGTCGCCGCCGGCTATGCCCTGGCCGCCACCGGCACCGATACCGGCGGCTCGATCCGCCAGCCGGCCGCGCTTTGCGGCATCACCGGCATCAAGCCCACCTATGGCCGCGTGTCGCGCTGGGGCATCGTGGCTTTCGCCTCGTCGCTGGATCAGGCCGGACCGATGACCCGCGATGTGCGCGACGCCGCCCTGATGCTCCGCGCCATGGCCGGCTTCGATCCGAAGGATTCCACCTCCGTCGACATGCCGGTGCCGGATTACACGGCGAAGCTGGAAGACGGCGTGAAGGGTCTGCGCATCGGCATTCCGCGCGAATACCGCATGGACGGCATGAATGCCGAGATCGAAGCCTTGTGGAACCAGGGCAAGCAATGGCTGGTGGATGCGGGCGCCGAGGTGATCGACATCTCGCTGCCGCATACCCATTACGCGCTGGCGGCTTACTATATCGTGGCGCCGGCCGAGGCGTCGTCGAACCTCGCGCGCTACGATGGCGTGCGCTACGGCCTGCGCGTGCCGGGCAAGGATCTGATCGAGATGTATGAAAACACCCGCGGCGCCGGTTTCGGCCGCGAGGTGCAGCGCCGCATCATGATCGGCACCTATGTGCTCTCGGCGGGCTATTACGATGCCTATTACACCAAGGCGCAGAAGGTGCGCACGCTCATCGCCAAGGATTTCGAGCAGGCTTTCCAGCGCGTGGACGCCATCCTCGCGCCCACTTCGCCGAACGCGGCTTTCCCGCTGGGCTCGAAAAGCGACGATCCCATCGCCATGTATCTGAATGACGTGTTCACCGTGCCGGTCAACATGGCCGGCCTGCCGGGCATTTCGCTGCCGGCCGGCCTGAACGCGGAAGGCTTGCCGCTGGGCCTGCAATTGATCGGCCGGCCTTTCGACGAGGCCACTTTGCTGCGCGTGGCGCGCAGCGTTGAGAAAGCGGCGGATTTCAAAGCCAGGCCCGATGTCTGGTGGAGCAAGTAAGATGAGCGGCGACGAAAAGAACTATATCCAGGGCGCCACCGGCGCTTGGGAATTGGTGATCGGCATGGAAGTGCATGCCCAGGTCTCCTCCAAGGCCAAGCTGTTTTCCGGCGCCTCGGCCACTTTCGGCGCCGAGCCGAATGCCCAGGTCAGCCTGGTGGATGCCGCCATGCCCGGCATGCTGCCGGTGATCAATGCCTATTGCGTGGAGCAGGCGGTGCGCACCGGCCTGGGCCTGAAGGCGCGGATCAATCTGTTCTCGGTCTTCGACCGCAAGAATTACTTCTATGCCGATCTGCCGCAGGGCTACCAGATCAGCCAGTTCAAGCAGCCGGTGGTGGGCGAGGGCGTTCTGACGCTCGACATGCCCGACGGCTCCAGCCGCGAAGTGGGCATCACCCGCCTGCATCTGGAGCAGGATGCCGGCAAGAGCCTGCATGACCAGTCGCCCAGCCAGTCCTATATCGACCTGAACCGCTCCGGCGTGGCGCTGATGGAAATCGTGTCGGAACCCGACATGCGCAATTCCGAGGAGGCCGGCGCTTACCTGAAGAAGCTGCGCACCATCCTGCGCTATCTCGGCACCTGCGACGGCAACATGGAAGAAGGCTCCATGCGCGCCGACGTGAATGTGAGCGTGCGCAAGCCCGGCGCTCCGCTCGGCACGCGCTGCGAGATCAAGAATGTCAATTCCGTGCGCTTCGTGATGCAGGCCATCGAATACGAGGCGCGGCGGCAGATCGACGTGATCGAGGGCGGCGGCCAGATCGTGCAGGAAACCCGCCTGTTCGATACCGGCAAGGGCGTCACCCGTTCCATGCGCAGCAAGGAAGAGGCGCATGATTATCGCTACTTCCCGGACCCCGATCTGCTGCCGCTGGAACTCGATGCCGGCTGGGTGGAGAATATCAAGACCAGCCTGCCCGAATTGCCCGACGAGAAGAAGGCCCGCTTCATCGACAAGCTGGGCCTCAGCCCCTACGACGCCGCCGTGTTGGTGGCCGAGAAGGAGACGGCGGATTTCTACGAGGCGGTGGCCAAGGGCCGCGATGGCAAGCTCTGCGCGAATTGGGTGATCACCGAATATTTCGGCGCGCTCAACAAGTCGGGTAAGAGCATGGCGGATTTCGTCATCACGCCGGAAAAGCTCGGCGGCCTGATCGACCTGATCGCCGACGACACCATCTCCAACCGCCTGGCCAAGGATGTGTTCGCGCTGATGGTCGAGACCGGCAAGGATGCCGCCACGGTGGTGGACGAGAAGGGCATGCGCCAGGTCACGGATACGGGAGCCATCGAAGCCGTGATCGACCAGGTGATGGCCGCCAATGCCGACAAGGTGGCGGAATATCGCTCGGGCAAGGACAAGCTGTTCGGCT
>JAYSEE010000309.1:0-3955 GCA_041914045.1 Ferrovibrio sp. | reverse complement strand
GCTGGATGAACCGCATGACGCAGTTCAAGGACAAGGCCGGCAAGGACCGCGAGAATGTGTCGCTGGGCCTGTTCGCCTATCCGGCGCTGATGGCCGCCGATATCCTGGCCTATAAGGCCACCCATGTGCCGGTGGGCGAGGATCAGAAGCAGCATCTGGAACTGGCCCGCGACATCGCGCAGAAATTCAATCACGATTACAACGGCGAATTCTTTCCGCTCACCGAGCCGCAGATTTTCGGCACCGCCACCCGCGTGATGAGCCTGCGCGATGGGCTGAAGAAAATGTCGAAATCCGATCCGTCCGATCAGTCGCGCATCAATCTCACCGACACGGCGGATGCGATTGCCGACAAGATCAAGCGCGCCAAGACCGATCCGGAGGCCCTGCCCGAAACCGTGGAAGGTCTGGAAGGCCGTCCGGAAGCGCAGAATCTGATGGGCATCTATGCCGCGCTGACCGACAAGCCGCTGGGCCATGCGGTGGCGGACTTCGCCGGCAAGGGCTTCGCCGATTTCAAGCGCGGGCTCACCGAGGCGGCCGTGGCCCATATGGGCCCGATCACCGCCGAGATGCGCCGCCTGATGGCCGATCCAGGCTATGTGGACGGCATCCTGCGCAAGGGCGGCGAACGGGCGCGCGAACTTTCGGCGCCAGTGCTGCGCGAAGTCTACGACACGGTTGGATTCTTGCGCCCTTAATAAATCAAGCCGGCGCCCAGTCCATCTCGGGATCGAGCGGGAAGATCGGGCGCGGCACTTCGCGCCAGGGCACCCGTTGCAGCATCGGCGTGGTGAGGCCCGGCGCGTCGGCCTCGATGATCTGCTGGTCGGCGAAGATATCGTCGAAGCCGGCGCGGAAATGCCCGCGCGATTTCACCACCAGGCTGCGCAGTTTGCGCAAGTCGATGCCGAGGCTTTCGAAGAACATCGGGTCCAGCGCCTGATGGCGATAGGTGGTTACGATCACCGTGATGCCGCCCACCTGAATCGCCGCCGCCTTGCCCATATCCATCTGCCGCCCCGCCGCCATGCCGCGCCGGCCGACGAACAGGCCGTCCGACAATTTCACCACGCGGCCCGGCAGGGTGAGCGTGCCGGAAAATTCCGTGGAAGGCTTGCGGTTGAAGGTGGCGGGGAATTGCACGCCTTCGCCCAGGCGATGCGCTTCCGCCGCCAATTCCGGATCGAAGAACGGCCCCAGCGCGCAGCCTTCCACGCCGGCTTTGAAAAACGCATCCAACAGATAGGGCGTGTTGCCGCCGCCGCCGCCGCCGGGATTGTCGGCCACATCGGCGAACAGCAAGGCGGGTTTCGCCGCATCCTTCGCGGCCGCCAGCGCCATGGCGGTGCAATCGGCGATGCTGGTGAGCCGGGCCACGAAATCATGCCGCGTCGCCCAGGCCTGCGCCGCCACTTCGCGCGCCACCTGATCGGCGCGCGCCTGGCTATCGGCGGTCACGATCACCGACATGCCGTTTTTCGGCGTGTCGCCCAGCGAGAAGCCGGAATTGATCGAGACATCCCAGACATCCCCGCCGACATAGCGTTGTCCGAAGGCGATCAGATCGGCATAGGGGCCGGCCTTGGTATTCTGCGAGGTGGAGGGCGGAATGAAGGGCAGCTTCTGAAAGCCGTGCGCCGGCCGTTCGCCCGGCTCAGGCTCCTGGCCCAGCAGGCGTTGCAGATGCCGCGCGCAATCGGCGCCGCGATCCGCCATGTCGGTATGCGGATTGCAGCGATAGCTCACCAGCATGCTGGTCAGGTCGATCATCGCGCGGCTGACATTGGCATGCAGGTCCAGCGTGGCGATCAGCGGCACATCCGGGCCGACCACATCGCGCAGGGCGCGGAACAGCGTGGCGTCGGGGTCGATGTCGCGCGTGGCGATGGCGGCGCCATGCTGCGAAAGGAAAATCGCATCCACCGGTCCGCCTTCGCGGATATGGCGCTGCAATTCCTCCACCATGCGTTTGACCACCCAATCGAAGAAATCCTGATCCACCGGGCCGGAAGCGCCCACGGCAGCCATGATCAGCGGCAGCTTTTGCCAGGGGCCGTAGCCGTCCATCGTTTGGGTGAAGCCGGTAACGGTGGGCGGCACGGCCGGCGCGGGCTTGGCGATATCGGCGAGCAGGGCATCGGCTTCCAGCAGCACGGCATCGCGGAACTCGGCTTCCGTAGCGACAGGGGCGTGGTTGTTGCTTTCCAGCATGAAGCCGCCGAAGGCGACTCGGGGCAGATGGGGCATGTGACAGCGTTACCGTTTGACAGCGGGAGGAAGGTCGTTCTTATACTAATGAAAGCGACATGGAGGCTGCAATGCATCACATCAACCGGCGTGAACTTATTCTCGGCGGTGCCGCTGCCGGCTTGCTGGCGCCGGGTTTGGCGGGTCAGGTCATGGCCCAGGTCATGGCCCAGGCTACGGTGACGCCGGGCACGCTCACGCTCGGCACCAAGCTGGAGCTGAACACGCTGGATCCGCATTTCTTCAACGGCTTTCCGCAAGGCTCCAGCCACAGCCTGATCTTCGATGCGCTGATGCTGCTGGATTCCAATCTCAATGTGCAGCCGGGGCTGGCCACCGGCTATAAGCTGGTCAATGAACTGACCTGGGAATTCACCCTGCGCAAGGGCGTGAAATTCCATAATGGCGCGCCCTTCACCGCCGCCGATGTGGTGGCGACCTATAATCGCGTGCCGAATGTGCCCAACAGCCCCAATCTGTTCAGCCCTTTCACCAAGTCCATCGAGCGGATGGAGATCGTCAACGATCATCTGATCCGCTTCCATACCAAGGAGCCGAATCCCACCCTGCCGGGCGATCTTTCGCGCGTGTTCATCATTTCGGCGGCGTTTGCCAATGCCAGCACGGCGGATTTCAATTCCGGCGCGGCCTGCATCGGCACCGGCCCTTACAAAGTCACCGAATGGGTGAACAGCGAGCGCCTGGCGCTGGACGCCAATCCCGCCTATTGGGGCCCCAAGCCGATCTGGGGCAAGGTGATCGAGAAAGTGATCAAGAGCGATCCCACCCGCATCGCCAATCTGCTGTCCGGCCAGGTGGATGCCATCGACGAAGTGCCGCCGGGCGACATTCCGCGTTTCCGCGAGGATGCGCGTTTCGCGCTGTATAGCGGCCCCAGTTCGGTGGTGCATTACATCGCGCTGGATTCCGCCCGCGGCGACAGCCCCTTCATCGGGCCGAAGGACGGCCAGCCGCCGCTGAAGGGCAATCCGCTGAAGGACAAACGGGTGCGCCGCGCCTTGTCGCTGGCCATCAACCGCGACTTGATCGCCAGCCGCCTGATGGATGGTTCGGTGACGCCGGCATCGCAATTCATGCCGCCCAGCTTTGCCGGCACCAGCAAGAAATTGAAGCCGCAGCGCTTCGATCTCGAACAGGCGAAGAAACTGCTGGCCGAGGCCGGCTATGCCAATGGCTTCAAGATCACCCTGCATGCCACCGGCGACCGCTATCCGAAGGATCGCGATATCGCCCAGGCGATCGGCCAGACCTGGACCCGCATCGGCTTGCAGGTCGCCATCGAGGCAGTGCCCGGCACGGTGTTTTTCGGCGCTGCCAGCACGCAGAAATATTCCGCCTTCATCGCGCAATACGGCACCGAGGAAGCCCTGGTGGGCCCGCGCGTGATGATTCACACCTCGGATCCGGCGCGCGGCATGGGCGCGGCCAACCGCACCCGCTATTCCAATCCGGCGATTGATGCGGTGATCCAGAAAGCCGCCATCGAGATGGACTCGGCCAAGCGCATCGCGCTGACCCAGCAGGCGCTGGAAATGACCATTGATGAGCAGGCCTTCATCCCGGTTTTCCATCCCAACTGGCAATTCGCCGCGCGCAAGGAATTGGTGGTGGCAAGCAACCCGCTGCGCCGCTTCAATGCGCGGATGATCAGCGAAGGCGAGGACGCCAAGTTCGGCATGGGGAT